>CAZLEO010000235.1:0-15069 GCA_964558555.1 uncultured Rickettsiales bacterium | reverse complement strand
TGCTTCCCCCAACGCCCGTGTGGGGAGAATCACGCCACGACGCCACGACGCCACGGCGCGACGCCGGAGAGGAAAGAAAGGGCCGGAAACCGGAGGGGGAGGGGGAGGGGAAGGGGGGGGCGTTATGTGCCCTACTTCGACAGCAGCACCCTCACATCCTCCCGGTTGGCCACCGGCTTGTCCTTGGTGGCGCGGGAGATGGGATCGGCGATGGTGAGGAGCTCGTGGTCGGTGACCATGTCGTCGATGGTGGCCTGGGCGGTGGCCTGGTCGAGGGCGTGGAGCTGCTCGCTGGTGAGCTTGCCCTCGGTCTGGGCCTGGACGGCCATGTCCATGAGCTGGTGGGCCATGGTGCTGTTGACGCTGTGCTCGGCGGAGTCGAGGCGCATGCGGATGGTCTCGAGGTCGACGGGACCGGAGGGGGAGGTGGGCGGGCGACTCTGCAGGACGTAGTACGCCAGCAGGATCGCGCCCAGGGCGAACAGCAGGACCACCCAGTAGATGGCTTGCTTGCTCTTCATCACTCGTCCTCGTCAGGCTCGGGGGGTACGGGGTGGGGGCCGTTCTTGAGGCGCTTCTCGAAGCCACGTCGCTGATCCGCCTCGTCCTCCTCCTTGGTCAGGACGTGCAGGTCCTCGCCCTCGAGCCGGGCCATGAAGGCGGTGCAGGCGCTGTCTCCGGTGAGGTTGGTGGCGGTGCGGAACATGTCGAGCAGGCGGTCCACGCCGAGCACCAGGGCGATGCCCTCGGTCGGCACACCCACGGCGGTGAGCACCATGGCCAGGGTGATCATGCCGGCGCCGGGGACGCCCGCGGCGCCCACCGAGGCCAGGGTGGCCGAGATGATGATCGTGAGCTGGTCGGCGAAGCCCAGGTCCATGCCGTAGATCTGGGCGATGAAGATGGCGGCCACCCCCTGGTACAGGGCGGTGCCGTCCATGTTGATGGTGGCGCCCAGCGGCAGCACGAAGCTGCTGACCTCCGGGCTTACGCTCAGGTTGTCCTCGACGCACTCCTTGGTCACGGGCAGGGTGGCCGAGGACGACGACGTGGAGAAGCCCAACAGCATGGCCGGTCGGATGGCCTTGATGAACGGGATGAACTGTAGCTTGGCGCCGAACCTGACCACCGAGCCGTAGGTGATCGTCAGGTGGAGCGCCAGCCCGGCCAGCACCACCAGACCGTACACGCCCAGGGCCAGCAGCACCGACGGGCCGGTGCTCCCCACCACCTTGAACAGCAGGGCGGCCACACCGTAGGGCGCCAGCTTCATGACGATGTGGACGAGCATGACCATCGCCTCGTTGAGGCGGTCGAACAGGTCCACCACGGGCTTGGACTTGCGCTGCTTCATGAACGTCAGGGCGACGCCCAGCATCAACGCGAAGAAGATGATCTGCAGCATGTCGCCCTTGGCCAGGGCTTCCATGGGGTTGTTCGGCACGATGGCCAGCAGCTGGTCCACCAGCGTCGGCGCCTCGGCGGCCTTCTCCACCGTATCCCCGGCCTCGGCCTGGTAGCTGGCCAGCAGGGACGCCCGGTCGTCCTCGGAAAGCAGCTTGCCGGGCTTGATCACGTTGGTCAGCGTCACCCCGATGATCAGCGCCATGGCCGTGGTGGTGACGAAGAACCCGATGGTGCGCGCACCGATGCGCCCGAGCTTGCGGAAGTCGCCCAGGGAGGCCACCCCGACCACCAGCGAGAAGAACACCAGCGGCACCACGATCATCTTGATCAGGGCCAGGAACAGCCGGCCGATCCACTCGGTGGAGTTGACCAGGGTCAGGCCGATGGGGGCGAAGCGCCGCACCTCGGGTACCCGCTCGATCACCCACCCCTCGAGCTCCTCGCCCGCCTCGATGGTGGCGGCGCCCTCCACGCCCTCCGTCTGCAGCCTCAGCAGATCGGCGGTGGACAGGGCCCACTGCACCTTCAGCCAGGTGGGATCGCCGGGCCGCTCTTCGAGGACCCTCATGCGCCTGACGCCGTGGGCCAGCTGGATCGGCTCGCCTCCCTCGGGGCTGGTGAACACCAGCGCGTCGTCGGCGGTCAGCTCGGTGGCGCCATCCACCTCGGCGTGGGTGAGCTCGACGCCATCGTCGGGCAGCAGGAAGGAGTTGGGCCCGGCGAGGAAGCCGAGCACCACGCCCACGCCCATACCGATGAGGATCTTCGTGTACAGCTGCATCGGATCTCCCGGATGTTGCCCTCGGCGGATGATCCTATCGCGTGCGCGTGCGCCGGGCCAGCCGCGTCGCAGCGGGTCTGTGGCGATCGATGGGGGGAGTTTCTATACTCGTCCCAGCCGCCTGGCTCGGGTCGGCCATCGCTCGGAGGGAGCCATCATGCAGACGAAGTCGAGTTTTGTGGTCCTGGGGTGCGCCGTTGTCATGGCCTGCACGCTGTGTGTGGGGGAGGCGTCGGCGCGTGATCGGCTCCTGGGGATCACCTGGGGCGGCGCGTGGGGGGTCCAGCTCACCGAGTACATCGACGAGAACCCGTACTCCGACGCGGCCGACAACTTCGCCTTCGACGGCAACTTCGAGTTCCGCTTCTTCCCGGCCAACAACATCTCGGTGGATCTGAACTTCGACATCGGCGAGACGATCCGCCTCAACGAGGACATGCAGCAGTACCAGCCCTACGTGAGCCGCAGGGTGGGCGCGTTCAAGGCGTTCGGCCATTTCTGGATCCCGACAGGGGAAGACCAGTTCTTCTGCGTCGCGCCCTTCATCGGCATCAAGGGCGTGAGCTGGGCGGGATACGGCAGCTTCAACACCTTCGAGGTCGGCTCGCGCATCGGCGGTGAGTTCTACGCGGCAGACGCCCTGACCATCGGCTTCTACGGCCGCCCGAGCTTCCGGGTCGACCGGGCCACCGTCAACTACTGGGGCGCGAACCTGTCCGAATCGGGCGTGGGCTTCGAGGCCGTGTTCGAGATGACCTTCACCATCCACCTCCCCGTGCCCCGCCCCGAGTAGTTGACCGGCCGCATTCGCAGCGCCGCGTTCGTCCTGGTCGCCGTCGCGGCGATGGCGGGCACCGTCGCGGCCGGGGCGGAGGAGCCCCGCGCCCGCGTCATCGGACTCGGCTGGAACGCCGCGCCCGGGCTGCTCGTCGGCGATTCCGAGGCGTCCTTCGTCCTGGAGGGCGGTTCGCCAGAGCTGAGGCTGTTCTTCAACGACGGAGTGGCCCTCGAGCTGCAGTGGGACGTGGTCGGCATGATCCGCGCGCGTACCGAGATGGGCCGCGGCCTGTACCTGCAACGCACGTATCTGCACCTGCTGGCGAGCCCCGAATCCAGCGTGACGTTCTCGGTGGCCCCCTATGTGCTCACCGGCATCGGTGCGGCGGACGGTGCGACCTACGGCACCGTGGGCGCGGGCGCCCGCGTCGGGTTCGATCTGTTCGGCACCCGCCCTGTCCACGGGGGGCTCGGACTGTACCTGCGGCCGGGCTTCGTGCTCACCGGCGTGACCGGGGTGCGGCCGGCGGCGGGCTTCGCGATGATGATCGAGGCGACCTGGACGTTCTACTTCCCGCCGAAGCGGTGACTCACTCGAAGGCGATCTGCAGCCCCACCCGCACCACGGGGTAGCCGAACTCGAAGCGCAGGGCGAGATTGTCGGCGAAGCGCACCGCGCCGCCGAAGGTCCACTCGAACAGGGGGGCGGTGGTGGACTCGAAGGTGCTCTCGCGGGTGGAGACGTACGCACCGCCCCGGACTGCCGTGAACGCCTCGAAGACGGGGGTGACGTAGAACATCCACTTCACCCCGCCCATGGGGGCGACCACGAGGTAGGGGGAGGAGTCGAAGCCCGGCAGGATGAGGTTGGCCCACATGAAGTCCACGCCGAACTCCACGAAGAACTCCGCGTTTATCCAGTCTATGAATCCGCGGGGAGCCACGGGCACGGCGAGCTGGACCCCGGGGCCAAAGGCCCCGTGGCTGCCGATGCGGGCGTAGACCGACAGCTCGGCGGCCTTGTGCTTGGCATTCTCCTCGACGATCAACTCGGTGGCGGGGCGCGTCTCGTCGTCGGCCTCGCCGGCCTCGTCGGCCCGGGCGGGGGCGGCGAGCAGCGTGCACGCGGTCAGCAGGATCAGCAGGCGCATCGTCGACTCCAGCAGACGGGCCAAGGATAGCGCGCCGCCTGCGCCCCCGTCAGTTACCCCCTGGCTACCCGACCGAGCTTGAACAGCTCCCGGCTGACGCGCCCACGAGCGCGGCGCAAGCGGTTGGTCCACAGCCGTGGATCGGGCCGCGCGACGAAGCGCCGGCTGCGGTGGAGTCGCGCGAGCACGTCCGCCGTCCCGCGGGCGATGAGGTCCTGCTCCTGGTCCGACACCTCATGCCAGCCCGCTGCCCGGTCCCGGCGGAACAGGTAACACGTGGGGATCCCCAGGAACGCACCGAGCTCGTCCAGTACCGACGCGTCCACCGACAGATCCTCGTACCGCACGATGGCGATGCGGGCGCCGAAGGGACGCAGCGCGTCGAGGACCGCGCGGTTGCGGGCCGCCCAGTGCCGCGCGAACTCCTCGGGCTGGCCGCGGAAACCCTCCCAGCGCGTCACATGCGAGAAGAAGGCGTTGACCGGATCGCGGTAGGTCCACGCGACGCGCACGTCGTGGTCGCTCCACTCCTCGAGGACGTCGGCCACGGATCGGGTCTTGGTCTCGTTGATGGGCTTGAGCACCACGGGTCGGGGGTCGGAGGCGAGCAGCGCCTCGAGCTGAGCCACCGGGCGCAGGTCCAGCCGGTCGAACCACGGGCTGTCCATGCTCTCGTTGAACGCACGCACCGCTGCGCTGCTGGACAGGGACTTGAACAGGGCGTTCGTGCCGGATCGCTGGACACCCATGAGCAGGACGACTCGAGCCATGATCGGTCCAAGCATACTCTTGTGCGCGCCCGGGCGATCTGCCACCGTCGGATTCGACGGGATTGCATGAGCGCCGAGTCGACCAGCCCCAGGATCGCCTACCTCATCGGCCGCTACCCGACGGCGTCGGAGACCTTCGTGTACCGCGAGATCGCCGATCTGATCGACGCGGGGGCCGACGTGAGCGCCTGGACGCTGGAGAGCCGCAGGGGGCCGGACCACGGCATCCTGCCCGACGACCTCGTGCGAGGTGTACCCCGCGCCCGCTGGGGCCGGCGTACAACGGACATCCCCGCGGACCTCGAGCAGGGCTGGGCGGACCTGGGCGGGCGGCCCAAGGACCTGCGCCGCGCCGCGTGGTGGGCTCGCCAGCTCGTCGACGACGGGGTGACGGTGGTCCACGCCCACTTCCTGGGCCAGGCCGCGGCCTTCGCACGGGCCGCCTGCGATCTGGCCGGCGTGCCCCTCGTGGTCACCGTCCACGCGCGCGGCATCCACGTACCCACAGACCTGGGTCTGTGGGCCCTGCGCGGCGCCCGCCCGGCCGTCGCCATCTCCGACGATGGGGCCGGCGCCTGCAGCGAGCGGGCCGGCGTCGAGCCGATCGTGCTGCCGCTGGCCGTACCCGACGCCCACACCGCGCCCCCGACCGATTCCGATCGGCTCCACGTGCTCACCGTGGCCCGTCCCGCGCCCAAGAAGGGCCACGACACCCTGCGCGAGGCCCTCGCCGGCCTGGACGCACCCTGGCGCTGGACCGTCGTGGGCGCCACCGCCGCCGAGATCGGTGGACGCATGCGCGGCCTGACCGCCCTGGGCGTCTGCGCGCAGCCTCAGGTCCAGGCCGTCTACGAGGCCGGCGTGGATGTGATGGCCCTTCCGTGCCGCGTGGCGCCCGACGGCGACCGCGACGGCGTACCGGTCGCCCTGATGGAGGCCATGGCGCGCGCCGTGCCCGTGGTCACCACGGCCGTCGGCGGTATCCCCGAGCTCGTGGAGGACGGCCGTACCGGCCTGCTGGTCCCCCCGGACGATCCCGACTCCCTGCGCGCTGCCCTCGCCCGCCTGGCCGACGACGCACGCCTGCGCCTGACACTGGGGTTCGCCGGCCAGGAGTCCATCCGCGCAACGCGCAATCCGGCCCGCCGCACGCAGCACCTGCTGCGTCTACTCTCGAAGGCGGGAGACTGACTTCGGTTTCTTGGGAACGAGGGCGCCTACTCCAGCTTCATCGGCCACGCCAGGATCCCCGCCCGGCGCAGGTCCGTGAACAACAGGCGCTGCTCCCACTCGCCGACGTAGTGGAACTCCGGTGCCTGGGCGCCCGCGACGATCTCGGTGGGGGCCACGGACGTGATGACGCCGTCCGCGTCCACGGTGAGGATGGAGACGTCGTCCGCGCGCCAGGCGATCCAGGTGCCGTCGTACTGACCGGCGGCAAAGGTCCAGCCCACGTCTCGGTCGACGTCGTGCTCGAGAGTGGCGGTGTCGATGGCGTAGGGGCCGATGTACAGCAGGGTGCCGTCCTCGGACAGGGCGGCGTACTGCAGGCGGGTCTGCTGGGGGATCTGCTCGGCCACGGGGGCCGCGGTGTCCACGGCGTCGGCCTGGTCGGGGTCGATGCGGGTGACGCGCCCGTCGGCGCTGCGCACGGTCAGCACCTCGGACGGGCCGACGAGCACCTCGAGGCGGCCGGACTCGTCCTTGTCCAGCACCTCGCCGCCGAGATCCCAGCGGCCCACCACCGCGCCGTCGGCCGGGTCCACCTCCACGAGCTGGTTGTCCCAGCCGTGGGTGACGAACAGGGTCCCGCGATCCGCGTGCAGCGCCATGTCCGACAGGGTGAGCGAGACGTTGGTGGACAGGCCCAGATCGTAGGCGCCCAGGGATTCGAGGGTCTCCAGATCCAGCGCGTGCAGGTCGGCGTCGAGTTGATCGAGCACCCACAGCTTGCCGTCGGCCACCACCGGCACCACGGGCCAGTGGAAATCGATCTCGGCAGTGAGGGTGTCGCCGGTGTCCATGTCCACCCACATCAGCAGGTCGGACAGCCGGCCGCTGGCGTACACGCGGCCGGGGCGGTCGGGGTCGGCGGCGAGGGACTCCACGTGCAGCCCGGTCTGTACCCGGTGCACGAGGTCGCCCGTGTCGGCGTGGATGGCCCACAGGTCGGACGATCCCTCGGAGTTCATCCACACCAGATCGCCGTCGAGGCCGCCGTAGCCGCTGTTCTTGCCCGTGGGCGTGGCGTCGCCCACGAGGTCGAGGTCGGCGTCGTAGCGGCGCATCTCGCCCCAGTTGGGCTCGTCACCGCCGATGCGGTCCAGCACGATCACCTCGTCGCCGTCGGTGAGCACGTCCCAGTTCTCGGTGCCCTCGTCGATCTCGACGGGATCGTCGTCGTCGCACCTGACCAGGCCGACGGAGGTGTCCTGGGTGATGACGAAGTTCCCGTCGGGCAGGCTCGCCAGGGTGTTGCCCACGGTGTGGCCCAGGAAGGGCGAGGTGCACGTGCGCAGCAGCTCGAGTGTCTCGGCGTCGCGCAGGTGGACCCGACCGCCCTGCATGCGCCCGCCGATGGCGCCGTCCCCGGCCATCTCCAGCTGCAGCGGCGTGGCCTCGACCTCCTCGGTCTGGGCCACCTCGAGCAGCGCGTCGAGGACCAGCAGCGCGTTGCTGCCCCCCTCGATCTCCCCGGTCACCAGCAGCCGATCCTCGTCCAGCCGTAGCAGGTCGGTGGCGCCGCTCAGGCCCACGTCCACCGCGCGCATGTGGCCGGTGTCCGCCTCGATGCGCAGCAGGGGAGGGGGCCCGGAGCGCAGCTGCCAGACCACGTCGGGGCCGTCCCCCTTGAGGCGTAGCGCCGAGCTGGTGGACTCGTAGCGGGGCAGGATGCGGATCAGCTCGGCCGCGTCCAGATCCACCTGGGCCACCGTGCCCAGCAGCCGCGACAGGCACCAGGCCCGGCGGGACTCCACGTCCACGTCCACGTACAGGGGCAGCAGGTGGTTGGGCTCCCCCTCGTCGAGCAGGTAGTGCTCCATGGCCTGCGGCTTGTCCGGCGGCACGACCGTGTCGTCGTCCTCCTCCTGGCAGGCGCTCACCAGCAGCAGGGCCAGCCCGGAGGCGACGAGGGAGAGGCTGTGGGGACGTCGCGGTCGCATCAGTGGATAGTCTGCGTCAGATCCACCTGGTCGTCCTCACTGGAGGGCAACGTGAAGTAAAAAGAGGTGCCCTCGCCCGGGGAGGAATCCACCCACATCTCGCCGCCGTGCTGGTCCACGATCTTCTTGGCGATGGTCAGGCCGATGCCCGTGCCGTCGTACTCCTCACGGCTGTGCAGGCGCTGGAAGATCTGGAAGATCCGGTGCTGGTCCTTGGGATCCATGCCGATGCCATTGTCGCGCACGCAGAACACCCTGACCCCGGCGCGCTCGGCCATGGAGATGCGCACCTCGGGCCGATCTTCGCTGCGGAACTTGATGGCGTTGCTCACCAGGTTCTGCAACAGCTGGACCAGCTGGCTGCGGTTGCCCACGACCATGGGCAGGTGGCCGCGGGTGACCGAGGCATCGGACTCGCGGATGGCCACGGTGAGGTTGCTCAGCACCTGGTCCACCACGCCGTTCATGTCCACCGCGGCCAGGGACAGGCCGCCCCGACCGAGGCGGCAGTAGCTGAGCAGGTCGTCCAGCAGCTGTTGCATGCGTTCGGCCCCGTCCAGGGCGAAGCCGATGAACAGATCGGCCTCCTCGTCGAGCTGGCCGTCGTAGCGCTCGGACAGCAGCTGGATGTAGCTGGCGACCATGCGCAGCGGCTCGCGCAGGTCGTGGGACGCGGCAAAGGCGAACTGCTCGAGATCCTCGTTGGCGGAGCGCAGTTCGGCGGCCTGGGCCTCGAGCTCCTTGCTGCGCTCCTCCTCCCAGCGCAGCCGCTCCTCCATGAGCATGCGCTGGTACTCGCGCTCCCGCCCCAGCTCGTCCAGGGCCGCGTATTGCAGCACGGTCTGGCGGCCGATGCGGAGCCGGCAGGTGGGCGGCAGCTTGACGCGCCCCTCGATGGGGGCGCCGTCCACGAAGGTGCCGTTGGAGCTGCCCAGGTCGCGCACCCAGAAGTCGCCCGCGTGCATGCGCAGGCTCACGTGGGCGCGGGAGATGGTGGTGTCCACGAAGACGATGTCGGCCTCGTCGCCGCGGCCGATGACGCCGCCGTCCGGACCCACGTAGACCACGCGGCCGGCCTCGGCGCCGCTGAGCACGGTCAGGGTGGCGCCCACCGTGGACTGGGTGGGCGGCTCGCCGCTGATGCCGGCCACGTCGACCGTGGTGACCTCTTCTTGCTCGGCGCCCGGCTTCCTCAGGCTCCATTTGCGGGGTCGAGACATGCCCTCCTCGTATCTCGAATCCCATATTAGGACATTGGCGCGCTCAGGTGGGCCAGCGCTGCGGCGAGCGCGCCGACGAGTGGGTCCAGCCGGGCCGGCTCGATGGGCTGTCGGTGCTCGACGCTGAGCACCCCGGGTGCGGGCCGGAGCCGGTCGAACCAGCGGCCGAGCAGGTCGGCGGCGGGGGGCGCGGATCCCGGCCCCTTGAGCTGGACCGCAGCCACCGGCCGCGACCAGGCACCGAGGAACGCATCCAGTTCGAGGCCGCTGTCGAGCAGGTGCCCCGTGTCCAGCAGCAGGCCGATGTCCTCGGGCGCGTCCAGGGCCTCGATCAGGTCGGCCACCTCGTGCGGATCGGTCATCGCCGCGGCCCGCAGAGGACTCAGCGGCTCCACCAGGAGGCACACGCCGCGGTCCCGCGCCGCCGGCAGCAGCCTCGCGAAGAACTCCAGCGAGCGCCCGAAGGGATCGTCCACCCCTGCCTGCCCGAAGCCACAGACGGTCACCACGTATCGCGCCCCCACCGCCGCGGCCAGGTCCAGGGTGTCGCGCACGTGGTCCTCGGCCCGCGCCCGGTGGCCCGGGTCCGGGTGCAGGGGGTGGAGGTCGTGCATGGCGTACGCCTGCACCGAGACGATCGGCACGTGCAGGGCGCGGTACGGACCCGGATCGAAGTCGGCGCTGCGGGTGCGGTTGGCCACCTCGGCGGCCAGGCCGAGGCGCGCGGCGTGGCGCAGGCGGTCCTCCAGCGAGTCGCCGGGCAGGGCGTGGATCACGTAAGCGAGCGCAGGGGAACCCACGGCACGTAGCCTATCGCGCCGCGTCCCGGCCCGTCACCACACCTTGGCGCCCGTGTTGTAGTCGTCGACCATGCGCGGCATCATCACCAGATCCACGATCTGGCCGATGAAGAACAGCCCGCCGGTGAGCAGCCAGATGATGCCGCTGATGGGGCGCCCCACATAGAAGCGGTGGATGCCCGCAAGTCCCACGAATCCCAGCAGCCACAGCAGGTAGGCGGTTCCCGTACCTCGCTGGACCCTCATGACCTCGTTGCTCATGGTGCGTTCCCAATCTGCGGCCCGGTTCCCCCCGGACCGTGCACTTGGGTACGCGGCAGGTCCCCGCGACATTTCATCCGCGCCGGATCGGTGGCCCCCCGCGGCCCACGACCGCGAACAGGGCTCCCCCCAGCACGATGGGCACCAGCGTGGCGAGCACGGCCGTGCGCTGGCTGCCGCTGCCCGACGCCACCAGGCCGAACACCAGCGGCCCCACCACGGACGAGGACTTGGCCACCAGCGTGTACAGGCCGAACGAGAGGCCCGCCGAGTCCGGCGGGTACAGCCGCGAGTAGTGGGCCCGCATCAGCGCCTGGGTGGAGCCCAGGACCAGGGCGCTGCCCAGGGACAGGGCCGCGAAGTGGACCAGGCTCGTGGCGACCGACAGGCCCAGCAGCAGGCCAATCCAGAGGATCACGGTGGCCAGGATCGTCGCCGTGGTGCCCCAGCGGCGTGCCGCGCGCCCGACGACCCAGGTCCCCGGGAAGGCCAGCAGCTGGACCGCCACGAACAGCCCGCCGATGGTCCGCAGATCCAGCTGCAGGGTCTCCCGCGCGAACACCGCCGAGAAGAACATCACCGTGACGATGCCCTCGTTGATCAGCCAGAACGCCAGCAGCGTCTTGATCAGGCGCGGGTTCGCCACCCCCCGCGCGGCGCGCAGCAGCTGCAGGCGCTGGACGGGTCCGGCGTGTCCGGGCAGCAGCGACAGCGCCAGCGCCGCAAAGGCCCCGAAGAACACCGCGGCGGTGAGGAATCCCCGCGTGGTGGGGGACAGGGACGACCCCTGGACCAGCAGCACCAGCACCAGGCACACCACGCCCCCCAGGTAGCCGAAGCCCCACGCGAAGCTCGACGTCCCCTCCCGGTCCTCGCCCAGGTGCGACAGGTACGAGTCGCACACCGCCACCGAGAGCACGTACAGGCCGTGGGTGATCACGAACACCATCGCCGCGGCCAGGGGTGCGGCGCTTCCATGGCCCGTGAGCACGGACAGGGCGGCCACGCCGGCCACCGCCGGTACCACGCACAGGGCCAGCACGGTGCGCCGGCGCAGCCGGTCGGCGGCGTAGCCCACGAACGGCGCCATCACCGCCGCCGCGATCACGCTCGCGGAGATGCACGCGCCCCAGTAGAAGTCGGCCCGGGTGGACTCACCGACCAGCTGTTCCTTGAACGCGATGGGGAACATCAACGTCCCGAACACCACCACGTAGCCGGAGTTGGCGAAGTCGTAGAGGAAGTACCCCCACCGGGATCTGCGTGGCGAGTCCATGGCAGCCCATCGTGTGACACCCGGGGTGGCATGATCAAGAATGGACGGGCTCGCCCGCTTGTCTGCCCACGCGCGGCGAGCGAGGAGTCGCAGGCGACGTCCAGGTGCGTTGGCGGCGGCCGAAGGCGTGCTTCGAGCACGTCGAGGATGCCGACAGCGTGCATGGGCGCCGAAGGCTGCAAAGCAGCCGGCTGCGGCCCGCAGTAGGCGCGGGTGGTGAGACAATCGGGCCAATGAGCAACATGCCCAAGTTCGATGAGCAGTTCGAGGACCTGGGCCCCCTGGGGGCCGGGGGCATGGGCGAGGTGCGCCGCGTGCGCGAGCGCAAGCTCGGCCGCGTGCTGGCCATGAAGGTGATCCAGGCGAAGCTGCTCGATGACGACGCGGCCCACGCCCGGTTCGCCGAGGAGGCGCGCACCACGGCCTGGCTCGAGCACCCCGCCATCATCCCGGTGCACCACGTGGGCCGTCTGCCCGACGGGCGGCTGTACTACACCATGCCCGTGGTCCGGGGGCGGACCCTGTCCGAGGGGGTCCGCGAGGTGCACGAGGCGGTGACCGATGGCGCGTGGCACCCCACCGCCGCGGGCCTGAGCTTCCGGCGCCTGGTCGAGTGCCTGCGGCGCGCCTGTGACGCGGTGGCCTACGCCCACGAGCACGGCGTGGTCCACGGCGATCTCAAGCCCGACAACATCATGATCGGCCGCCACGGTTCGGTGCTGGTGCTGGACTGGGGCCTCGCCCGGGTCCTGGGCGACGTCTCCGGCGGGCCCGGGCCCGAGTCGGCCAGCGAGGCGCTGCTGGACGTCTCCACCGCGCCGGAGCCCGATGAGCGTATCGTCGGCACCCTGGCCTACCTGGCGCCCGAGCGGCTGTGGAATGCCGCGCTCGAGCGGCCCGGGGACGTGTACGCCCTGGGCGCGGTGCTCTACGAGATCCTGTGCGGCATCCCGCCTTACGGGGGAGACGACCCGAGCTCCGTGCTGCAGCGGCTCGCCATGGGTCCCCCCGATCCGGTGGACGAGGTGGCGTCGTCGTCGGGAGCGCCCGATCTGCCGACGGATCTGGTCCTCGCGGCGGAGTCCGCCATGAAGCGAGATCCGCAGCAGCGCCCGTCCAGTGCCGCCACCCTGGCCGCCGACCTGGGCGCCTGGCTCGAGGGGACGCGCCAGCTGGAGCGGGCCGGTGAGCTGGTGGCGGACGCCCGATCGTCCCGCGACCGGGCGCGCGGTCTGCGTCAAGAGGCGGGCGAGGCGCGCGTCGAGGCCGGGCTCCTGTTAGGTGAGCTCGCACCCAGCGCGGCCGTCGAGGACAAGCACCCCGGGTGGGACCTCCAGTCGCGCGCGGACGACCTCGAGAGGAGCGCCGCCCGCCTCGAGGCCGAGTTCATGCAGGGACTGCACGCCGCGCTGGCCCTGGTCCCCGACCTGCCCGCCGCCCACGAGTCCCTGGCCGAGTACCACCGCGGCCGGCACGAGCGAGCCGAGGGCCGCGGCGACGCCCTCGAGGCCGAGCGACACGCCGTGTTGCTGCGCGCCCACGATCGCACAGGTCGCCACGAGGACTACCTGCGCGGCCATGGTTCGCTGACGCTGTACTCCCTCCCCGCCGGCGCCGAGGTGGTGCTGGCAGAGGTGGTCGAACGGCACCGGAGGCTCGTGCCCGGCTCCGCCCGAGTGGTGGGGACGACGCCGCTGCACGACTTCCCGCTGGCCATGGGCAGCTACCTGCTCACCCTGCGCGCCGATGGCTGCGATCCCGTGACCTACCCCGTGCGGATTCGCCGAGGCGGGGCCTGGCGAGCCCACCCCCCGGGGGAGGCGGCCGCGCACGCCGTCGCGCTCCCGCCCTCGGGCGCGCTGGGCGACGGGGACTGCTATGTCCCCGCGGGCTGGTTCACGGCAGGGGATGATCCCGACGCTCCCGGCTGTCTGCCGCGCCAGGACGTATGGCTCGACGGCTTCGTGATGCGCCGCGATCCCGTCACCCACGCCGAGTTCCTCGCGTTCCTCGACCACCTCGTGGCGTCGAACCAGCTCGAGCGAGCCGAGGCCCTGGCGCCGCGCCTGGGCGCGAGCCCGGCCGCCGCGGGCGGCGAGCACCTGTACGGGCGCACCTCGAGCGGCGGTTTCCAGCTCCAGGGCGGGGCCGCGGGCGTGGAGGTGACGGCCGGACGGCCGGTGGTCTGCGTCACCTGGGAGGCCGCCCACGCCTACGCGGGCTGGCGCGCGGCCGAGGAGGGGCGCGCGTGGCGCCTGCCCGGCGAGCTCGAGTGGGAGAAGGCCGCTCGCGGCGTGGACGGCCGGTTCTTCCCCTGGGGTGATCACCTCGACCCCACCTGGTGCTGCATGCGCGACAGCCACCCGTCGCGTCCCTCCATGTGCGCGGTGGGCGAGTTCCCGGTGGACCGCAGCCCCTATGGAGTGCGCGGCCTGGCCGGTAACGTGCGCGACTGGTGTAGCGACCCGTTCGCGCCCGCCGGTCCTGTGTCGCACGACGGGCGCTGGCGATACGAAGAACCGCCGCTCGCCGGCGTCCCGCGGGTGGGGCGGGGCGGCACCTGGTGCGTCAACCCCGTGAGCCTGCGCTCGGCCTACCGTTCATGGTTCGCTCCCACGTTCCGCAGCGACGACTCGCTGGGATTCCGCCTGGCCTGCTCGTATCCTGACGGCTGGACCCAGATCTGACCCGGGACTGCCCATGAGCGCCGAGAACGAAGAGACCCTGCAGCGCGTCCGCAAGGAGCGCGATCTTTTCCTGCGCCTGCTCGAACTCAGCAGCCAGGACGATCCCACCGACTTCCTGCGTTCCGCCCTGCACCTGGTGCTGGACCTGGCCGGCGCCCGCAAGGGGTACCTCGAGCTGCACGACGGCGGCGACGGCCCGCCCCGCTGGTCCATGGCCGTGGGGTGCACCGACGACGAGCTGGAGGGGATACGCGAGGCCGTGTCCCACGGCATCATCGCCCGGGCCATGGCGTCGGGGCAGACCGTGGCCACGGCGTCGGCCCTGACCGATCCACGGTTCAGCGGCTACCAGAGCGTGCAGGTCAACCGCATCGAGGCCGTGCTGTGCGCCCCCGTCGGGCAGCAGGACTCGGGCGCGCCCCAGGGGGTGCTGTACCTGCAGGACCGGGCCGATCCCGGCCCCTTCGACGACGACGACTCGCGCCACGCCGAGCTGTTCGCCCGCCATCTGGCCCCGCTTGTGGACCGCCTGTTGTTACGACAGGACGCCCTCGACCGCACGGATCCGACCCGTCCGTGGCGCGAGAAGCTCGACGTGGAGGGGTTCGCCGGGCGCAGCGCGGCCGTGGCCGAGGTGCTGCGCACCGTCGCGCTGGTGTCGCCCCTGGACATCGGGGTGCTCATCAGCGGCCCCACCGGCACCGGCAAGACCGAGATCGCCCGCGCCATACACCGCAACAGCCCCCGATCGGACGGCCCCCTGGTGGAGATCAAC
>CAZLEO010000234.1:0-15152 GCA_964558555.1 uncultured Rickettsiales bacterium | reverse complement strand
CCAGACTTGACCAGGCGACGTATCCAACGGTTGCCCACACCTACCCCCCGACCGCGGCCGCCTCCCCCATGATCCCCGACGCAGTCCCGCGACAGCCGCCAACGACCTGATCCGCGAATCCACGGGTTACCGATCCTCCAACTCCTCGAACGCCGCGACCTCGCCCTCGCCCGCGTCCACACCGACGCCGAGGTTGCGCCGCTCGTGCCCCTCCTCACCGGGCAACGGGGCCAGCCGCTCGAAGCCGTCCGCAGCGACGGGATCCACCTCCTCGCCGCGCGTGTAGGTATCCGCCCCGCCCACGTCGAGGAACAGCCCCAGCGACGTGCCCTCGGCGAAGTAGGGGCGGGCGGGGTCGACGGCGTCGATCTGGTCCATGCGGCCGGCCTGGCCGTAGGCGGCGCCCTCGCCGGACAGCTCGTAGCGGTCGTCGCCGGCCAGGTCCACGGCCAGGGCGCTGGAGCGGCCGTTGGCCACGCCGAGCACGGCCTCGTGCCCCACGTACAGATCGTCGCCCTCGCGGTCGAACATCAGCGCGTTGGTGTAGTCCCAGCCGAATCCCAGCGCGCAGGTGCCGGTGTGCACGGCGCGGTGCTCGTCGTCGCCGGCCTCGTCGATGACGGCGCCGATGCAGAAGTGGGCGCCGGAGCCGTGGGAGAAGTTGACGGACTCGTACACGTCGTCGCCGGCGCTGTCGTAGAGCACGCCCGTGCCGAACCAGTAGCCACAGCCCTGGGAGAAGGTGCCGGCGGAGTAGCGATCGGCGCCCTCGAGGTCGAGCAGCAGGCCGAAGCCGCCGGCCCAGGAGTGGCCGTCGCCGCCGTCCCCGCGGCGCCCCAGACCGACCCCCTGGGCGGATGTGATGTTGCGCTCCATGCCGGCGTGGTAGTCGGGGCGGTACACGTTCTCGGGCAGCACCTCGGCGGCGTACACGTCGTCGCCGCGGCCGTCGGCGAGGATGCCCGCGCCGCCGGAGCCGCCGAATCCCTGGCATTCGCCGTGGCATTCGTATCGATCGCTGCCGTCGGCGTCGGCGAGCAGGCCCACGCCGAAGAACGCCGCGCCCTGGGAGGACCCCGCCGCGGTGTAGCGGTCGTCGCCGGCCTCGTCCATGAGCAGGCCCACCCCCACCTGGGCCACCCCCTGGGCCAGCGGGCCGTCGGCCTCGTAGCTGTCCTTGCCCGCCACGTCCCACAGGATGCCCACGCCGAGCACGCCCGCGCCCTGGGTGGGCAGGCCGAACGGGGCGGGCAGGTAGCGGTCGTCGCCGGCCAGGTCCACCAGCACGGCCAGGGGCAGGTCAGGATCGGCGGGGGCGCCGGCGGGCATCTCGTAGGTGTCGTCGCCGCCCAGATCCACCACCAGCAGGCAGTCCGAGCAGGTGTGCTGGTCCTTGCCCTCGCCGCGCACCACCACGCGGCCCAGCGGTGTGGGCTGCTCGTAGCGGATCGCCGGGATGGCCCGCGGCCCCTGGTCGGCCTTCCATGCGCGCAGCCTCGCGCGCAGCTCCTCGGTGGCGCGCACGGCCTTCATGGCGCCGTACAGCAGGCTCTCGCGGTCCAGCTGAGCCATGACGTCGTCCACGGCCGGGTCGTAACGCAGCCCGTCGAGCTGGATCTCGCCCAGGTCGAGGATGCGCCACACGGCGATGCGGTCGTCCCAGTCCACCTTGCGGAACGCCAGATCGATCCAGCGACGCGCGTCGGCCAGGTCGAGCACGGCCTCGGCCACGATCCGCTGCAGCTCGGGGTCGATCCCCTCGGCCGCCTCGGCCTCCTGCAACGCCGGGCGGGGGAAGTCCGCGTCGCGTCCGAACGTCACGTGGGTCGGACCCACCCCCTGCGCCGCGCGCAGCTCGCCGATGGCCTCGGCCAGGGGTTCGTCGCCGAACGTGCGGTCCGACAGGTTCACCGAGTAGTCGCGGAAGCGCGACGTGAGGCGGCACACCCCCAGGTGGAACAGCAGGTGGTACGCCGCGTCCGGCCGCGCCCCCTCCCCCGGCTGCAGGTCGCCCGGCCACTCGTGCCCCACCGCCGCGAGGTAGTCGGGGTCGAGGTACCGCGCGGCATAGGTCGCCATGCCCGCCGCCCAGGGGTAGGTCTGCAGCGGCTCGGCCCACAGGTCCGCGAAGAACGGCAGCGTGTACGGCATGTCGTCGGGCAGCGGGAACCGGGCATGGTACCCCTCCGGGTGCACCCCCAGCTGCGCCTCGGTCACCTGCAGCGCGTCGAGGGCGTCGGCCAGGGGGTCTGCCAGCGGTTCGGCCGGTTCGACGGGCGGGGGTTCGACCCGCTCCCGCTTGGCTGCCGCAGGGCCGGCGGCTGTCAGTGAGACGAGGACGAGGACTGTCAAGAGAGTGCGTAGGAGGGCAGGCATGCACCCTGCGTATCACGTCCGCCCGCCCGGGGGTACCCCACCACTGAACTGGTGTTTTGCGTCGAGTTCCGCACCTCGTTGACAACGCCCCTGCCACTCGGTAGGAATGGCGTGCTCGGGCGCGCATGGGCGCACCCCCGCGAACCAGGAGGACCCCATGGAATTCACGCTCACCGAAGACCAGATCATGATGCGGGACATGGCCCGGCGCTTTGCCGAGGAGGTGATCGCGCCGACCATGGAAGAGGACGAGAAGAACCACCACTTCCGCATCGAGACGCTCCAGCAGATGGCCGAGTTGGGCCTGTTCGGCGCCGTGATCCCCGCGGAGTACGGCGGCCTCGGTCTGGACGACGGGATGTTGACCTCCATGTTGCTGACCGAGGAGATCGCTCGCGTCAGCCCGTCGTGGGGCCTGCCGTTCAACATGCAGACCCAGGGCCCGGCGCGATCGATCCTGCGCTGGGGCACCGAGGAGCAGAAGCAGCAGTACATCCCCAAGCTCGTCAGCTGCGAGTACCTGGGCGCCTTCGCCATCACCGAGCCCAACTCCGGCTCCGACGTGGCGTCGATGAAGACCACGGCCGTGGAGAAGGACGACCACTTCGTCCTCAACGGCGCCAAGACCTGGATCTCCAACGCCCACGTGGCCGACGTGGCCCTTGTCTACGCCAAGACCGAGCCCGCCCTCAAGCACAAGGGCATGACCTGCTTCCTGGTCCACCTCAAGGACACCCCCGGGGTCACCACGGTGCCCATCGAGACCAAGCTCGGACTGCACTGCGCCCCCACCGGCGAGATCTACTTCGAGGACGCCAAGGTGCCCAAGTCCCAGGTGCTCGGCGGCGTCAACAACGGCTTCAAGGTCTGCATGACCATGCTCGACAACACGCGCCTGAGCTGCGCCTGCCGCGCCGTGGGCGTGGGCCGCGCCTGCCTCGAGGAGGCCGCCAAGTACGCCAAGGAGCGCGAGCAGTTCGGCAAGCCCATCTCCACGTACCAGATGATCCGCGGCGACATCGCCGAGATGGTGGTCCACCACCAGGCGGCCCAGCTGCTGGTCCACAAGGCGGCCTGGGAGAAGGACCAGGACCCCAACACGCGCAACACCCAGTCCGTGTCCATGGCCAAGTACAACGCCTCGGAGACGGCCAACGAGGCCGCGCACCTGACCATCAAGATCTTCGGCTCCTTCGGCTTCTCCACCGAGTACCCCGCCGAGCGCCTGCTGCGCGACGCGCGGTCCTTCCTGGTGGTCGAGGGCACGTCCAACATCCAGAAGATCATCATCTCCGGAGGCTACCTCGGCTGATGGGCGTACCCCTCGCCATCGACTGGGTGGAGGCCGCGCAGGTGAGCATCACCGGCTTCGTCGGTGTGTTCGTCACGCTCACCTTGCTGTACCTATGCACGCTGCTGTACGGTGCCGCCGTCCGACGATTCGACCGCAGCGGCACCGCGGACGAGAAATGAACCGCACCCGGCCGTGGGGCCGGGTGACGTGAGGAGACTACGATGGCCCAGCACGAAGTGATCTTCCCCATGCCCGGCAAGGTGATCTCGGTGGAGGTCAAGGCCGGCGACACCGTCGACATGGACGACACCCTGGCGGTGTTCGAGGCCATGAAGATCGAGATGCCGCTGGCGTCCACGGCGGCCGGCAAGGTCGTCGAGGTCAAGGCCGGGGCGGAAGAGATGGTCGAGGTCGACCAGGTCTTCTGCGTCATCGAGGACTGAAAACTGCCCTAACGGGGGCGACATGGACTTCCTCCAACAGGCGATCCCAGGGATCGGCCTGCTCCACGCCACTGCCGGCCAGGCGGTGATGTGGGTCCTCGGCCTCCTCCTCATCTATCTGGCCGTCAAGAAACAGTACGAACCCTACCTGTTGCTGCCCATCGGCTTCGGCGTCCTGCTGGTCAACCTCCCCCTGTCCGGCATGGTCGAGGAAGACGGGCTGCTGCGGCTGTTCTACTACGGCGTCCAGTACGAGGTGCTCCCCCCGCTGATCTTCCTCGGCCTGGGCGCCATGACCGACTTCGGTCCGGTCATCGCCAACCCCAAGACCCTGCTGCTGGGCGCCGGCGCTCAGTTCGGCGTCTACGTGGCGTTCTTCGGCACCCTCGCGCTGGGGTACTTCTTCCCGTCGCTGGGCTTCGACGTGGCCGAGGCCGCCTCCGTGGGCATCATCGGCGGCGCGGACGGCCCCACCACGATCTTCGTGACGAACTCCCTGGCCCCCGACCTCCTCGGCGCCACCGCCGTCTCCGCCTACTCCTACATGGCGCTGGTGCCCATCATCATCCCCCCCATCGTCCGCATGCTCACCACCGAAGACGAGCGCAAGATCGTCATGAAGCAGCTGCGGCCGGTCTCCAAGTTCGAGAAGGTCCTGTTCCCGCTGGTGTGCATGTTCGTCATCTGCCTGCTCGTGCCCAAGGCTACGCCGCTGATGGGCATGTTCATGCTGGGCAACCTGTTCAAGGAGTCTGGCGTGGTCAAGCGCCTCGCCCAGGGCGCCCAGAACGAGCTGATGAACATCGTCACCATCCTCCTGGGGCTGTCCATCGCCGTGAAGCTCACCGCCGAGGCCTTCTTGCAGGTCCAGGTCCTGCTCATCTTCGCGCTGGGCCTCATCGCATTCACCTTCTCCGTCGTCGGCGGCCTCCTGCTGGCCAAGGCCATGAACCTGTTCCTGCGCGACAAGATCAACCCGATGATCGGCGCCGCCGGCCTCTCCGCCGTCCCCATGGCCGCCCGCGTCATCCAGATCGAGGGCATGAAGGCCAACCCCCGCAACTACCTGCTCATGTTCGCCATGGGCCCCAACGTCGCCGGCGTCATCGGCACGGTGGTCGCCGCGGGGCTCTTCATCTCGCTGATCAACGGGTAGGGATCAGTCCGGCAGCGACTCCACGAACGCCCGCGCCTCCTCCGAATCGGGGAACGCGATCTCCCGGGGCAGCAGCTCGATCAGTGACTGGTCGTCGCCCTGGCAGTACCGCGCGAACACGGTGCCTGGACCGTACACGTACTCGAGCTCGCGGCCACCGGCGAGCACGACGACGAAGGCCCAGTCCTGGGCTTCGAGGCGGTCGTCCTCCTGGCGTTCGAGGCCGGCGCGCGGGGCGGCGGCGTGGATCTTGGTGGGACCGGGCAGGTGCTGGCGGAGGAGGTCGGCGACGACGAGGCCGATGGCAGCCAGGGGGGGGGTGAGCACGGCGCCGGGGGTGGGCAGCAGCGCCTCGGGGGAGACGCCGCCGCGGTACTCCATGACGATGTCGTCGAGCCACTCGAGCACCTCGCCGGGGGCGTCGAGGTCGATGGGCCGCTTCCAGCAATCCTCCATCAGCTCGATGATGCGCGGGGCCACGTAGGGCACGCCCATGGGCCGGATGTCGGAGATGGGGATCTCGACGCCGACGCGGCGCAGGAAGCGGCCGGCCGGGGTGTCGGCGAGGGCCGTGCGCACGCGGGGGCTGAGGTCCTCGGCCGAGTACACGTGCAGGGCTGCGTCGGGGTACTGGTTGATCACGCCGAAGGCGCCGCTGAGGATCTTCTCCTCTTTCTCCGGGGTGATGACCTGGTCCAGGACCAGCACCTCGTGGTGGCGGCCCAGTCCGGTCACGACGAAGAACCAGGCGAACTCGTGGCACGGCGACATGGCGCGACGCTCGGCCTTGGGCTCGCGGACGCGGTAGCCGGCCTCGTGGAACGTGGTCATCACCTCGTTCCAGGCGTTGCGGTAGCTGAAGTTGCCCTCAGCCGGGGGTATCTCGAGCGCGGGAAAGCCCGCGTGCTGGATCAGGTTCATGGTCGACCCCTCCGGGGAAACAAAGCGGGATTATGCCCCCAGTGTGGGGGTTCGTCACGGGGGAAACGCGGAAGGTCGAAGACGCGGGCCGACGGTGGTAGTATCCAGCCGTCCCGCGGAGGCGACTTGATGGCGTATGGCAAGCCCGAAAAGGGTACTCCCTGGCTGCTGATCGGCGGCGCGGCCGTATTCGTGGTCGCGCTGGTGGTGCTGCTGGTGATGCGCTCCAACGGTGGCGGCGACGACGACGACTCGGCCGAGCCCGGCGCGGCCGCCGAGATCCCCGAGACGATCATCCCACCCCCGGATCGCTACCCGGACCCGCCCGCCGACGGCGTCTGGGAGACCGAACCGCTGGACGACGAGCGGTACATCCAGGTCACCAGCGAGGCCACCTGCCGCGCCCAGAGCTTCCACGGTCCCCCCGAGACCCTCGCGCGGGAGATGAACCGCATCTACTTCCACTACGAGACCAGCGCACTCGAGATCGCCGCGTACGCAGCCGACGTCAACGCGGACGACTCCCGCGCCGTGGCCGTGGGGGAGCGGATCGCGCACGCCATCGAGCGCTGTCCCTAGCTACTCCAGGATCTGCTCCGGCCCCACCCGCACCATCCCCGCCGTCGTCCCCACCCACAGATCCGTGCCGTCGAAGTGCACCGCCGTGACCGAGGCGGCCCCCAGCCCGATCTCCGCGTCCAGCGTCCGGCCCGCCCCGGCGTCGCCGTCCAGCACCAGCACCCCCCGGTCCAGCGTCCCGAACACGGCGCGGTCCTCGATCCAGGCGCCCGCGCCGGGGTTGATCTCCAGGTCCTCGCCCGCGTCCGGGTAGACGCGATCCCAGTCGCCGTCGCGGCGCCGGTCCACGCCCCCGCCGTAGGAGCCCACGAGCACGTCGTCGCCGCGCGTGAGCACGGCGTTGACCCAGTTGTTGGACAGCCCGCCGGGGGCGGCGACCACGGTGGGGGTGTCCAGGGGCGCGGCGCGGCCGTCGGGTCGCAGACCGCTGATGCCGCCCAGCGTGCCGGCCCACAGGGCCTCCGGACTCCGCCCCAGGGCGTAGACGTGGGCGTTGACCAGGCCGTCGCGCACGCCGACGCGGCTCAGCTCACCGTCCGCAGACAGCCGGGCGACGCCGCGGGAGGTGCCGATCCACAGGGCGTCGCCGTCGGACAGCAGGGCCGTCACCGCGTCCTGGCCCAGGTCGGCGAGGCGCGGGTGCTCGCGGAAGCGCCCCTCCGAGAACCACGCGGCGCCGGCGTTGGTCCCCACCCAGAGCACCCCGTTGTGGAAGGTCAGCGCGTTGATCTCCAGGGACGGCAGGCCGTCGGCCGCGTCGTACCCGGTCCAGGCTCCGTCGAGCAGCCGCCCGACGCCCCGCTCGAAGGTCCCCACCCAGATCGCGGGATCGCCGCCGGTGGTGGCGGAGGTGATGGTGGTGATCTTGGGTCCGGGGGGACCGGGCGCGGCCGCCAGGCCCGCCCACCCATCGTCGTCGCGCCGCACCAGGCCGTCGCGGGAGCCGATCCACAGGCGGCCGCGGTCGTCCACGGCCACGGCCTGGACGTGGGGCGACGGCAGGTCGGGCGTGGTGACGGGGCCCCAGTCGCCCCCCTCGAACAGCGCCAGCCCCCCGCCGAACGTGCCCGCGAGCAGGACCTCGTCCCCCACGGCCGCCGCCGCCACGTGCTCGTGGTGGAGGCCCACGCGCCGGGCGCGGTCGAGGTGGTGCAGGGAGGCGCCGACCTGGGTGCCGACCAGCACCGCGGGCTCTCCGTCCCGCACGCCCGCGGCCACCGCGGTCACGAACGGATCCGCGATCCCGTCCGCCGTCCCCAGCAACCGCCAGCCCTCGTGATCCCTCAGCGCCACGCCCTGGTCGAAGGTCCCCACCCAGATCCGGTCCGCCGTGTCCACGGCCACCGAGGTGATCTTGGGAGTCAGCTCCCAGCGCTCCTCCTCGAGGCCGCCCGCGATGGGCACCGGGCGCAACGCGTCGCCGTCCCACAGCAGCAGCCCCTGGTCCGCCGTGCCCAGCAGCACGCCGCCGTCCGAGGACGCGGCCGCGGTACAGACGAGATCGCGCCGGGCCACGGTGCGCACCAGGGTGCCGCGGATCACCGAGAAGCCCCCCTCGGGGTGCACCACCACGACCGAGTCGCCGTGGGCCGCCAGCGCCGACACCGCGCTGCGCAACAGGCCGCTGCGCGCCGTGTAGACCGTCTCGCGCTCACCCTCGATGCGTCGCAATCCGTCCGTGGTCCCCACCCACGCCCCCGCGGGCGCCGGCAGCACCGCGCGCACGTCCCGCAGGCACAGGTGTTCTGCCTCCCCGGGCTGCGCCGGGGTCAGGGCGCGCTCGCCGCCGATCCGAACCCGCTGCAGCTCCTCCCCGACCGGGGTCTCCTCGCGCCCCGTCACCTCGGCGACCCGACGCTGCACGCCGGCGCGGAAGGCCCACCACAGCGCCGCGACCGCGACCACGACCGCGACTGCGGCCAGGGCGAACCTGGCGTTGCGAGACATCAGCTCACGCTCTGGAGGTACTCGGAGACCGCGACGCGGACGCTGTCCACGTCGGGCTGCGCGTCGAACAGGCAGGTCAGCAGGCGCTTGTGGGGCAGCTCGAGCACCAGCAGCTGCAGGTCACCCGCGGCCAGCTGGGCCACCATACCCTCGTCGTCGGGATCGGCGAACTGGATGGCCTGGCCCGTGAACGCGGCGATCATCTCCCGGCGGCGGTGGCTCTCGATGGTGGACGCGAGGCTGCGGCCGCTGCGGGTGGAGATCTGGAAGTCCTTGACCCTCAGATCCACCTCGTCGGCGAATCCCTGCTTGAGCAGCAGGTAGGTCTGCTCGAGCGGGCCGGGCCCGGACTCCACGATCCGCACCTCCATCGTGCTCTCGCTGGCGGACTCCTCGTCCTCCTCGATGGACGGACGGAAGGACCGCACGATGATGGACTGCGTGGCGCCCTCGTCGGGGTCGATGGTCGGCACGTCACCGGAGATGCTCAGTCGATCGCTGGTCGAGTACAGCGCCGAGACCGGGGCGAGGATGCTCGACTCGCTGGTCTCCCACTCCTCGGCCTCGAGCACGAGGCTGTCGCTGGAGCTGAAGCGCTCCACCGAGACGCTGTCCTGGGACGGCTCGTCCTCCTCGACGAACTCGGACGCCTCCTCGAACTCCCCGTCGACCTCGTCGGTCTGCTGCAGCTCCATCACCGGCGCGATGCGGTCGGTCAGCAGGATCACCGACTCCTCGTCGGCCACCTCCATGAGCCGCACGAAGGTACGGCAGGCCACGCGGTTGAGCACGTCGATGCGCCGCAGCAGGCCGCGACCGACCATGCGCAGGCCGTCCTCGAAGATCTCCTCGGCCGGGGCGTCCACGGTGACGGCGACGGCCTCGGGCTCCAGCTCGGCAGAGAACGCGAAGGTGCCCTCGTCGTCCAGCATGAGCTGCAGCAGGGCGGCGCGGCCCTTGAGCCGGCCGAACACGGCGTGTACGACCCGCCCGCCGTCGAGCAGGATCACCCCCTCCACCGGCGCGGCGGGCACGGACACGTGCAGGCGCCCCGTGAGCTCCATCGTGCCGAGGAAGCGCACGAGCTGCACGAACGAGATGCGCTCCAGGCGTCCCTCCAGATCGCAGCGCGGCGACGCCGTCCTCGCCCGCTCCACGTCCTGGAAGACCTTCTCGACCCGTACCAGCAGCTCTTCCACGGCGAACGGCTTGCGCAAGAACTCGCGCGCGCCGATCCGCAGGGCGAGGGCGGCCTTCTCGGGCTCGGTCTCCTCCCCGACGAGGATGAACGGCGCGTACGCGGCGCGCGTGCTCCCCTGGACGCGGCGAATGAACTCGAACCCGTCGATGTCGGGCAGCTCCGTGCCCACGACCAGCAGATCCGGCACCTGCCCGCGCAGGTAGCGCAGGGCCTCCACCGGGTCGTTCCGGGCGATGACGCGATACCCCTTCAGCCGCAGCGCCGCCTGCAGCAGCGCCACGATGTTGGGGTCGTCGTCCACCAGGAAGATGGTCTGCGTTCTCGGCATCCTGTGGCTCTCGAGGTTACGGCACGGTCCCAAATGAGCGATCATACATATCACACCGCCTCGGGCGGAATGCCACGATGGCGAGTGGCCGGCATGGAGGAGAGCGTGACCACGGGCATCGGCGCGATCGTCGGCGTCATCGGCGCCGGCAGCGCGGACGAGGAGCTGGCGGCCCTCGCCTACGAGGTGGGCGCGGGTCTGGCCAGGGCCGGATTCGTGCTGGTCAACGGCGGGCTCGGCGGCGTGATGGAGGCCTCGTCGCGCGGCGCGGCCGAGGCGGGTGGGCTGACACTGGGCATACTCCCCGGCCCCTGCGCCGCCGACGCCAACCCCCACGTACAGATTCCGGTGGTCACCGACATCGGGCACGCCCGCAACGTGGTCATCGCGCACACCGCGCGCGCCCTGGTCGCGGTGGGGGGCAGCCACGGCACCCGCAGCGAGGTGAGCATCGGCCTCAAGCTCGGTCGCCCGGTGATCTCCCTGCGCAGCTTCGACTTCGATCCCGCGATCCAGGTCGTCGACACCCCGGAACAGGCCGTGGCACGGGTCGTGGCGGCCCTGGGGGATCGCGCGTGAACCCGGCGCTACGTTTCGGCGCCGTCGCCCTGCTGCTGGGCTCGATGGCGGGGTGCGAGCGCCAGCCCGACGTGCTGGTGCTGTTCGTGGACACCCTGCGCCACGACCGCCTGGGCTGCACCGCCGAGGTCGGCAAGCTGCCTCAGCTCGAACCCTTCCTGACCGAGGGCACCTGCTTCGACCGCGTCGCGTCCACCTCCGGCTGGACCCTGCCCTCGGAGACGTCGATGCTGTTCAGCGCCTACCCCGAGGAGCACCGGGTGGAGCACCGCCACAGCGAGCTCGCCCCCGGGGCGGTCTCCCTTGCCGCGCCGCTGCAGGCCGAGGGATACACCGCGGCCCTGTTCTCGGGCAACATCCTCACCTCTCACCCCCAGTACCAGCCGCACCTGGACCACCTGTGGGTGATCGCCAAGACCGAGGAGTTCGCCGACGACGTGGACGCGCAGGTGGTGGACGAGGCCCTGCGCTGGATGGACGAGGACCTGGAGGGCGGCCCCCTGGCGCTGGTGCTGCAGCTGTACGGCCCCCACTACCCCTACTGTCCCCCCGGCGTGGACGACGGCTGGGTGGAGGTGCCCGAGCTGGACGAGGGGGAGATCGACCTGTGCGACCCGGCCCACGCCGACCTGCTGCGCGCCGCCGAGGAGATCGATCCCGTCCCCGCGAACCTCCGCCAGCGCGTGGAGGAGCTGTACGACCTCGACGTGGCCGCCACCAACGACGAGGTGGCCCGCTTCCTCGATGGCTGGGGCGAGCGCCGCAGCCGGTCGCGCCTGACCGTGGTGGTCACCGACCACGGCGAGGCCTTCGGCGAGCACGGCAACTTCCTGCACGGCCGCTCCCTGCACTACGAGACCTCGGACTGCCACATGGCCTTCCACGGCGAGGGCGTGCCTGCCCAGGTGGTGGACCGGCCCGTGGAACTGCTCGACCTGGCGCCCACCCTCGCGAGCCAGCTCGACGTCGCCCCGTCGCCGCTGTGGCGCGGGCTCGACCTGTCGCCCCTCTTCACCGACCCGGACCGCGCCTTCGAGGCCCGCACCTACCAGACGTCGTCCCTGTTCGACACCACCCAGCTGGCCGTATCCATCGAGGGCGACGACGGCCACCGCTACCGCCTGCTCGCCTGGGACGACGGCCGGGATCCCGAGCTGTACGACCGCACCGCCGATCCCACCGAGACCGAGGACCTCGCCGGCGACCCGGCCCACGCCGACCTCCTCGCAGAGCTCGAGGTGCTGCTCGACGAGATGCAGGCCACCGCAGGCACGGGCGGCCCGCCGCGGAGCCTCTGAGGTGAGTCACCGCCGGCACTGGTCCCTCGACCCCGCGATCACGTTCCTCAACCACGGGTCCTTCGGCGCCGCGCCCGATCCCGTCCTGGATCACCAGCGGGAGCTGCAGCGGCAGATGGAGGCCGAGCCCGTGCGCTTCTTCGTGCGCGAGCTGCCCGACCTGATCGACGCCGCGCTGCAGACGCTGGCGCGCTTCGTGGGCGCGGACGCCGGTGACCTGGTGTTCGTGCCCAACGTCACCACGGCGATCAACGCCGTGCTGCGCTCTCTACCGCTGGCGTCCGGTGACGAACTGCTGACCACCGACCACGAGTACAGCGCCTGCCGCAACGCCCTGGACTTCGCCGCCCAACGCGCCGGCGCGCGGGTGGTGGTGGCCGAGATCCCCTTTCCAACGACCTCCCCCGACGCGATCATCGGGGCGGTGACCGCCGCGATCACCGACCGCACGCGCCTGCTGCTGGTGGATCACGTGACCAGCCCCACCGCGTTGGTGCTCCCCATCGAACAGATCGTGCGGCGCGCCCACGCGCGCGGGGTACCGGTGATGATAGACGGTGCCCACGCGCCCGGCATGATCCCGCTGGACCTGGACGCCCTGGGCGCGGACTACTACGGCGCCAACTGCCACAAGTGGATCTGCGCACCCAAGGGCGCGGGCTTCCTCCACGTACGCCGCGACCTCCAGCCCGGCATCCGTCCCCTGGTGATCAGCCACGGCGCCACCGACGTCCTCGACGGCCGCTCCCGCTTCCAGGCGGACTTCCACCACGGCGGCACCGACGATCCCACCGCCTGGCTGTGCGTGCCCACCGCGATCCGGTTCATGGGCTCGCTGCTCACCGGCGGCTGGGACGCCGTCATGAGCCGCAACCGCGACCTCGCACTCACGGCCCGCACCACGCTGTGCGACGCCCTGGGTGCGCCGCCGTCATGTCCCGAGGCGATGCTAGGCTCCATGGCCACGGTCCCCCTCCCCGACGGCGACGACCGCCCGCCACCACCTCCCACCTACACCGATCCCCTCCAGGACGACCTGCTGCAGCGTTTCGGGATCGAGGTGCCCGTGGTGTGCTGGCCCCGGCCGCCGCACCGCCTCGTGCGGATCTCGGCGCAGCTGTACAACGATCTGGATCAGTACCGGGTGCTGGGAGAGGCGCTGCGGGAGCTGCTACCGACGAGTCGAGCCGCGGGGCGTCACGAAACTGTCCCCCAATAAAGGGAAACTCACGCGACGAGGCAACGACGCAACGTTTGGATCAAGGGGGGGCTCCGGCGTTGCGCCGTGGCCTCGTTGCGTCGTTGCGTGCCTCCGGAAACCGCGGCTTCGGACCGTCCTCTCCAGCCTCTACTCGGCGGAGATGCTCCTCGGCATGACTCTCTACTCGGGCTTGCCACCCACCCCGCGGGAGACGGCCTCCTGTAGCGGCGCGTTGGACTCGATGAACTCCTCGCTCTGGGTGACCACGCCGCGGCCAGCGTCCAGGGCGCTCTTGAGGCTGCCGAGCATGGGGAACAGCTCGTCCTGCAGCTCGGGGTGGCGGCTGGAGTACGCGACCAGGTCGGACACGGCCTGACCCACGCTGCGCTCGATGCCCTTCCACAGCCCCACGCCCGCCTCGACGTCCTTGCGGTAGTCGCTGATGGCGGCGACGAGCTGCCGGATCTCGTCCACGGGCAGATCGCCGGCGGCCGCGGGCGCCGCGGGCACCTCGGGGCGGGTGACCGAGGCCTCCTCGAAGGTGTAGACCTCCTCGTCCGACTCCCGATCCTCCTCGGCCTCGAGCAACATCTTGTAGTCGGTCACGTCCTGTTCCAGGGTCTTGACCATCTCCTGGAGCTGCTCGACCTGGGTGGTGAGCTCGTCACGCTCCGCGGTCAGCGCCTCCACCTGGTCGTCGGCCCCGCTGCCGGCGGCGGCGACCCGCGCCGCCATGGACGCGAGCTCCGTCTGGGCCGCGGCCTTGGTCGCCGCGACCGCCCTCTCCAGCTCCTCGACCCGGGCCTGGCGCGCCTCGGTCTGCTCGGCGCCGGACTCCTGGGTCCGGGCCGCGGCCTCGCTCCGGGCCGCCGACTCCTCCGCGTCGGCGCGGGCCTGCTCCAGCTCGGCGCCGGCAGCCTCCAGTTCGGCGCGAGCCTTCTCCAGCTCCGCGCCGGAGGTCTCCAGCTCCGCCCTGGCGCTCTCCAGCTCCGCGCCCGAGGTCTCCAGCTCCGCCCTGGCCTTGTCCAGCTCCGCGCCCGAGGTCTCCAGCTCCGTCCTGGCCTTGTCCAGCTCCGCGCCCGAGGTCTCCAGCTCCGTCCTGGCCTTGTCCAGCTCCGCGCCCGAGGTCTCCAGCTCCGACCTGGTCCTGTCCAGCTCCGTGCCGGAGGCCTCCGCCTCCGCCCTGGCCTTCGCCAGATCCGCGCCGGTCGTCTCCAGGTTCGCCTCGAGGACCTGCCTCTCCTGCAGCGCGGTCTGCAGCGCCTCGGAGAGCTCGGAAGCCTCCCCGTCGGTGGAGTTGCGCAGCTCGGTCGCCGCCGCCTCTGCGGAGTCCGCCCGCGCCTGTTCCTCGGCCAGCTGCGTTTCCAGCGCGCGCACCTGCTCGTCGCGCTGGCCGGACAGTTCGGCCAGCTGTGCTTCCAGCGCGCCCACCGCCTCGTCCTTGAGCGTGGCCTGCTCGGACAGCTGCGCCTCCAGCGCGCCCACTGCCTCGTCGCGCTTGCCGGTCAGATCGGCCAGCTGCGCCTCCAGCGCGCCGACCGCCTCGTCCTTGAGCGCGGCCTGCTCGGCCAGCTGCGCCTCCAGCGCGCCGACCGCCTCGTCCTTGAGCGCGGCCTGCTCGGCCAGCTGCGCCTCCAGCGCGCCCACCGCCTCGTCCTTGAGCGTGGCCTGCTCGGACAGTTGCGCCTCCAGCGCGCCTGCTGCCTCGTCTCTCTGCGTGGCCTGCTCGGCCAGCTGCGTCTCCAGCGCACGCACGGCTTCAGCCTGTTGCGTGGCCTGTTCGGCCAGCCGCGCCTCCAGCGCGCCCACCGCCTCGTCCTTGAGAGCGG
>CAZLEO010000233.1:0-15164 GCA_964558555.1 uncultured Rickettsiales bacterium | reverse complement strand
TGCCGTTGCTGATGCGTCAGGCCGTCAATCCAACCGGATCCTGACGCGGTAGCGATTTCCAGTGCATGTTCGCGTACCACGACCGCCGGGGCTTCTTCTTCGGCTTCGGGGGGCGCATGAACTTCGTCGTCCACGAAGGCCACTTCGCGCTGTTGCCCTACGCCACCATCCGCATCGGCGGGTTCGACTTCCTGCCCTGATCGGGGAGCGCGGCCGCCTCACCGTCTGCGCGAACGCCCGCGCAGCACCATCAGCAATCCGAGGATCGCCATCGGCAGGACCGCCGGGTCGAGCCGTGTGAGCCCGGGCTGGGCACAGGAGCAACCCGCGCCGTCCGATGCCATCGCGGCCCCGTCGGCGTGGTCGTCGTCCCCGTAGTACCCAGCGTCGTCGTCGTCGCCCCACGGCGCCGCGTCGTCGTCGTCGCCGTACTCGTCGTCGTCGCCGGACTCGAAGCTGAAGGGCGTGTACGGGGTGTTGATGCCGTAGTCGAGGCCGAGCTGGGTGACCTGGTCGACGAGCTCGGGTGTCTCGCCCTCTGCGGTGATGCGATCGAGCAGGTGCTGGACCATGGTCACGGCCCAGATGCGGCCGACGAATGAGTTGGCCTCGTCGATCTCGGGGAGCTCGTCGGCGTACTCGAAGCGGGCGAGCTCGCCGTCGATCTCACCGTCGAGCTGGATGTCGACATCGCCGGGCTCGGCGTAGCGACCGACGATGACGAGCTGGTTGCCGATGAACAGGTCGGGCAGCTCCTCGGGGAGCACGTCGTAGGTGGCGCCGCCGTGCAGGTCGAGATCGGGACGGACGAGCAGGGGGTTGTTGATGCGCAGGAACAGCTCCTCGAGCTGGGCCTGGAGGTCGTCCTGGGAGCCGATGTGGACCGAGGCGCCGCGGTTCTGGGAGGCCAGGGCCTCGAGGAACGACTCGTCGGCGTCGTTGCCGATGGCCACGGAGTAGATGGCGGTGTCGTTGCCGTTGGCCGCGTCCACGTCGTCGAGGATGCGTTGGGGATCGGTGATGCCGGCGGTGGGCAGCCCGTCGGTGAGGAACAGCATGACCCGCGGCATGCCGCCCACCGGGGCGTCGTCGTCGTTGCCCGTGGGCTCGAGATCCTCGTCGAAGAGATCCTCGAACGCGTCGCTGACGTCGTCGTCGTCGCCTTCGGGCTCGGCGCCGCCGATGTTGCACCCGCCCGGCTCTTCGAACGCCTCGTCTGCGGTGGACGGCTGCGCGCCCACGCCCCCGCCCACCGTCCCGTGCTGGGAGGCGCCGCCCTCGTCCAGGGCGGCCAGCAGCGCGGCGTGGATGGCGGTGGAGCCGGCCGCGTCGATGCTCTCGAGGAACGACATGGCCAGATCGCGGTTGAAATCGGTGGCCAGGATCGGCGCCTCGGCGAAGAACACGAGGCGGTCGTCGAAGGCGAGGATGTTGAAGTAATCGCCGGCGTTGAGGCCCTGGACCGCGGAGATGGCGGCGTTGCGGGCGTCCGCCATCTTGGTGCCGGACATGGAGCCGCTGCGGTCGAGCACGTAGGTGAAGACCTTGTCCGAGACCTCCTCGGACTCGGTGGGGGGCTCGAGCAGCAGCAGGAAGTAGCCGTCGGTCTCGTCCACCCAGGGGTTCTCCTCGGGGCGGAAGGCCCAGAGGTTCAGGCCCAGCTCGGACTGGGCGACGCTGTAGGTCACGGTGGCGTCAGCGCTGCGGTCGGTGTCGGTGAGGACCACGGACACGGACTGGTGGGTGTCCGAGTGGGTCGTGACGGCGGCGCCTGAGAGGCTGGTTGCAAAGGTCTGGATGGCACGTTCGGTGCTCAGCTCCAGCTCGAAGGAGAGGAGGTCGATCGGGGCGTCGTCGCCCTCGAAGGGGAGCATCGGGAAGGTGAAGGTGACCTCGCCGAAGTCGTAGGGCAGGAGCTCGACGTAGGACAGGCGGAAGGCCACCTCGGAGCCCGCGGGGATGTCCGTGATCCACGTGCGCATGGGGTTCTCGCCGAGGTACCCGGCCAGATCGCTGGCGTCGCCGTTTCCCATGTTCTCGGGGTATTCGGCCTGATCGCCGACACCGACCTCGGCGAGCTGCTCCTCGCCATCGAGGATCAGCACGAGCTCGAACGCAGCCGCCTGCTCTGGCACGCCGAAGCAGAACAGCGCCGTGTTGGACATCAGGGGCCGGAAGGTGGTGGTGACCTGGGTGGTGGCCACCTGGGCCTCGACCAGGGTGTGGATCTCCTGGCTGGCGGTGGGCACCACGGCGCCGTCGTCGCCCTCGAGGAGAACGGCGTTAGCGGACGCGCTCGCGGCGGCGGCGAGGGTGACGAACAGTGCGAGAAGCTTGACGATCCTTCGATCCATGGCGGCTGGCCCCTTTCCGGTGCCCACGACGGCACCCGTTCCCTCAACGGGCGAGCTCGGCGGGGCGGAGAAAAAGAAATTCCTTTCTCCACTTGGGGCTGACGGCACGTTTGGGGTGAAAATACCCACCACGGGCGGAGGATCGTGGTCGGCAGCACAGACGAAGAGCTGATGAGTCGTTTCCAGCGGGGCGACGAGGCGGCGTTCGACCAGCTGGTCGAGCGCTACGGCCCCGCGGTGAAGGGCTTTGCTGCGCGCGTGACCTCCCGTCCGGACGAGGCCGAGGACATCCACGTGGAGACCTTCGTGCGAGTCGTGCAGTCGGCACACCGTTGGAGACCGACGGGGTCTTTCCGCAGCTACCTGTTCACCATCGCCTGGCGCATCTGCCTGGACAGCTGTCGCCGGCGGTCGGTGCAGCGACGGGCGCTGGAGAGCCTGCGGCATGAGCCGGCGTCGGCCCCCAGCAGCCCGGAGAGCGAGGCCGCGTCCGCCCAGCAGGTGCAGCAGCTCGAACGAGGGCTGGCGGAGCTGTCCGAGCACCACCGCGCAGCGATCCTGCTGACCTACCGCTCCGGCCTGAACTCCAACGAGGTGGGTGAGATCCTCGGGTTGAGCGCCCAGGAGGTGCGGTCGCGGCTGACCTATGCCCGCCGGCTCCTGCGGCAGCACCTCGAGGTGGAGGGAAGCTCCCATGCCTGACGATCCCCTCGAGAACGCCTTCGACGCGCTGGACGATCCGCCGGTGGAGAACCTCGGCCCGGCCATCCGCGCCCGCGCCGCGGCACGGAAGCGGCCGCAGCGTACATCGAGGATCTGGCTGGCCGCGGCCGCGCTGGTTCTCACCGGCGTGGGTGCCACCATCGTGTTCCTCGCGACCCAGAGGCCGGACGACGAGCAGGGCGAGGGGCGGTGGCGAGGGGACGAGGCCACCGAGGAGGTCCTGGAGCTGGGCTACGTCATCGAGGGCACGGGGGATCTCGATGCCGAGACGCGGCGCCCCGTCGGACCGACCGAGCGCGTCATCTTCACCGTGCGCACCGATCTGGACACGTACCTGTGCCTCGAGGAGCAGGGCGACGGCGCGTGGCAGCGGATCTATCCTGGGATTGAGGAGGCGTGGCGGGTGGGCGCTGGACGCCACTGGCCCGGCGGCGACGAACCCCTGTCCTTCGGGACCGAACACGGACCGGGGGTGCGTACCTACCGTGTGCTGTCGGATCCGGTCCACGCGGACTGCGCCGCTCCCATCGACGAACAGCGGGCGGAGGTGCATTGGCGGTAGTCTCCCAGCTGGTGATGTGGCTCGCCGTCGCGGTCGCGATCGCACCGGCCAGCGCGGGTGCGCGCGAGGCCGGCATGCAGCCCTCACGGACCACGGCCGACGCGCTGTCCAGCGCCCTGCAGCCGCGCCGCCTGGCGGTGGTGGTGGGCGTGGACGGCTACCTGGATCCGGCCATCCCGCCGCTGCGTCACGCCACCGCCGACGCCCACGCCATCGCCGATCAGCTCGCGTCGCCCACCGGCGGCGGCTTCGACCGCGTGATCCGGCTCACCGAACCCGGCGACGTGACCCGCGACCGCATCCTCGCCGAGCTCAAGGTGCTGGGGACCTCGGCGCGGCGCGAGGACGTGGTGGTGGTGTACTTCTCGGGCCACGGCACGCTCGTACGCCGGGACAGCGGCGATCTCTCGCCCTTCCTGCTGGTCCACGACAGCCGCACGGGCGACCTGGAGACCTCGGCGCTGGACCTGGGGGCGCTGCGGCGCTTCTTCTCGTCCATGCCCGCGCGGCGCAAGGCGCTGATCGTGGACGCGTGCTTCAACGGCGAGGGCAAGTCCGCCGTGGGCCCGTCCGTGGCCGAGGCCACGGCACAGCTGGCCGCGGACACGCCGTTCACCGATCTGGACGGGCTGGGATCGGGGGAGGCGCTGCTGTTCGCCACCACCCTGGGCCGGCCCGCCCGCGAGGACGACGAGCTGGGCCACGGCACCTACACGTGGTTCCTGCTGCAGGCCCTGTCGTGGGAGACGCGGGCCGCGGACGTCAACGGCGACGGGCTGGTCACCGCGTACGAGGCCCACGACTGGGCGCGCGGCCAGGTGTACGAGCGCACGGGCGGGGTGCAGCTGCCCGAGGCGGCGTTCCGGGTGGTCGGCGTGCACGACGTGGTGTTGTCCGGCCGGCCCGACCAGCGCCGGGACAGCGATCTGGCGCTCGTGTTCGCGTACCTGCCCGGCGACCACCCGTACCGCGGGGCGTCGCTCGAGGTGGACGGCCGCGACAAGGGCCTGTTCCCCGGCACGGTGGCCCTCGAGCCCGGTCGGCACCGCTTCGTCGTGCGGGACGCGGGCGGGGGCGTGGTGTTCGAGGGCAGCACCACGGTGGGACCGGGCCAGTCGGTGGCCCTGGACGAGCTTCGCGCGCTGGTGCGGGAGGACCGGCGCCAGCTGGGTGTGTACATGGGCTACCTCGGCGGCGCCACCCGGGCCTGGCGGCCCCTGTGGGGTGACGGGATGATGGCCGTGGAGGTGTGGTCCGCCACGCGTCGGGGCGCGCCACCGGCGCGCGGGTTGTACATCGGCGGCGTGCTGGGGGCGGGGTTCTCGCCGGCGCGCGGCGTGGAGACGGACAACCTGCCCGACACGCGGACCGTGTTCTGGGTCGGGCCCGAGGTGGGCTGGGGACGCGACCTGCGGCGCCTGCGCATCCGCGTGGGAGCCCAGTTCCGCGCGACCCTGCTGCCGGTGGACCGGCTGAGCAACAGCCAGTACCAACCCGCCGCGACCCTGGAGTCGGGCTGGCTGTTCGTGAGCGTGGGGCCGCAGGTGCGGGTGGGCTATGTTGTGACCGATCGGATCTCGCTGGTGTTCGGTGCCGTGGCCCAGGTCACTCCGCTGGCGCTGGACCGCAGCGATCCGGTCTCCGCGCGGTTCTTCGGCGGATTCAGCGCGGGTGTGGAGGTGGGACTGTGAGGTTCGATCCTGACGCTCGACGGGTCGTCGCGACGGCCCTCGCCCTGGCCGCCCTGCTGGCCTGCGGTCCGGCCTCCGCCCAGATCGCGCTGATCGTCCAGGACGAGTCACCGCAGGGCCAGCCCTTCTGGACCGACGTACTCGACGAGGCCGGCGTGGGCTGGGTGACCACGGCGGGATCCCAGCTGGCCACGGTGCCGCTGGAGAGCTACGACCTCGTGGTGATCGCCGGGTTCCAGGCCGCGGACTTCAACCAGCACGTGGACGCCGCTGCCGGCCGCCTCGAGGACTACCTGGCCGCGGAAGGCGATCTGCTCCTGGTGACCGCCACGTACCTCCCCGAGGCCGCAGTCACCACCTTGCCCCACGGCACCTCGCAGCAGCACGGCGCCGAGTTCGCCTCGGACGAGGCCGTCAACGTCGCCCCGTCCCACCCCATCATGGACGGTATCCCCGCCACGCTGACCGGCCAGCCCGTCAGCCACGGCGTGTACGACTCCCTCGGCCACGCCACTGCGCTGACCACGGACGGCGCCGCGCGGCCCACCAGCTACCTGCTGGAGGCCGCCGCCGGCGTCGCATACGTCACCTCCCTGACCTTCGAGACCGACGGCTACGATCCCGTCGCGGACCTCATGGCCGCCAACGCCGTGGACCACCTCCTCCACGGCGCGCCGCCCGGCGACGACGATGACGACGACACGGCGGGCGACGACGACGACTCGGCGGGCGACGACGACGACTCGGTCGGTGACGACGACGATTCGTCGGTGGGCGACGACGACGACGCCTCGCCGAGCGACGACGACGACTCCATGCCCGATGACGACGACGCAGCCTCGGACGACGACATGGCAGGCATGGCCGACGCTTCCATGGGCTGCGGCCCGAGCTGCGACGGCCGCGGCGGCGGCTTCACCTTCGGCTTCTTGCTGCCTCTGATCGGGCTGCTGGGATTGCGGCGGCGGTAGGCCATCTGGGGCGTGCTATCCTCCAGCCAGGAGGGGTCCCCGTGAGAGCGTTCTTCATCTTCCTCGCGGCGTGTTGCCTGCTGATCGGCTGCTTCGGCCCACCGTTCGTCGACGTGCTCGGTGGTGACGACGACACGACCCCCGCGACGGACGACGACGACACGACCCCTGCGGGCGATGACGACGACGACACGACCCCATCGGACGATGACGACGACGATGACTCGACGCCGTCGGACGACGACGATACGACACCGTCGGACGATGACGATGACGACGACGACACGACTCCGCCCGCCGTGGACTGCCAGGTCACGCCACATCCCTTCACCACGATGCGCGCCAACGCCGCCATGACCGGCTTCAACGAGGGGAGCTTTCCGTCCAGCCCGGACGTCGCCTGGACCGTCTGGCTCGGGCCCGGCGAGACCATGGTCCGGGCCGTCGTGGACGACCGCGTGCTCGCCTCGGCCGGCGGCGGGAGCGAGCTGGTGGCCCTGGACAAGTGCACCGGCGTCGAGCTCTGGAGAACGACCACGACGCTGCGGCACCTGGCCGTCACGGACGGGGTGGTGATCACCTGCGACGAATCGGATCCCGTCCGGGGCCTGGATCTGCAGACCGGGGCAGAGCTGTGGACCTTCGGCTCGGGTCGCAACTCGGTCAACGCCGCGGACGGCGTGGTCTACGTCACCGGGTATTCCAGCGGCACCCTGAGCGCGCTGGACGCGCTCAGCGGGGTCACCCTGTGGAGCGTCTGGCCCATCAACGGGACCTCCGCGCCGTGTGCTCTCCACGACGGCGTGGTGTACCAGAACCACTGGTCGCCCGGACAGATCGACGCGTACGACGCCGCCACCGGCGCGTTGCTATGGAGCACCCCAACGGTCGGCGAATCGCCCAACACACCCGCTTACGAGGCGGGAATCCTGTTCGGCGGCGACACCTTCGGAACCCTGTTCGCTCTGGATCCGGACGACGGGACCATCCTCTGGACTACCAACGTCGGCCAGGACGTGTATGCCCGCGGCGCGGCCCACGGCATCGTCTTCGCCACGTCTCACAACGGCCGCGCGTACGCCTACGACGGCGCGACCGGGACACAGCTGTGGGTGCTCGATCCGGGGGCCGGGGTCATGCCCAACATCCCGTCCTCGGCCGACGGGGCGGTCCTCATCGGGGACAACCAGGGCCTGTTCAGCGCCCTGGACGTCTACACGGGTCAGCTGCTGTGGGACTACCCAGGAGGCACCCGATCCGCCATCGTGGACGGCCACGTGTTCGCCGGGAACTCCAACGGCGACGTGTTCGCCCTGGGCGAGCCTTTCTGATGCGCGAGAGCACCCCCGCCAGCCGCATCGTCTCCTACCTGATCCCCACCGCCGGCGGCGGGACCCTGGGCTTCTTCATGGCCCTGTGCTCCATCGGCGGCACCGCGCGGTATCCCGGATCCATACTGGCCTCGGACCTCGTGCAGGGAGCCTGGATCGTCGGCCTGACCGTGATCGGCGCCGGGCTGGGGCTGTTCAGCGCGTGGCGGATCCTGCGAAAGCGTTCCGAATAGTTCGCGTACACGCGCGTCTCATGCCCTGTGCGCCTGGGTAGGGCTCACGTTGACGCGCCCCTGACGAGGTGGCAGTTTGCTGCACAGTGGGGTGTCCTGGTCCTGGCCCCCTGAACGAGGAGAAACGATGCCTTCGAAGATGCTCTCGACTGTCCTCTCCTGCGCGGCTGCGCTGGCGCTGGCGGCCCTGACGATTCCCGGCGCGGCGCGCGCCGAGCCCATCGTGGTCAAGCTGGCGACCATGGCCCCCGAAGGGACCACCTGGTACAACGGCCTCGCCGAGATCCGCGACCGCTGGTCCGAGATCTCCAACGGTCAGGTCGAGCTCAAGATCTACGCCGGCGGTGTGGTGGGCAACGAGGGCTCCATGGTGCGCAAGATGCGCATCGGCCAGCTCCACGGCGCCGCGCTGAGCAACATGGGCCTCCAGGACATGACCGACGCCCCGCAGGTCACCAACACGCCCATGCTCATCCGGTCGTACGACGAGCTGGACTACGTCATGGAGCGCATGGCGCCGGAGTTCGAGACCGCCCTGGCCGACGCCGGCTTCGTGGTGCTGAACTGGAGCGACGTGGGCTGGGTGCACTTCTTCACCAACGTCCCGATCCACAAGCCCGCGGACGTGGAGGGCATCAAGGTCTTCGCGTGGGAGGGCGACCCGGCGGCGGTCGAGGCGTTCCGGCATGCGGGCTTCAACCCGGTGGTCATCCCCTCGGTGGACATCCTGCCGTCCCTGAACAGCGGGCTCATCGACGGCTTCCCCAACACCCCCCTGGCCGCCCTGTCCATGCAGTGGTTCGCCATGGCCCCCAACATGCTCGACGTGCCGTGGGCCCCGCTGATGGGCGCCACCGTGATCAGCAAGGACATGTGGGACCGCATCCCCGCCGAGTACCACGAGCCGTTCATGAAGTCCGCGCGGGACATCGGCGCGGGGCTGCAGGACGAGATCCGGCGCCAGGACGCCAAGGCGGTCACCGTGATGGAGAAGTACGGCCTCAACGTGGTGAGGGTGGATGCCGCCACCCAGGCCGAGTGGCAGGCCGCGGCCGAGGGGGTCTACCCGATCATGCGCGGTGGCGTGGTGCCCGCGGAGACGTTCGACCGCTGCAAGGCGCTGGTGGAGGAGTACCGCGCCGCCAACCCCTGATCCCGACCCGTTCGCCTAGCCCCACCAGCCCTGCGACAACCCCGCGTAGTAGATACCGCCGCTGAAGATCCCGGCGAACAGGCCGGCGACGAGGTCGTCGCCCATGATCCCCCACCCGCCCGGGAGCCGCTTCTCGGCCCAGCGCACCGGACCCGGCTTGACGATGTCGAAGAACCGGAAGAGGACGAAGGCCAGCAGGGCCCAGCCAAAGGACCAGGGTACGAAGATCAGCGCGAGCAGGCAGCCCGCGAGCTCGTCGACCACCACCTCCTGGGGATCGGCCTTGCCCGTGGCCGCGGCATAGGTCTGGCTGGCCCAGGTCCCCAGGGCGAACACGGCGATCACCACGACGATCTTCGTGGCGATGTGGCTGTCGGCCAGGAGCATGGCCACGGGCAGGGCGGCGAAGGCGCCGACGGTGCCGGGAGCCATGGGGGACCGGCCGGCGAACCCGACCGTGGCGATGAACTCGGCGGAGAATGGGGCGGAGCTGCGGGGCCACAGCGCGTCGCCGTCGTCCTTGGAGCGGCGCCGCAGGATGGCCAGGAACGCCGTGAAGAACACCAGGATGACCAGCAGGTTCAGGGCCAGGCCCACCACCGCGAGCCGTCCCAGGGAGTCCAGGCCGGGGTGGCGGGCGATCATCAGCGCGCCAAAGCCCAGGGCCGTGGTCAGCACCGCGCCGCAGATGGCCCGGCCGGTCTCGGCGACCACGTTGGCCAGCCTCGCCCCGGGTTCGCCCAGGCGCGTGACGAGGTGTACGGCGCCGTCCACGCCGATGCCCAGCAGCACCGGCAGGATGATCATGTTGATGTAGTTGATGCGCAGGCCGACCAGGGACGTCAGCCCCATCAGCGCGCAGATGGTCAGCACGGCCGGGGCGAGGGTCTGCACGGCCCTGCGCAGCCCGCCCAGCAGCAGCCAGCAGCACGCGAGCACGGCGGTGAGGACCACGGCGAACACGGGCGCGGTCTCCCGCTGCACCATGTTGATGATGTCGGCCATGATCATGGCCTCGCCGGCCGCGGAGTACGCCTTGTCGTCGCCGAGATCGATGGCGCGGACCTCCTGGGCGAACTTCCGCACCGCCTTGCCGTCGGCCAGGCTGATGTTGGGGAACAGCAGCACGAAGCCGTCCTCGGACTTCTCGTCCGGGCCCTGGAACTGGCGGCGGATACCCGCGGGCAGGGTCTCGCGGGTGAACGGCTCGGTGGAGGTCATCGCCACCAGATCCTCGATCTTGGGATCCGGGGTCTTCTGCCGCTTGCGGATCTTCTTGGCGATCTTGTTGAGCTTCTTGAGAACCTTGCGCTTCTCGTCCTGCTGGTCGGGGACGAGGTCGGCGATGCAGGCCACGAAGTCGACGGACGAGTCTTCTCCCAGCTCCTGCTTGCGCTCGCGGATGATCTCCGCCACGGCGCGTTCGTCGCCTTCGTTCTCGGTGAGGATGATCACCGGGATCTGGGAGTACCCGATGATCTTGTTGACCTCCACGTCGAGCTGGAAGGACTGCATCTCCAGCCCCTCCAGCGAGTCGAAGTCGTAGTCGAAGCTGGCCTTGTCCATGCGGCCGACCAGCAGCACCAGGGCCACACCGCCAACCCACGCCAGCGCAGGCGACCAGATCCGCAGGACGCGCGCGAAGATGGACCGCTGCCCGGCCTCGACGGCGTGGCTCGACGGTCGCCAGCCGCGGCGCTCGGCCAGGCCCAGCAGGGCGGGCATCAGCATGGTGAACGACAGCATGACCATGACCATGCCGACGGCGGCGAGGATGCCGAACTCGCGAAACGCGCGGAACTCGGAGATGGACAGGGCGCCGAAGGCCACCATCGTGGTGATCGCGGCGGTGGCCACGGCCAGGCCGGTGCTGCGATAGGTCTCGGCGACGGCGTCGACGGCATTGCGCCGCGACGTGCGTTCCACGCCGTAGCGTTCGAGCAGGTGGATGCCGTGGTCGATGCCCAATCCCAGCAGGATGGCGCCGAGGAAGCCGGTGAGCACGTTGAGGTACTCGAACATCACCGACGCCAGCCCGAAGGTCCACAGCAGGCCGGCGATGAGAGGGCCGGTGGTGAACAGCACCGACCACCCCGAGCGGAAGTGGATGCCCAGGTACAGCAGCATCAGGCCCAGGGCGAGGATCGAGGCGACGCGGGTGTCCGAGTTGAGGCGGTCCTCCCGGTCCATGTACTTCTTGTAGCGGCCCGACAGGGCGACCTTCATGTCCGGGTCGTACTGGGTCAGATCGAGGTCGTCCACGTACTGCTGGACGTTGTTGGTGATCTCGCGTGCGAAGGTCATGTCCAGCGACGTGCGGTCAGGCTTGGCCAGCAGCACGATCATCCGGGACTCTTCGTTGAGGTAGTAGTCGCCGGACATGGACCGCCACCAGCCGCCGCCCACGTCGCGGGTGTACTTGGCCTCGATGTCCTTGAAGTCCACCGACGGGGGTTCGTCCGGCTCGTCCTCGAACGAGATGTACAGCGGGTTGTTCTGGCGCTTCTCCCAGTCGTAGCGAGCCTTGATGCGGCGGTAGATCTCCTCCACGTCCTCGAGCTCGAGGTAGTACAGGCGCCGGTCCTGCAGGAAGCGGATGGGGCGCTGGTTCTCCACGTAGAGGATGTTGTCGAGCTCGGCGATCTTGGGGGCCTGCTCGTCGGCGAAGCGCTTGAGCACCTCGGGATCGGCGTTCCAGGCGGCCACGGAGACGTAGCCGATGCCGCCGAAGCGATCGCGCAGCGCGCGGATGTCTCGCACCGAGGGGAAGGTGTCGGGCAGCAGCTCGACCAGATCGCCGGAGAAGCGCAGCTGGGACATGCCCACCATGGCGCCCGCCGACAGGACGCCGGCGACGGCCAGGGCGATCCACGGGCGGGTGAAGCTCCAGCACGCGAGGCGGCCGATGGTGCCGGCGACCCAGTCCCCGACCAGGGCGGAGATGCCGCTACTTGGGCTCTTCACTGTCGTCCCCGTCCCCGCCATCTGCTAGTTCGTCCGCTGCAGGGAAGACGTAGTTGCGCTGCAGGGGGTAGTTCCATGCCGAGTAGATGGCGATACGGATGATGATCCAGGCGATGCGGTAGTCGAGCCCCGGCACGAGCAGCAACATGCCCACGCCGCCGGAGTTGAGCAGCGCGCTGGTGCCGCTGACCATGGCGTAGCGCAGGCTCTGGGTCATGGTGGTGCCGCGGTTGCCGCGGAACGCCCAGAACTTGTTCATGCCGAAGTTGATCACGCCGCCGAGGGCGCAGCCGCAGAACGTCGCGTAGGTGGGGTGCAGGGTCGCCCACTCCACCAGCACGTTGACGAAGGCGAAGTCCGCGCCCGTGGCCACCACCGAGGCCACCACCGCGGCGCTGAACATGGTCCACTCGTTGCTGGGGCGCGCGCGCTTGGTGCCGTCCGGACGCCGTGACAGCTCGCGCATGACGAAGATGATGCGGCGCACGCCCGTGGCGTTGGCGCCGATCAGGATGAAGACGAGACAGATGATGGTCAGGCGATGGGGAGGGTGCGGGTCATCCGGCACCAGGATCGCCTCGAGGATCGGGCTGAAGACGGCGGCCATGCCCAGGTAGACCAGCCGCTCGGCCCGCTGCATGGAGCCCACGACCGCCGTGACCCCCATGGACTCGCCCTTGGCCCGGGCGTAGGAGACCATCACCGATCCCACGAAGGCGCCGAAGGCGACCACCATCACCCAGCTGTCGCGGTAGTAGTACGCCAGGCCGATGAACACGAAGGCCTCGGCGTAGCGGTCCACGCTCGAGTCGAGCATGGCGCCGGCCTGGGTGGCCTCGCCGCGCTTGCGGGCGATGCGGCCGTCGAACATGTCGCAGATGCCCGCGAAGATGTACAGCCAGCCGCCCAGGGCGAACTTGCCGAAGGCCAGGCCCACGCCTGCGCCGGCGGACAGGAGCACGGACAGCAAGGTGATCGAGGTGGCCGGGATGCCCAGCCAGAAGATGAAGTTCCACAGCGGCGCGATGGCCCAGACGAAGTAGTGACGGATCCACTTGTTGAGGAACCGCGTACCACCCCGCTGCTCGACCTCGGGGTCGATGGGCATGTCGCCCTTGATCTTGTTGCGGATGGCGAAGACCGCCACCCCGATCAGGAAGTAGGCGGCGAGCACGATCGCCGGCGCGATCGCCGAGAGGATGCGGAACGTGGGCCCGAGCTCGCTGGCGAGCCACTGATCGAGCAGTTCCACGGGTGAGCCTCCTGACTGCGTGCCCGACGGCGTGGGGAACGGACAAACGTCTCCCCCTGCCGAAGCTGACTGGGAATACCAGTGCGCGCGGCCCGATGTCAAGTCGCGCACGCGTACGCACGCGCGCGCGAGCTTGCTTTTGGTCGCACCGGGGATATAATCCGCGCCCCGTGGGCCCTGGGAGCGATGGATGCCACAGCACGCCCTGTGCATAGGCAACTTCACAGTCGACCTGACCCCTGACGGAGAACATCCGGGGGGATCGGTGTACTACAGCGGCGCCACCTTCGCCGCCCTGGGGATCCGACCCCGCATCGTCGCGGCCGCCCACCGTGATTTCCCCGTACAGCTCGTCGAGGACGCCTTCTCGTTCGATCTGCACCTGCGCCCGGCGGGCGAGACCACGGCCATGCGCAACACCTACGAGGCCGGCGTCCGGACTCAGGTGCTGAAGGCCGCGGGCGAGGCGCTGACGGCAACGGACGTACCCCGCGGGTGGGCGGACGACGCCATCGTGTTGCTGTGCCCGGTGTTCGGCGAGGTCGGCCTCGACATCGCCCGGTCCACCCGCGGCGTCGTCACCGGCGTCTCGTTGCAGGGGTGGCTGCGCCGGGCCGACGCGCGGCAGCGCATCGTCGGCATCACGGACGTGGCATTCCTCGACGGCCTCGATGGCGTGGACGTGTTGCTGTACAGCGACGAGGACGTGGCCCACGAGCCTGCCCTGGAGCGCGCCTTCCGGGCCTGTGCCCCCGTCGCCGTGCGCACCCACGGCCCGGCGGGTGCCACGGTGTTCACCGCAGAGCGCACCGAGCGCATCCCCGGCCTCGACGTGGCCGAGATCGACCCGACCGGCGCCGGCGACACCTTCGCCGGGGCCTTCCTGACCCACTACGCGCAAGAAAAAGACCCCTTTGCCGCGGCCCGTTTCGGCTGCCGCGTCGCCGCCATCGAGGTGAGCCACCCCGGCCCCCTGACGCCGGCGCTGCTCGAGGGGTATGGTTACGCCGCCTGGGACGATCTCCCCGGCAGACGAGAAGGACAGTGACGATGAGCGAAGACAAGACCGTGCAGATCGCCGAACCCACCGGCAAGCTCGGGGTGCTGATCCCCGGTCTCGGTGCCGTGACCACCACCTTCCTCGCGGGCCTCGAGGGAATCCGCCAGGGCCTGTATCCCCCCATCGGCTCCATGACGCAGATGGGCTTCATCCGCCTGGGCCGCCGCGACGAGAACCGCCAGCCGCGGATCAAGGACGTCCTGCCCATCGCCGACCTCGACGACATGGTCGTGGGCGGCTGGGACATCTTCCCCGACGACTGCTACCAGGCGGCGCAGATCGCGGGGGTGATCCACGAGTCCGAGCTGCTCAAGGTCAAGCCGTACCTGGAGTCCATCCGGCCCATGTCGGCGGTCTTCGACAAGCGCTACGTCAAGAAGCTCGACGGCCCCAACGTCAAGCAGGGCGCCACGTGGTGGGACAAGCACAAGATGCTCGAGGAGGACATGGCCAACTTCAAGGAGCGCAACGGGTGCTCCCGGCTGGTCATGATCTGGTGTGGCTCCACCGAGGTGTACATCACCCCGTCCGAGGTCCACATGAACCTCGAGAACTTCGAGGCCGGCCTCAAGAACAACGACCCCGGCATCTCGCCGAGCATGGTCTATGCCTACACCGCGCTCCGCAACGGCGTGCCCTACATCAACGGCGCCCCGCACCTGAGCAACGACTGCCCCGCCCTGCTGGACCTGGCCCGGGCCAACGGCGTGCCCACCGCGGGCAAGGACTTCAAGACGGGCCAGACCCTGATGAAGACCATCCTCGCCCCCGGATTCAAGGCGCGGCTGCTGGGTGTCAACGGCTGGTTCTCGACCAACATCCTGGGCAACCGCGACGGCGAGGTGCTCGACGATCCGGGCTCGTTCAAGA
>CAZLEO010000232.1:0-15307 GCA_964558555.1 uncultured Rickettsiales bacterium | reverse complement strand
GGGGGGGGGGGGCCCCCGCCCCCGGGGGGCCGGGGGGGGGGGGCGCCCCCCCCCCCGGGCCGGGGGGGGGGGGGGGGGCCCCCCCCCGACCTGCCCGACCCACGCACCGAACCGGAGCGATTCCGAACCGAGGTGGGACGACGCCACGGCTGGAACCTGGTCAAGGGCAACCACTTCGATCTGGTGGAGCTGGCCTGGCACGGCGAGCCGATCTGGATGCTGCAGGGGCGGGGGCTCGGCCACGGGGTCGGGCTGTGTCAGCAAGGCGCCATCGCCCGGGCTCGCGAAGGAGCCACGGCGGACGAGATCCTGCGCGCCTATTTCCCCGCCGCGGTGGTGTCCGAGATCGCCGGGGAGGGACCGTGATCCCCCTGCCAACGCCCATGCGGTGGAGTTACGTGCACTCGTCCTCCGGACACGAGTCGGAGTCCCTGCTCGATCTGCGCGACCGCGCCGGACTGGACCCGGGCGGGGTGGCCGATCTGCTCGCGTTCGGCCACCCCCTGGGAGAGCGCACGCTGCTGGCCGGGGTCCTGGGCCGGACCGGGGCGTGGGACCTGCCGCCCCCGGATCCCCACCCGGCCGACCTGCCGACGGCACCGCACCGCCGCGACCGCCTCTGGCTGCTGCTTCGCGAGGCGGTGCGCGCAGCCGCCGAGGGATTCTCGCGCCCCCGAGTCACCCTCTCGGGCGGGCTGGACTCGCGCGCCGTGGCCGCGGCCGCCGCCGCCGAGGGGCTCCCGGTGGACTGCGCGACCTTCGGCGACCCCGACTGCGAGGACATCCCCGCCGCCCGCCGCATCGCCCAGGGCCTCGACCTGGACCACGTCGTGGTGGAGTTGCCACCCGACGCGGCGCTGCTGCACGAGGACCGCACCTGGCGGGCCACGGGTGGGCTGGGCGGACCGGCGGCCGCACCGGGAGCGCACACCGACGTCCCCTGGGCCGCCGACTGCGACGTGATCCTGTCGGGCATGTCCGGGGAGGCCGTGTGGGGCGATCTCGGGGCGCCCGGCCCCTCGCCGGCGAGGCGTCTGAAGCGCCTGGGCGTGGACGTCCCGCTCCAGACCCCGGCCGACGTCGCGCCGGAGCCGCCGCAGTGGCTGCCCCGCGCCAGCCTCGGCGCCTGGATCAACCTGCACACCCGGCAGGCCCGCGGCACCTCCGCCGGCGTCCGCTCGAGGGTCCTGCACACCGCCTTCGTCCCCGTGCCGTGGACGCCACGCTTGCTGGCGTTCTGCCTCGCCCTGCCCCCCGAGGACCGCGCGGGCCGCGCCCTGCTGCGGCAGGCCCTGGAGCACCACGCCCCCGACGTGGCGCCCTCGGCCGTCCCCCCGGTCCGCGGGCCGGTCCACGACCTCGACCGCGCCATGCGCGCCGTCCCGGCCTGGGGCCGCACCCTCGCGCAGATGGTGGACCGCAACCAGCGCGGCGCCTGGCGTGATCTGGGCCTCAAGCCCCGCCCCGTGCGGCGCCTGGTGACGCAGGTGGTCGAGGGTCGGCGAGCCCGCGCCGTGTTCGTCAGCCGCCTGCGCCTGCTGTGGCGCTGGGTGAGGAGGTAGACTCACGTCCATGGGCACCGTCTACCCGGAGATCCACCGACTGCTGGCCTGGCGGCGCGGCGAGCGCCCCGGTCCCCTGCGGCTCCACCTGACGGTCACCGAGCGCTGCAACCTGGGGTGCCTGTCGTGCTTCATGGGACAGCGCGGCGGCGGCGCGGCCGAGCCCGAGATGAGCGACGAGCGGCTGCTGGCGGTGGTGGACGAGGCGGTCCGGCTGGGGGTGGAGGAGTTCTACCTCGTCGGCGGCGAGCTGTTCGTGCGCCGCAGCGTCACGCTGCAGATGATGGAGCGCATCAAGGCCGCCGGCGCGCGCGGCGAGCTGACCACCAACGGCACGCGGCTGCGTGACGAGGACGTGGCTCGGATCGTGGCCATGGGCTGGGACATGATCCAGGTGTCCCTCGACGGCCCGGACGCCGCCACCAACGACACCCTGCGCCCACCCGCGGGCACCTTCGACGCGGCCCTGGCCACGCTGCGCCGCCTCGACGAGGCCAAGCGGCGCCTGGGCGTCGACCTCCCGCGGGTGTGCGTGGCCACCGTGGTCAGCCGTCCCAACGTCCACCGGCTGCCCGAGATGATCGATCTCGCCGCCGATGGGGGCGCCGAAGAGGTGACCTACCAGGCGCTCAAGGACATGAGCGACCGCTTCGCCGAGCTGGAGCTGGACCCGGACCAGCGGCGACGCCTCGACGGTATCGCCGAGGCCGCGCAGACCCGCGCCCGGGTACGCGGGCTGGCCACCAACGCGGGCGACCTGCGCCAGCCGGTGCTGCTGGAGGACATGACCGCCGTGGACCGCGCCCTCGGCGACGAGATCGACGAGATCGACGATCCCCTGTTCCGCGCCCACTGCTTCAACCCCTTCACCACGATGGTGGTCCACATCGACGGCCGGGTGAGCCCGTGCTGGGAGTGGCGCGGCCCCGACCTGGGCGACGTGCGGCACACGTCCCTGGCCGACATCTGGCACGGCCCGGTGTTCCAGCGGTGGCGCGACGGGTTCGTCCGCCGCCGCATGCCCGACCACTGCTCCCAGTGCTGCCTGGGGTTCGTCGACCACATCCGCTGGCTGCGCCTCGAGGGCCTGCTCGCCGCCAGCGAGTTCGCCGCGGCGCTGAAGCTGACCGACCGGCTCCTCGCCTGGCAGCCCGAGCACCGACACGCCGTGGTGGCCCGAACCAAGGCGCTGCTGGGCCTCGGGCGCCCGGACGAGGCGACGCGCTGGGTCGCCCACGTCCTCGAAGACGTCCTCCCCGGCCGCTGCCTCGAGCGGGCCTACCTCATCGACGTGCTGTGTGACGGCGGCCTGCTCGACCAGGCGCAGGATCTCGGGAGATCCGTGCTCGAGCTGCAGGACGGCGAGGGGCCGGTGGCCGACGCGGCGAGGCGCCTGCAGGCACGCATCGATCGCGAGGTCCGCGGGTCAGGGGAATCGTGAGAGGCCGCCGGAGGCGGGTTGGAGCGAACTACCGACCGCTGTTCCGGGCGTGGATGTAGCTGTCGATCAGCTCCTGATCCGCCCTGGAGATGGACAGGAACCGCAGTCCGTTGCCGATGGGGCGGTTGGGCATCCCCTCGAGGAAGTGATCGCGCTTGTGCGCCACCTCGGCGTTGCAGTGCACCTTGCGCTCCTCGCCGGGCAGCTGGAAGTCCAGCACCAGGTGGGTACCGATCTCGAACGGCAACAGCTCGTGGATGAACATGCCGCCCGCGGACAGATCCGAGGCCACGGTCATGTGGATGGTGGAGCGCGCCTCGACGACCTGCACGGACAGGTGGACCTCGACCCGAACGCTGTCGCGACGGTCGAAGTTGGCGTCATCCACCATGTCTCGGATGCCCTCGCGCTCTCCCCCCGCGAGGCGGCCGCCGCAAAGCGGTGGCGACCTACCCTTCCTCTTCCTCGTCCGGCGTCATGATGCCGATGATCTTGGTCCCCGATCCCTTGATCGCGTCCATGACCAGCACGGCGTTGCCGTAGGCGGCGTCGTCGTCCGCCTCGAAGAAGACGATCTTCTCGGACTGGATCTTCAGGGCGAGCCGCAGCCGCTCCTCGAGATCCGCCATCGCGACAGGCTCGTGGTTCACCTCGATGGTGTTGTCCTTCTTGAGGTACACCACGACCTGCTTCTTCATCTGCTCGGTGGGCTGCTCCACCTCGGCCTTCTCGGGCACCAGGACCGGCAGCATCTTGGTCATCAGCGGGGTGATCACCATGAAGATGATCAGCAGCACCAGCACGATGTCCACCAGGGGCGTGATGTTGATGTCGGCCTTGACGCTGCCGCCGCCGCCGCCCGTATCCATCCCCATGCTATCTGGCCCTCTACTTTTGCAGTCCAGCCTCGCGGAGCTGCTGCATGAGCTCCTCGGGCGTGGAGTCCTTGTCGGTCATCAGCGAGACGTTCTTGGCGCCCGTGCGCTCGCACACCGCCATGACCTTTCGCACATCGGCGTACCGGGCCTGGAAGTCCCCCTTGATCAGGATGGGCTTGAACGGCTCGGCCACCAGGGTCTTGCTCAGCTCCGTTGCCAGGGTCTCCTCGGTCATCAGGGCGCTGCCCAGCCAGATCTCGCCGTTGGTGGTGACGCTGACGATCAGGTCGTCGCTGGAGTCGTCCTTGGACTCGGCGTTGTTGGCCGCAGGCAACACCACGTCGGCGCCGCGGGTCAGCATCGGCGTGACCACGATGAAGATGATCAGCAGCACCAGCACCACGTCCACCAGGGGCGTGATGTTGATTTCGGACTTGGGTCCGCTCTGTTTACCCGGCGCTTCCATCCAGGTGCTTCCTGTTCTTGAGCAGGTAGTCGAGCATCTCTGAGTTGTTGTTGGTCATCTCGATGACGTAGTTGTCCACGCGGCCGGAGAAGTAGTTGAACATCCACACCGCGGGGATGGCCACGAACAGCCCGTAGGCCGTCACGACGAGCGCCTCGGCGAGGTTGACGCCCACCGCCTCGATGCTCGTGCCCTCCACCGCCATCTTCTGGAACGTCCCGATGATGCCCAGCACCGTGCCCAGCAGCCCCACGAACGGGGCGGTGGCGCCGATGGTGGCCAGCACGGACAGCCAGCGCCGCAGGCTCATCGTCTCCTGCTCCACGACGCGGCTCATGGCCGAGCTGCACGTGGACAGGTCGGAGGTGTCCCCTTTGGTCACCTTGAGATCTTCGAAGTCGTCGATCCCCGCCTTGACGATGTGCGCCAGGTAGCTGTGCTTGTACTTCTTCTCGGCACCCAGCGCGGTCACCTGATCGACCCGGCGGGCCTTGAGCAGCTCGGCCACCGAGGCGGCGAAGCGCTTGGACTGCGCCTTGGCCATTCCGTAGGCGATCAGACGCTCGACGAACACGGCCACCATGGCGACCGACATGATCGTCAGCACCAGCGCGACCGTCTTGGCCGCGATGGTCATCTGATGCCAGATTTCGATGAGGGAATGTTCCATCGAAACAACCTCCGGCTACGTCACGTGCGCAGCGAGAACTTTAGACGAATCGTCATCCGGAACTTGGTCAGCACGTTGCCCGACATCATGGGCTCGGCCACCCAGGTCTCCACGGCCTCGATGGCCGCGTTGTGGAACAGCTTGGGCCCGGCGACCACCTTGATCTCCTCGGGCTTGCCGTCGAGCCCGAACAGCACGTCCAGCACGATCTCGCCCTCGATCCCCTCCTTCTTGGCCAGGGGGGGATACTCGGGGGATGCGTGACTCTTCCAGACCACCTGCTCGGCGTTGAATCCCAGCTCCAGGATGCTGCCGCTGCCGGTGCCGCCGAGGACGCCGCCGATCACGCCGCCGATCACGCCGCCCTCGACGCCGCCTTCCACGCCGAAGTCCTCCCCCTCCACCTCTGCCATACCGTCGAGTTCCTCGTTGTCGGGCAGCTCCTCGATCTCGTCGGGCTGGACGATCTCGGTGGGCTTGACCGTGTCGGTCTTGGGCTGCGACTTGGTCTTGGACGAGGACGGCGGGGGGGGCGGGGGCGGGGGCGGGGGCGGCGGGGGGGCGGTGAAGAACGTGACCTCGATCTCGACGTCCTCGTCTTCCTCCACCACCTGCGTGGCCATGATGACGATGACCGCGACCAGCGCCGCATGGAAGGCGACCGACGCGATGACCCCGAAGGGGTTGCGTCGCTTCTTCCGCACCTGCTGCGTGGTGGCCTCGAACAACGATCCTCTCCCCAAAAAGCGCGGTCTGTGGGCTCCTGGCCCGCGCATGCACGCGGGGCCATTAAGTAAGCACCGGTCGCGGGGCTTTGTCAAAAAGGCCCCGTGGATCCGCCGGGCGAGTCACCGCACCAGGCGAATACCCTGAATTCGCTTCACCACGAAGGAGACATCTTCGCCTCGCCGGTGGTCGCGACCGTCGAAGCTCGACACCCCACCGCTGTCGTGGACCTTGCTGGGCGTCACGCGCGTCAGCGACAGGCCGCCGCCGTCGCTGCCCGATCCCCGGTACAGGATCTCGATATCGTGGTCCCGATTGAGGGCGGCGCGCACCAGGTCCAGGGTCTTGGCCGGGGACAGCTTGAGCAGGTCGCCGGAGCCCGCCGCGCCGGGCTTGCGCCCCAGATCGTGGCCCAGACCGGCGATGGGGCGGCCGTCCCCGTTCAGCGCGGTGAACGCCTCGAGCGAGTCCGTGACGCTGCGGGCCTGGGCGTCCAGCGGCTGCAGAACCACGAGCTGACGCGCGGGGAACTCGGCCACGTCCTCCATCACGTCCGCGAGGTCGTTCTCACTGGATCCCTCGATCTCCTCCACCACCGCACTGAACGCCTCGGACACAGGGGGCTCGTAGCTGCGCACCCACGGCGTGGCGCTCAGGCCCGCCTCGCCGAGCAACTCCATCAGCGCGGGTCTCGCCTCCCGGGCCATGGCGAAGACCCCCGGGGCCATGCGCCGGTAGCCGGGCGCCGCCGACTCCAGGGCCGCCATGAGCACCTGTTCGCGATCGGCCTGGCTGGTGACGATCAGGGCGTCGTGGAACTCCACCTCGCCGCGGTCGCCGATCCACTCGTCCACGGTGCTGTCCACGTTCTGGGGCATGCCGTGGGCCGCGCCCTGGCGCAGGAAGCCCAGCAGCTCGGACCGGCGCCAGCCGCGGTCCATGGCCGCGCGCACCGTGTCGCCGGTGAGCAGGTAACGGTTGAGCCGATCGCAGGACAGGAACTCGCACATGGTGCCGAGCTTGTACACGTGCTCCAGGGGCAGCCCGGCCGGCGCGAGGATCTCGAAGTTGGGCTGCAGGTGGAACTGGACGGGGATGTCCGCCGACGCCTCGCCCAGGGGCTGGCCCTCGAGGAATTCGCGGCCCGCCGTGCTGATGCGCACCAGGCTGCCGTCCTCGCCCAGGCCGCGCTCCACGAGCCCGGCGATGGCCATGGACTCCAGCGGCGGCATGGGGTTGTAGAAGCCGCTCGGCGGCAGGTAGTAGGTCTTGAGGATGAACCGCTTGTGGAACACCGTGCCCATGTACCGGCGGCGGTACATCACGTTGAGGGGCTCGATGGGCACCCAGGTCCCCTTGGGCACCTCCCCCAGCAGCTCCAGCAGCCACGACGACAGGGGTTCCTGCCGCTCGAAGCAGGTGCGGAACAGGTCACGCCGCTCCTTGGGGGCGAACTTGAGCCACTCGTCCACCCGATTCTCGTCCGGCTCGAGGTAGCCGTCGACCACCTTGACGAGCTGGAGCATCCGCACCTGCTCGATGTGCCACTCGAGCACCTTCTCGGCGTCGCTACGGCCCCACAGGTTGCCGAAGAACCGCAGGATCTCCTCGAGGTTCTTCTTGAAGATCTCGCCCTTCTGGGTCACCCGGACGCGGTTCTGCTGCAGGTAGGTCAGCATGCTGGTGATGCTGAATCCCACCGGGAAGTTGAAGTTGGTGTCCTTGCTCAGCCGGGCACCGGTGCCCTTGAAGCGCGGCAGCGCCAGCTTGCGCGTGAAGTGGGCCGCCAGCACCTTCAGCAGGGGCGCGGGCAGGACGTAGAACAGCGGCGGTGCCTGGTGGCTGTTGCCGAACACCAGCAGGGCGTGCCCCAGCTCGTGCAGCACGCCCGCCCAGAGGTCCTCGCGCTTGCCGTGCGACGCGGTCAGCTCCTGGAGGAGCCAGGTGCCGCCGGCCACGCCGCCGGTCTGGATCAGCGCGATCAGCGCCAGGTGGTGGCTGGGCTTGAGCTTCTTGAGGACGGTCCGCACCCGCCGACGGTTGGTGAACAGCTCCGTCAACGCCTCGACGGTCTGCTCGGTGTTGCCCGCCGTGCGAAGGTACTTCTTCGCGTACGAGGCCAGGACCTCGGGCGGACAGGACCTGAAGAACTGGGTCAGTTCCTTGCTCAATCTCCGGATGCCCCTCTCGAAGCGACGCCACCTCGGCGCCAGGACGTCGTGTTTCCCCCTACGACAATCCCGGCGGGCGGCTTGTTCCGCTCGTACGCATCATATCGTGATGGAGGCCAGATCGATGGGAGAAATCCCACCGGCCTCTTCGTCCCACTCCTCGATGCTGTAGCTGTAGCCCTGTTCGGTGAGGAACAGCTGCCGTTTGTGGGCGAATTCCTGCTCCCGCGTGTTGCGGCTGACCACCGAGTAGAAGCTCGCGAACGCCGACTTGGGCCGCAAGATGCGCCCCAGCCGTTGCGCCTCCTCCTGGCGGCTGCCGAAGGTGCCGGACACCTGGATGGCCACGTTGGCGTCGGGCAGGTCGATGCTGAAGTTGGCCACCTTGCTGACCACGAGGACCTTGATGTCGCCGTCGCGGAACTTGCGGTACAGCGCCTCGCGCACCGCGTTGGCGGTCTTGCCCGTGATCAGCGGCGCGTTGCAGCGACGGGCAATGGCGCGCAGCTGATCGAGGTACATGCCGATGACCAGCACGTGCTCGCCTTCGTGGCGCTGGAGCAGCTCCGTCACCACCTGGATCTTGGCCGGGTTCTCCGCCGCGATCCGCGCCTTGTGCCGGTCGCTGGCGGACAGGTACATCATCAGGCTCTCGGGCGTCAGCTCGAGGCGGACCTCGCAGCAGCGCGCCGAGGCGATGAAGCCCTTGCACTCCAGCTCCTTCCACGGGACGTCGTACCGCTTGGGGCCGATGAGGCTGAACACGTCGCCCTCGCGGCCGTCCTCCCGCACCAGCGTGGCGGTGAGCCCGAGGCGGCGGCGCGCCTGGATGTCCGCGGTGATACGGAACACCGGCGCGGGCAGCAGGTGCACCTCGTCGTACACGATCAGGCCCCAGTCCCCGGCGTCGAACAGCCCGAGGTGGGTGAAATCCTCGCAGCCCTGCTTGCGGTGGGTGAGGATCTGGTACGTGGTGATGGTCACCGGCCGCACCTGCTTGACCTCGCCGGAGTACTCGCCGACCTGGTCCTCGGTGAGGTGGGTCTTGTCGACCAGCTCGCGGATCCACTGGCGGACCGCGGCGATGCCGGTGGCCAGGATCAGCGTGTGGCAGCGGGCTTCGGACATGGTCGCCATGGCCACGATGGTCTTGCCCGCGCCGCACGGCAGCACGACCACGCCATGCCCGCCGTCGGCCTGACCGCCCCGGTAGAAGGTGTCCACGGCCTCGGACTGGTACTCCCGCAGCGCGAAGGGGGCCCCGCCCAGGGTGCGCTTGCGCAGGCGAACGCTCAGGGGCGCGCCGTCCACGAATCCCGCGCGATCCTCGACGGGGTACTGCATCTTCAGCAGCGCCTGCTTGACCACGCCGCGGTTGGCGCGGGGCACGCGGAACACGCCCTCGCGCACGGCCCCCGCGGTGAGCGCGCCGACCACCTTGGACCGCGCCAGCTTGCGGGTCACCTCGTTGTCGTTGGACTCGAGCAGCAGGAAATCGTCGTCCCCCGGCATCAGCTGGATCTTGCCGAAGCGCGAGAGGTTGTCCTCGATGTCCACCATCACGTGCGAGGGCACGTCGTACTTGGAGTAGTCCTCGAAGGTGTGACGGATCTCTTCGAGGGTCAGGCCCGCCGCGGCCGCGTTCCAGATGCTCAGCGGCGTGATGCGATAGGTGTGGATGTGCTCGGGCGACTTCTCCAGCTCGGCGAACCTCGCGAGCTGGTCGCGCACCTCCTCGTACAGGGGGTTGTGCACCTCGAGCAGGACGGTGCCGTCGCCCTGGACGATCAGCGGATTGGAGGGGTTGTACTGCATACGTCATCACGCCGATGCAGCCGTGGGCAACACCGGATCGTGGTTCTCCCTCTCGTTCCCAGGTCAGGCGGCCGCTCGATGGTGCCGCTCACGTGGTCTCCCCCACCGAGACCGCTACTCCTGAAGTCGCCGGACTATAAAAACAAGTCAAGGGTCGGTCAAGGCCGTTCTTCGGGGGGAGCAACAGCGTGCGCGATCAGTTGGATCCGGCGCCGTACGGGGCGGGGGGGGCGCCCACGGGCAGCTCGGCCGCGCCGGCGGCCTCGTCGGGGTCGCCCGAGGTCTTCTCGAGGTAGGCCTCCAGCTCCTCGGGGCTCATGTTGTCCATGCGCTCGAGCAGCTCCTGGGTACGGCGCTCGAGCTCCTCGTCGGACATGCCGGTCGTGCTGATGACGTTGCCGTCCTGCACCTCCCGCAGCTCGACGGTGCTCTCCTTGGCCCCGGCGAGGTCGATGCGGAAGCCCATGCGCCCCTCGCCGCCGGCGGGGTCGGTGGCGGTGACCACCACGTCGTACACGCCCACGTCGTACACGCCCTGGTTGTTGATCTGGAGCTTGCCCGACGTGGCGTGGATGGACACCCCCGGGGGGCCTCCCTCGAGGGTCCAGCGGATGGGGTCGCCGTCCGGGTCCATGGCCCGGAACACCGTGCCGTCGAGCTGGGAGCTCGTGCCCACGCCCGAGACGATCTGCGGGGTGGAGTTGGACACCTGCACGTTGCGCACGCGGAAGCTGTCCACCTTGCCGTTGTAGTCGCGGGCCAGCACGCTGACCTCGATGACGTCCCCGCGCACGAACTTGCCCTGGGGCAGGGTGTCGCCCCAGATGCCCAGCACCTCGCGGCCGTTGACGTACCACTCGTAGGTCAGGTTCAGCGGCCCCGGGGCGGGGTTGTCCACCACGGGCTCGACGCGGAACTCGGCCGTGGCCACGGGCGGATCGGGGGCCATGTGGACCGCCTCGATCTTGGGACCCTCCTCGGGCTTGCGCTCGCTGGGGGTGGCCTCCTCGGGGGTGGCCTGGGAGGTGAGGCCGTCGTGGAGCACGGGCTCGCCGTCGCTGTGGGCCGCCGCGTCCGGGTCGTGGATACCGCCGCCGCCGCCGCCACCGCCGCCGCCGCAGGCCGTCAGCGCCAGTCCGAGTGTGATCAAGGTGGGCCAGATGACTCGCTTCATGCCGAACTCCTGGTGGGACAGTCTACCACCCGGGGTTGTGAGATTGTCCCCGGACCGAGCCAGAGACGCGAGGCGCCACGCTGGCGAGGACTGAAGAGGGAGCAGGCCGTTTGGCCTGTGACCGATGAAGTCCGATGAAGGAGCGAAGCGACTGGTCCAGCGGGGATGGATCGCGGTTCTGGCGACGGGAGCGGGACATTCTTACAACCCCCTAATGGAACGTGCGCTCGTCGTCCTTGGGTTCACTCCAGAGGGGGGTTCGGTCCGGATCCGGCTCCCAGGTGCCCTGCCGGATCGCATCGATGCGGTCCTCGGCCCGGCCCATCTGCTCGAGCTTCTTCTTCTTGATGCGGCGCTTGCGTGCCCAGCCGATCACCACCAGCACCGCGGCGAGGCTCCACGCGCTGCCCGAGCCGCCGATCACGGGCAGCCAGGCGTAGCGCCGCTTCAGGCGGCCGCGCCAGCGGACCTCCAGCTCGTCCAGGGGCGTGCCGGTGGCGTTGAGCAGGGCGACCTCGACGTCCTCGCCGGCGGCCAGCCGCGTGATGAGGTCTGCCAGGGCCTCGTCCCCGTGCCGGTGGCGCACGAACAGCACGAAGTCGCGGCTCTGGGCGTAGGCGACGCGCGCCCGCGCTGGCTGACGCGGCCATCGGTCCACCAGCGAGGACAGGGGGATCAGGCCGCCGCCGAGGGCGGCACGCGACAGCAGCACCTGGGTCTGCAGGTCGAACTCCTCGGCGATCACCTGCGCCAGCCCCTCCTCGAGCCAGCGGGGCGGCTCCGTCTCACCATAGGACCAGTGCAGCACCACGTGGCTCACCTCGTGCACGAAGACCTGGCGCGGGGTCTTCTGGCCGTGGCTCTCGAGGCAGATGAACAGCAGCGAGCGAGCCGGATAGGCCGTGCCGGCGGCCCACTCGGGCGGGTCACCCGGCTGGATGCTCGAGAAGCTGTCCCGGGTGGGCGCGATGTACGCCCGGATCTGGGTGGGCGCGCGCTCCAGGCCGGTCAGGCGCATCAGCTCCTCGACGACGCCGTCCACCTCGTCGGACAGGGTGGCGGCGGTGCGCGCGGCCCGGTCGGGGGCGTACACCACGGCGTGCTCGGACTCGTAGGCGTTCCAGTCCGTGGGCAGCTCGCCCGCGACGGATCGCGACGGCGCGAGGCTCGACGCCAGCAGGACGAAGGAGAGGATCAGGAGGACACGGCGCACGAACCGCAACGTAATCACTCTTGCGAGACGCGCAGCACCTCTTCGATGGTCGTGTTCCCCCGGGCGAGCTTCTTGATGGCGTACTCGCGCATGGTCATCATGCCCTCGGCCATGGCCTCGCGCTTGATGTCCACCGCGGACGCGCGCTCCTCGATGAGCTCGCGGACGCGGCGATCCACGGGCATCACCTCGAAGATCCCCGTGCGGCCGCGATACCCCGTGCCGCGGCACACCGGACACCCTGCGCCGTAGCGGACCTTGAGCCGCCGCGAATCGGCCCCCGGGATGTTCAGCGACTCCGCCTCCTCGTGGGTCAACAAACTCTCGATGGCGCATTCGCGGCAGAGGGTGCGCACCAGGCGCTGGGCGACGATGCCCACCAGCACCGACGACAGCAGGAACGGCTCGACCCCCAGGTCCAGCAGGCGCGTCACGGCCGTGGCCGCGTCGTTGGTGTGCAGGGTGGACAGCACCAGGTGGCCCGTCAGCGCCGCCTGCACCGCGTACTCGGCGGTCTCGCCGTCGCGGATCTCGCCCACCATGATGATGTCGGGGTCCTGGCGCAGCAGGGTGCGCAGGGCCGTGGCAAAGGTGAAGTCGATGCGCGGCTGCACCGCCATCTGGTTGAAGTCCTCCAGCACCATCTCGATGGGGTCCTCGATGCTGGAGATGTTCACGTGGGGGCTGTTGAGGTACTGCAGCGACGAGTACATGGTCGTGGTCTTGCCGCTACCGGTGGGTCCGGTGACCAGGATCAGGCCGCTGGTGCGGCTGATGAAGTCCTCGTACGTGCGCTGCTCGCGGGGGAAGAACCCCAGCGCGGCGATGTCCTGCAGCAACACCGTGGGATCGAAGATGCGGATGACCACCTTCTCGCCGAAGGCGGTGGGTACGGTGGAGACGCGCAGCTCGATCTCGGCGTCGTTGTAGGCGGTCTTGATGCGGCCGTCCTGGGGGCGGCGCTTCTCGGCGATGTCCATGCGCGACAGGGACTTGATGCGGCTGATCACCGCCGGGTGCACCTGCTTGGGCAGCATGTGGATACGGTGCAGCACGCCGTCGATGCGCAGCCGGATCACCGAGAATTCGCGCTTGGGCTCGATGTGGATGTCGCTGGCGCGCTGGTCGAATGCGTAGTGGAAGAGGTACCAGACCGCCTGGACCACCGGCTGGTCCGACGCGTCGATCTCCTCCATCTTCTTGACGCGGGTCAGCTGCTCGAGGTTGCCCAGATCGACCAGCTCGCCCTTGAACATGTCCGCGGCGTGGTCCACGGACTTCTTGAAGCCGTGGTACTCCACCAGGGTCTTGAGCAGCAGGGACTTGGGGGCGAGCTTGACCTCCACCTGCAGCCCGGTGAAGCGCTCGATGCCATCGACCAGGTCGCGGTCGAAGGCGTCGGCCACGGCCACCTCGATGTGGGTGGAGTCCTTGACCAGGGGGATGACCATGTGGCGCTCGGCAAAGGCGCCGGGGAAGGTCTCGGTGACGAGCTTGTAGTCGAGCTTGAGCGGATCGGGCAGCACGAAGGGCATGCCCGCGTCCTCGGCCACCACCGCGGTGATCTTCTCCTCGGTGAGCCGATCGTCGTCCGTGCCGGGCATGACGAAGCGGAACGCGGCGATGATCTCGATCTCGCCCACCTCGTAGGGCACCCGTCGGTGGCCCAGCGCCTTGCGCAGCTCGGGGCGCTTCTGGAAGAGGATGCGCTTCTCCTGGACCGAGTGGCGCACCAGCACGTCGCGCTTCTGGCCCTCGTGCATCAGACCCTTGCGGACCAGGAGATCGCAGATACGTCCCAGTGTGGCGACACTAGCCATGGCAGCAGGATAGCACGCACGGGGCCTCGCACTGAGGGGCGCGCAGGAGTAGTCTTACGCCCATGGCCGTGAAGTTCATCGCCGTGGCCGGGAACATGGGTGTCGGCAAGTCCACCATGGTGGAGTACCTGTGCCGCACCTACGGGTTCACGCCGTTCACCGAGCCCAACGAGGAGAACCCGTTCATCGACGACTTCTACGTCGACATGGAGCGGTGGGCCTTCCACTCCCAGATCAGCTTCCTCGCCCACAAGTTCCGCATCCACCTCGAGCTCATGGAGACCACGGGCGGCCCCGAGGCCGTGACCGTGGTGCAGGACCGCACCATCTACGAGGACGCCGAGATCTTCGCGCGACACCTGCACAACATGAAGGCCATGGAGCCGCGGGAGTGGGAGACGTACCAGCACATGTACCGCGCGATGAACCGGGTGCTGCGGCCCCCGGACCTCATGCTGTACCTGCGCTGCTCGCTGCGCACGATCCGTAAACGGGTCGCCCAGCGGGGCCGTCCGTCCGAGCAAGATATTCCGGTGGAGTACATCAAGCGTTTGAATCGTTTGTACGGCAGATGGTTCAAGCGTTACGAGCTGTCCCCGGTGGTCGAGATCTCCACGGACCGGCTGGACTACATCTCCGACTTCGTGCACCGCGCCGATCTGGATGCCATTCTTCGCCCGTTCTTGACCTGATTCCCCCCCCTGGGAAGTTGACACGCCTAGCGCCACAAAATAGAACCTACGGGGTTTTTTGCCAGGATGGCGGGCAGTGCGCTCGCCCACCGTTTTCCGGGCGACAGCGCGCAGGTTCGATGCAGGAGGGCGCGCCCTCCCGAGAGGAAGACAGGCGATGAGGATTGTCTGCGACAGTTGCGGGGCCGTTTACAAGATCGCCGACGAGAAGCTCGTCAAGGAGGTCAACAAGGCCACCTGCAAGCGCTGCGGTCACAAGATCATCATCCGCAAGCCCCGCGCCGCAGCCGCGGTCGAGGGCCCCAGCGAGCGCACGATCATCTCCCCGGGAGGACCGGCGGCCGAACGTCCCAAGAAGAAGAAGGACGAGAAGACCGTCATCACGACCATCCCGGAGCTGGAGAAGTACGAGAGCGCTGCGGTCTCGGCGGGCGCCATCGGCAGCCTGACCAGCGAACTGCGGACGATCACCGCCCCGGCGGACGTACCGGCCCCGAGCGCGACGGACAGCCTCGGCCCCCAGGAGTCCACGTACAAGGGCTTCGACGACAAGCCGGTGAACGAACCGGCGCCGATGCCGGAGATGCCGGCGCCGCCGCCGCCGCCCCCGCCCATGGCCGCCGGCGCCGACTCCCTGGCGGACGAGGCGCCGCCCGAGAACGCGGCGGCGCCCCCCGCG
>CAZLEO010000231.1:0-15314 GCA_964558555.1 uncultured Rickettsiales bacterium | reverse complement strand
GAGGCTCACGCGTGGCTCGATCTCGGCTGCGAACAGCTCCATGCTTACCCCCGAGTCGAGATCCAGGACACGACCTTGACGTTCCTGACCGACCCCTACGCGCAGGGCCCGCCAGACGTCGTGGGGTGGACCCAGTACCGGGGGGAATGCGAGGGACGATAGCTCTCTAGGTGGGGAAGGAGCCGGTCGAGTAGTACTCCTCGAGCATCTCGTCCTTCTCGCGGAAGCGGTCGGACAGCCAGCCGGAGAGCCCCTCCTCGTCCTCGGGCAAGGTGTGGATGGCGTGTCGTCGGACGTGGAGGTGTGCCCGGTTCGAGTACCCCTTGATGAACTGCCACAGGGTGGGGACACCGTCCTCGTAGCCAAGCGTGAGGTCGTACACCGCGTCCACGTGATCGCGCAGCCCTACCACGGTGGCCACGAACCCCTTGGTGCGGGGCACCAGGGTGTGGCGTGGCTCGTAGAGGCCGTGCTCGCGGGCATACTCCCGGCTCCTGTCGCTCTTGGCCTGCGTGAACCGGGTGCCCTCCGAGAACGAGAGCAGCCACACGGGCACGTCGTTGTCCCGCAGCCGCGCGAAGGTGGCGAGGACCGACGCCCTGTCCCTGGCCCAGTCACGCTTCACGAACACGCAGTCGAGGAAGAGCATGCCCCAGCCAATGCCGGGGACGTACTTGATGGGGTCCTTCACCATCCACTTCATGTCGCCCAACCGGTCCTTGGACCGGGCGTAGTCCATGAGGAAGGTGATGTCCGGCATGTTCTGATGGTTGATCACCACGACGGCGTTCTCGCGCATGGGCACGTCGTCGCCGGTGATCACGAGCTTCACGTCGTTGACCCGCTTCGAGATCGTGACGCACAACCCCCACCAGAAATCCGCCGCCCAGCGGTTGAACCGGCGGAAGGCCTGCGGGGCAAGGGGGATGAGAACCGTGCTGAGCGTCTGCGCGGCGTTGAGCCACAGCAGAATGCCCAGCAGAAAACCCGAAATCGGCGTCGCCCTGGCCAGGGCCAGGGCCCGGACGAGGCGACCCGCGGGGTCTTTCAAGGGGGGCAGCGGCATCCGAGGCTCCTGGGATCGGCTCATTTCCTCGAGTGACCGTGTCCGACACCTACTCCCCGAACCCCGCCGGACAGGCGGGGATGCGGGGCGCGAACTCCTGCTGGCGACGCTCGAGGGAACCCTCATGGTAGTCCTTCTGTCCCAGGATGTGCTGCACCAGGGTATCCCCGAGGGCTGCGGCCAGCGGGTCGTCGGCGCGCCACAGGTCTGTCTGCTCGTCGGGATCGCGAGACAGGTCGTACAGGTGGGACAGGCCATCGTTGAAGTCGACCACGAGCTTGTAGGGCCAGCACACGATGGCGTCCTGGTTCTGGATGCCCTGGATGGTGGCCAGGATGGCCGGCTGCTCTGGATCGCCGGCCAGCACGTCGTGGCCCTGGAACGACGGATGGGGAGGGACGTCGAGCAGGCCCAGCGCGGTGGGCAGCACGTCCATCAGCGAGACAGGCTGGACTTCGGTCCGAGCCTCGAGCTCGGCGGGCCAGTGCACCAGCAGCGGCACACGCAGTTCGGCGTCGTACAGGGTCGTCCCGTGAGTCACGTGGCCGTGTTCGCCGAACAGCTCGCCGTGGTCCGGGGCGATGATCCACAGGGTGTTCTCGAGCTGGTCCGTGTGATCGAGCCACTCGTGGATACGGCCCACCTGCTCGTCCACGTACAGCAGCGCATTGTCGAAGCGGTTGACCACCTGCGGGCGTTCACTGTCCGGCCAGGACAGGAAACCGAAGCGGTCGGGGTCCGGCTCCGCGGGCTGGAATGGACCCACCCAGCCGGGCGCCGGGTCATAGGGGTGGTGGGTCCGTTGCAGGTTGACGTACACCGCCCAAGGAGCCCCTCGCTCCTGTTCCAGCCAGTCGACCAGCACGTCCACGGTGAGGTGGTCGGGCAGCTTGGCGTTCTCGCCCGTTCCCAGGTGGGGCCCGGGGTGTTCGTTGGCGTCGAGGAAGGTGGTGGGGGTCCCCGTGTCCTGGAAGCGGCGCATTCCGCCCCAGTTCTCGTTCTGGCTGGACACGGTGGCCGTGTCGTACCCCAGGCGATGGAACACGTCGTGGAACAGCACCCGCGGGTAGTCCAGATGCGGGTAGGTGTTGAGATGAGCCGTGCGCCGCGGGTGTAGCGACGACAGCACCGACATCTGGGCGTAGTGGGACAGGGTCGAGGTGGCCCAGACGCGTTCGAAGCGCACCGAGCTGACCGCCAGCGCGTCGAGGTTGGGGGTCACGGGGCGTTCGTAGCCCTGGTAACCCACGTGGTCCCACGAGATCGATTCCAGCATCAGCAGGATGACGTTGGGCCGCGGGCCCGCCCCCTCGGCCACGTCCAGATCCCACCGGGCCCCGGCGGCGATCGGGGGACCGGGCCGCGACTCGGCGGACTCGGCGTCCAGGGACGCGTCGATGGGGCGGAACAGGGATCCCAGCAGGGTCACCTCCGGGCTGCAGCTGCGTATCCCCTTGCTCAGCGGCGATGCGGCGGGCAGGGAAGCGGACAGGACCACACCCAGGACCGCCAGGGCGGCCGTCACGGCCAGGACTCGCACCCGCGGCTGAGATTCCCGCGACGCCATCGCCCGGACGAGCAGGGCCGTGGCCGCTGCCAGCGTCAGGCTACCCGCCGAGATCAGCAACAGGCGGGTGCTGTATCCCACCAGCGCCGCATGGAACACCTGGCCGGGATCGTTGGTGAAGATGCGCAGCGCCGAAGCGTCGGGCCAGGCGCCGGTGAAGAGCCGGACCCCCGTGGCGACGGACTTGGCGAACGCCAGCAAGGCCAGCCCCAGTCCGCTGCCCGCGCTCGCCAGCCACCCCCTGCGTTCGAGCCACACCAGAGGGAGCGCGACGGCTCCCACGACGCCGACCATGGCGGCCCACACTGCGGTGCCGAGCACCAGGGCCAGGCACACGGCCAGCGGTCCGGTCGCAGACGCCCCGTCCAGGCCCACCACCATGGCCACGCCGCCACCGATCGCCCCCAGCACTCCCCCGGCGATCAGGTGCCAGCGCACCCAGGATTCGACAGCGACGCGGCCCGTTGGAGCATCCATGGTGTGTGAGGATACCCTCTTTTGCCGTGGTCCTCTTCGTGGGGATACTCATCGAGAGCCACGCGCGGCGGCGCGGGCCGGGCGAGATCACGCCTCCGTGACCCCTGGCGCTCAGTCCGTGCGGCGCCGGAACCACCGCACGAACACGGGGATGGGGACCAGCAGCGCGGCCGCAGCCACCACCACGCTGGCCAGGCGGCGGCCCGCGCGGATCCACGGGGCGCGCAGCGGCGGCAGGGACAGGGTGCTGGATCCGGCGACGGGGTCTTCGCAGCACACGGGCACGGTGAACGAGGCCACGCCGTTGTAGAAGGGCCTCTCGAGGAAGCGCGGCAGGACGCGCACCCAGGCGGCGGGCTCGCGAGGGCGTACGTTCAGCAGCAGCACGTCCACGGACGAGGGGATCGGTCCGAGGACCACCGTGGGGGCCAGATCCTGGGTGAAGCTCACCGCGTCGGGCTGCTCGCCGAGCGTGACGTCCAGCTGGCCTCCGCGCGCGCCCGACAGCAGGCCGTGGTCGAACTGGATCGTCACCGAGACCGGGTCACCGCGATCGTCGCCGCGGCCGCGCTGCAACAGCAACAGGGAGGCCTCGGTGAGGAACGAGTTGGTGTTCTTCTCGTAGCTGGGCACGTCGTGCCGCTCGTGCAGACGGATGCGGTACCCCTCCTCCAGCGGGCGCCAGTGGGCGAATCCCTCGCAAAGGGGCACGGCGCCGGGCTCGCCGCGGAACGGGAACGTGGCGAACCAGACGCGGTCCGCGTCCAGGGGTCCGTCGGAGAGGCAGTTGTGCTCGCGGACCTCGCCCAGCTCCGGCGGCAGCCGGTGGGCCAGGGCGACGGCGTCGAAGAGCTGGTCCCCCGGCTCGTACAGCTCGACGATGCGGTCCACGGCCCAGGCCTGGGTGTCGGCCACGCCCAGCACCTGCCGCGCCGACACGGTGACGTGGGACAGGGCGAACACGGCGAAGAGGACCACGCCGATGCGACGGCCCGGGGAGAGCAGGGCGTGGGACCACACGATGGCCAGCGCCGGGACCAGCGCGGTGTAGGCGCGCGGCGGATCGGGGAATCGGTAGCCCATGACCTGGGAGAACGCGTAGGTCAGCCCGACGAACAACACCAGCGACAGCCCCAGCAGCAGGCCCGCGGACCGCACGGGGGCGCGCCGGCTGAACAGCGCCAGGCCGACGCCCACCAGCAGCAGCACGGCCGGGCCTGCGTTGAGCCAGGGATCCGGCTCGGCGATGGATCGGTACCCCTCGGCGTACGCCACCACGAACGCGCGGTACCCCTCGGACACGTGGTCGAGGACCGACCACTGCAGCGACGACACGTCGGCGTGGTGGGAGATCACCTCGCCGAACTTCACGCGCAGCAGGCGGATCCCGAGCACCGTCACGGGGACGGCCAGGACCGCCCCGATCACGGCCCAGGAGCGCAGCGCCATGCGGCGGGTCTGGTACGGATCCCGACACCACTTCAGCGCCGCCACGGTCAGCAGCAGGGCAGCCAGCCCCACGAAGGCGAAGAAGAAGTCGTTCGTCGCGCCCAGGAGTAATCCCGCGATGAGGTATCGAGGGGCTGTCGGGCGGCTGTCCACGAGATCGGACAGGCCGATGACGACCAGCGCGCCGGTCATGGGGCCCAGGGCGTAGTTGGTGGCGTCGTGGGCATGGAAGCCCAGGATGGGGTTCGCGGCCACCAGCAGGCCCGCGGCGATCGCATGGCCGGGCCGGCCGCGGCGGTACAGGCACCACCAGGTCAGGATCGCGCCGACCGTGGCGCCGAGGGCTGCGTGCAGCCGCCACGCCAGCACGGAGTCCGCGCCGAGGATCGTCTGGAAGATCAGCCGCACGGTCCACGCCAGGGGCAGGTGGGCGGTGAACTGATCGGGATCGTCCACGGCGATGGCGCGGTCCAGGATCCCCCTGAACGTGCCCAGCAGGCCCATCTCGTCCTGGGTGACGTCGCGCAGCACCAGCCCCACCCAGAACAGGGCGATCGCGGCGGCCAGGACGACGGCCGCACCCCACCAGGGGGGCACCCTCCGTGTCAGCCTGCTGATGTCGAATCGATCGCTCATGGGGTTCTGCCGTGCTCGGGCCGATGATACCCCAGCCCCGCCCGCCGGGCCGGACGCACCGGCGGTTTACAGGGCGGTGCAGCCCTCCTAAGCTAGCGGCACGTGACGCGATCTCGACCCATGGGCGCCCCACCGGCTGAGGAGCAGGCGCCCGCCGAGCGAAGCCCCCGTTCCCACCGTCCCGGCCACGTCGTCAAGGCGCTGCGCTCGGTGCTGTGGATCTTCATCCTGGTGTGGATGTCGGTGGCGATCTGGCTGGTGTTCTTCGGCATGCCCTGCACGGCCGTGTTCGTGGCCGTGACCGGAACCGCATTCCTGCCGCCGGTGAGGTTCGACCTGCGCACTGCAGCCTACCGCGGGGTGATCCTCGTCGCGGTGGCCGTGGGCGCCCTGGCCTGGGGGCACGTGTCGCTGCTGGAGTTCCAGGACTCGGTGGATCAGCTGTCCCATCAGATCCGCCACGAGGGCGCCGAGAGCCTCGCGTTCGAGCAGCGGGCCGGCATCTACGGTCTCAACCTCGTCATGGGCGCGGGCGGCTGCGTGGCGGGGTACCCCGAGGCCGGCAAGGAGACGATCCTGCTGGCGGTCCCCGGACCCACGACCCGGCACTGGGGATCGGACTTCGCCCTGCGGTCGCCCCGCGTGCGGCGGGCCATCGGCCGGATGATCGCCGAGGCAGACGCGGACGACGGCGAGAGCGTCCAGCTGACCCCCGAGACCGTGGGCTGGCCCCACTACGCCTTCGGCCAGGACTCCCTGCGCGTCGCCCTGGCGCTGAACAGCCCCCTGGAGATCAGCGGCACCGCCTCTCGCGTGGACGATCGGTGGCGCCTGGACCTCGTCGGCACCGCGCGCATCGAGTACCCCTCCAAAGGCCGCGTGTCCCTGATGGGCAACGTGCACGGCCGCGAGATCGCGCTGGAGGAGGGCCTGTTCGGGGCCCTGCAAGACGTGGGCTGGCTGCACCCCTACACCGCCCGCTGGTCCTGGACCGTGTACTCCGACGATCCCCGCCTGACCTCGCCCAAGCCGGACCTCTCCTGGCGCGAGAACCTGGTGGCGACGCTGTCCGGAATGCTGCGCGAGCTCGCCCGCCGCTGGGGTTGAGCCCAGCCGTCCTCCCTTCGCACCTCGGGTTGGCCCGACCCTTGCAGAAACGCCGGGTCAGACAATCGAATCGATCGGAGGGCCCACCATGAACCGCACCAAGACCGTTCCCCTGCACGACATCCGCTCCTTGCTGTCCCGCTACGGACACGACGTCCCGGCCTGGAGCTCCACCGCAGCCCCGCTGGACGGCCTCTACGCCCTGCTGGCCGACCGGCGGGACGACGAGGTGTTCTGGCGCGACCTGGCCTCCCTCACACGCCGCATCGAGGCAGCGCGGGACCATTCCGATCCTTCGATCGCCGCCCTCGGCGCCACCCGCGTGGACGAACTCCTGACGGATCTGCGGGCCGAGATCCCGGTCGCCGCGCCCACGCAGCGATCCGCGAGCAGCTGGGCCCGCACCCTCAGCGCCACCGCCCTGGCCGCATTCCTGGTGCTCGGCGCGTCCATGGGCTGCGAGCCCTTCGACCCCGAGACCGCCGAATGTGACGCGGCCGTCGAGTTCCAGGTCCCGCAGGACGAGCAGACCGTGTTCTGCGAGCTCGTCGAGATCGTCGAGGACACCGCCCCCGCCTCCTGGGTCCACGACACCCTCATGGAGTGCATCCCCACCCTCGCCGCCGACGACCGCGAGGACCTCCTCGACGACTTCGTCAACGCCTCGGACGACGAGCTCGCCGATCTGCTGTTCGAGCTCGCCACCTCACCCGACTGCGACGACGACTGGTCGGACAACGAGAACGATCACTAGCCCCTGACCAGCCTCAAGCAGTACGGATTCGCGCCCATGGCGCCGGTCGCGCCGTACGCGACCGCGGGGCAGCCGGCGCGGCAGGCCATCGCGAGCTTGCAGCGGGCGCACTGGCCGGCGAGGAGGGACTCGTCGAAGCCGCGGCTGTAGGGGAAGCAGGAGTCGTCGGCCCAGATCTCGCGCAGGGGGCGGTCGCGCACCGTGGCGGTGACGAACTCGTCGGGCAGGGCCGTGCAGCCGAGCACTCCGCCGTTGGCGGTCAGGGCCATCGTCCTCAGCCCGGCGGGGGTCCCCCGCCACACGAGGTTCTGCGTGGACAGGGGACGGCGCAGCACGGGCTCCTCGGCGGTCATGTACCCCACCGTGCAGTGCATGGGGGAGATCACCACCCCCTCCCGGGCCGCGCGCAGCAGGACGGCGACGATGCGCTCGAGGTCCTGCGGGGCGGGCATCAGCTCGGCCACGGCCTCGCGGGCGCGGCCGGCGTTCTGGCACAGGTTGATCTGCCAGCGGGTCACGCCGACGTTGCGCAGCAGGAAGTACACGTCGTCGAGGTAGGGGACGGTGGCGGCGCTGGCCGTGGTGACGACGCGGGGTTCGCGGCCGGCGCGGACCAGGCGCTCCAGCGCGTCGAGGGTCTGACGGAACGAGGAGCCGCCGAGGACGCCGCGCACCGGGCGGAGCCGGTCGTGGATCGGCTGAGGCCCGTCCAGGGAGGTGGCGAAGCCCGTGATCCCCGCCTCCAGGGCCCGCTCCACCGTCTCCTCGTCCAGGGCCGGCCCGCCGGAGAACAGCCGCACCCGGCAGCCCCCGTCGGCCAGGCGGCGCGCGATCCGGTCCCAGCCCGGGTGGGCGGTCGGCTCGCCGCCGGTGAGGACCACCAGCTTCACGCCCAGGTCCACGAGCTGATCGGCCACTGCCAGCGCCTCGTCCACCCCCAGCTCGTCGCGCAGCGCCCGGCCGGCGGACACGCGGCAGTGGCGGCAGGCGTGGTCGCAGGCGCGGGTCAGCTCCCAGAAACAGCGGCGCGGCGCGTCCGAGGCCTGCGGGCGGGGTGACGAGCTGGGCATCAGTCCATGTACCCCAGCATCCGCATCTTGCGCACGATCTCGCGCTCGTCCACCTTGCGCCCCTTCGGCTTGACGCGCGCGATGTCGTCGATCACCGGCTCGGGCGAGGCCTCCCCCGGGCGAACCGTGGGGAAGAGGTCGATGTCCAGGCCGGGGCCCGGATCCACGGCGCGGTGCCACTCGGCCTCGAGCCGGTCCCAGTGCTCGCCCGACGCGGCGGGGGGCGCCTCCCCTCCCCCTTCCGGGATCACGTCACGCGTGCCGTCCACGCCGTCGAACACGAGCCACGCGTCCTCGGTGCGCAGCCCCAGGGTGCGGAAGGTCTCCTTGCCGCCGGGCGGGTAGGTGTCCGGCTGGTGGGTGTTGTGCGTGGACACGGTCAGCGTCGTCTCGGTGGGCAGGTCCTCCCCCGCGCGGATCGGCGCGGCCGCGGACCGTCCGTCGAGCTCGAGGCCGACGCCGTCGGGCTGGATGCCCCGGTCCACCACCTGCGGGCCGTCCGCCTCGGGCAGCGGCCCGGGCCAGGGGATCCCGGCGAGGTCCGCCAGGGTGGGAGCCACGTCCACGCCGCGCACCGTGCCGCCGAGCCGGGCGCCCGCGGGGATGGCCCCCCCGTGCCCCTTGCCCCACAGCAGCAACGGCACCCGCGCGGTGGAGTCCCGCATCCAGCGGCCGTGCAGGTCGAAGATGTGCTCGATGCGCCGGCCCGCGGGCAGGGCCTCGCCCCAGTTCTCGCCGTGATCCCCGGTCAGCAGCAGCAGCACGTCCTCGCCGCCGGCGCTGGCCGCGTCCAGGTAGCGCTCCAGCAGCTCGGCGCTGAAGTACTCGACGGTCTTGAGGTAGTTGGCCCGGAACTTGGGGACCATGGTCTCGGGGCTGCGGTTCATGGACTCCAGGGACATCTCGCACGCGCGCTTCCAGCCCGAGGCGGGGAGCTTGCGGTTGAGGTACGGCAGGTGTGTCCACCAGTGGTGGAGGATCACGAAGCGGTCGCTACCCCGCGGGTGGCGCAGGGCGTCGAGGACCTGGTCCACCTCCTGGCTGTCCCCGGCCTTGCCGCGGTGGGGGCAGCTGCCGAACAGCCAGCGCGGGTTGTGCGCCAGCACGTGCACGTCGAAGTCGGCCGCGGCAAAGGCGGACATGAGCGTGGGCCGGCGTCGGGGGAAGGCGTGGCGCCAGCGGCAGATGCCCACCCGGTGCGGGAAGGTCCCCGTGGCCATGGAGGTCAGGGAGGGCACCGTCCAGCTGCCGGACACGGTCAGGTGATCGAAGGTCGTCCCCTCGCCAGCGAGCTGATCGAGGGCGGGGGTGGCGGCCCGCCCCCCGGCGTAGCCGGGCGCGTCCGCGCGCAGGCTGTCCACCACAAGCAACAGCACCATCATCGTCGGTCACCTCACCCCGGCGCGCTGCCGGCGAACGTCGCGGATACAGTACGGGTTGTCGAAAAGACGACCGCTGGTGGCGTGGGCCAGGGCCGTGCACCCGGCGCCGCAGACCTTGCCCAGGGCGCACTCGCCGCAGTGGCCGGTCAGCTCGTCGGGATCGGGCGACAGCCAGTGCCAGCGGGGCAGGTCGTCCCAGATGTCGACCAGCGGCTCGTCGCGCACGTTGCCCACGACAAAGGGGTCGCCCACCTGGTTCGCGCAGCCCTTGACGCCCCCGTCGGGCTCGAAGCCCACGGACGTGACCCCGCACTGGCACCCACGCCAGAACGGGTAGCTGTTGCGGCGGCCGCTGGGCCGCACGCGGGGTTCTTCCGCGCCCAGGTAGCCGATGGAGTTGAACACGATCGGTGGGAGCACGGGGTCCTCGGCAGCCGCCACGAGGAAGGCGAACAGATCCTCGAGGTGCTCCGGCTCGAGCAGCAGGGGCTTCCCGTCGAGGCGGGGCCTGAACCCCAGCCGCCCGGTCGGGTGGGCCAGCTGGATCGTCCACTGCTCCACGCCGCGCTCCTTGAGCAGCGCGTGGATGGCCGGCAGCTCGGGGAGGTTCGGCTGCATCACCGAGGTGATCACCGACGCCCCCACCGACCCGGGGGCGAGCAGGTCCATGGCGCGCATCACCCGGTCGAAGCGCGACGGGGCGCGGCTGTGGGCGGGCTGACGGATGTGGTCGTGGGTCTCGCGGGTGCCGTCGACGCTCATCACCACCCGCTGGGCGCCGATGCCCACCAGGTGCTCCACCACCTCCTCGTCCACGAGGTTGCCGGTGGTGGCCAGGCGGAAGATCAGGCCCCGCCGGGTGATCCGCTCGGCCACGTTTGTCCAGTCGGGCCGGAGCAGCGGCTCTCCCCCGGACAGGGTCACGGCGGTCACGCCGAGGTCGGCGATCTGGTCCACCAGATCGAGGGCCTCGGCCGTGTCGAGCTCGATCAGTTCGGTGGGGCCCGCGTCCACCAGGCAGTGGGCGCAGCGGAGGTCACAGCGCCAGGTGAACTCCCACAGGGCCCGGCCCGGCGCGCGCCTCCTCGATCCATCCTGCTGTTCAGATCCTCGGCCCAAACCCCTCGTCTCCATCCAGGCTCTGCACGTCAGCGTACCGTATCTCGCCCAGCGCCCGCGCCAGCTCACCCGCGTCGGCGTAGCGCTGCGCCGGGGCCTTGGCCAGACAGCGCAGCACGATGTCGTCCAGGCCGACGGGCAATCCGCGGCCCAGGCGGGAAGACGGCGCCTCGGGCTTGGACTGGGTGTGGTGCATGAGCAGCTTGTAGGTGGTGTCGCCGCGGAACGGGGGACCGCCGGTGAGCGCTGCGAAGAGCACGCAGCCCATGGCGTACACGTCCGACCGGGCGTCCACGTCCTCGCCGCGGATGGCTTCGGGGGCGATGTACAGGGGGGTCCCCACCACCATGCCCGCCTGGGTCAGGCGCGTGGCGTTGGGATCGGTGGACACCTTGGCGATGCCGAAGTCGAGCACCTTGACGTGGTCGCTGACGCCGCCGAGCTCGGACACGTACAGGTTCTCGGGCTTGACGTCCCGGTGGACGAATCCCTTCTCGTGGGCCTCGGCCAGGGAGCCGCAGGCCTGGGCGATCAGGTGCACGGCGCGCTCGGGCGGCAGGGCGCCCTCGTCGCGGATCAGCGCCTCGAGGTCGAGGCCTTCGAGGAACTCCATGGCGTAGTAGCACAGGCCGTCCGGGGTCTCCCCGTGGTCGGTGATGCGGATGGTGTTGGGGTGGGTCAGCCGGGTGGTGGCCATCACCTCACGGTCGAACCGCGAGCGGGACTGGTCCGACGCCGCGAGCTCCGGCTTGAGCACCTTCAGGGCCACGGTCTGGCGCAGGGTCCGGTCGTGGGCGGCCCAGACCTCGCCCATGCCGCCGACGCCGAGCTTGCGCAGCAGCTGGTAGCGCCCGAGCTGGCCTTCGGACAGGGCCTCGTGCCGGACCTGGTACACCACGTGACTGACGATGGTCCCGAGCACGGCGGCGCCGCCGAGGAAGCTGTTGTGGAACAGGAACAGCGTCAGGGACCGGCCGTCGGAGAACTGCGCCGCCACGTCGCCGAAGATCAGCGCCGCGCCGGCCATGGTCACCGGGTAGCACGCCCACATCACCGCGAACGGGAGCGCCCCGCGCCGCCAGGGTTCGGGGATCAACGGCGCCCTGACCAGCATGAGGATCAGGATGCCCAGGGCGTACGAGCTGTCGATGCCGCCCGCGAGCACCGCCATGAAGGCCGTCATCAGGGCGCACGCGCCAAAGGCGGCCAGCTCCAGCGCCCGGAAGGCGCCCTCGCCGGGCAGGTCCTCGCGCCGGATACGCAGGTAGACGCCGGCCACGACGGCCCAGGCCACCACACGCCAGATGAGGTACCACTCCAGCGGGGCCTGCCGCACCTGCCAGATCAGCGGCAGGTCGAGCAGCGCGTACGCGGGCCAGACGACCAGGCCGACCTTGCACATGATCCGCAGTCGCTGAACCGCGTCGCCGAATTCCTTCGCGGAGATCGCCTCCCGGCGGTCCAGGGAGATGGCCAGGCCGGTGAACGGGCCGGACGTGGACGCCCGTGTGGGGAACTTCTCCAGCGGCTGGGTCGGCGCGAATTCAGACAAGGGATCTCCACTCGGTCCGTCCGGGCACTTTACCAGCGCGCGGGCGCGGATACGGCCCAAAACCGTGCCGTCGTGCCAGGGTTCGAGTATGATCCCCATTGGATGAGTAGAGATAGCTCCTGCGCGCACGACCGGGGCGGGGCGCGGTAGGGGCGAGGAGGTCGGCTCGATGCGTTGGATCCTGGTGACGGTCGTCGCCCTGTTCGCCGTCTGCGTGGGCTGCGCCGACAACGAGGTCGGTACCATCCAGACTCCGCCGGAGATCGCCATCCTCTCCCCGGACGACAGCGAGACCATCCCCGAGTACGCCATCGACGAGCTCATCGAGGTCGTGGCGTCGGTGGACGACTCCTTCGACGCGCCCCAGTCCGTACAGGTGAACTGGTCCACCAGCTACCTCGACGAGGACGGCGTGCAGCAAGAGGTGGACCTCGGCCCCACGGGCGTGGGCGAGGACGGCCGGACCACCCTGGTGACCTCCAACCTGGCGGTGGCCGTACACACGATCCGCGCCACCGCCACGGACAGCGACGGGCTGCAGGCGTCGGACTACGTCAACGTCTCGGTCATCGAGATGGACGAGATCCCCGACGTGGAGATCGGCTCACCCGAGGACGGCGACGTGTTCCAGGAGGGCGACGACGTCAACTTCCTGGCCGTGGCCAGCGACGACCACGGGCCCACGACGCTGACGGTGGCCTGGCACAGCAACCTCGACGGTTTCCTCGGCGGCGACCCGGCCGCGCCCAACGGCATGATCACCCTGGTGGTGGACGATCTGAGCCCCGGCGACCAGGAGGTCACGGTCTGGGTGACGGACGAGGCGGGCAACTCCGGCTCGGACATGGTGGCGTTCGTGGTCGCGGCCACGAACCAGCCGCCCACGGACCCGGTGGTCTACATCATCCCTGCGGGCCCGCTGACCGACGACGACCTCACCTGCGTGGCCGATGGATCGGTGGACCCCGAGGGCGGGGTGGTCACCTTCGAGTTCGCCTGGGATCAGAACGGCGCCCCCACGGGCTGGTCTTCGGATGTGGTCCCGGCCAGCCAGACCGTCCGCCACGACGAGTGGACCTGCAGGGTCACCCCGTACGACGACGAGCTGGTCGCGGGCAACGAGGTGTCGGCCACGGTGATCATCGACAACTCGCTGCCCAGCTACTCCAGCGTGTCGCTGGCGCCCAACCCGGCGTACGAGGACGACGAGCTCGAGTGCACGCCCTACGGCTGGGCCGATCCCGACGGCGATCCCGAAGGCGCCGTGTTCGAGTGGTTCGTCAACGCCACCTTGGTGGCCGGCGCCGCCACGGACACCCTGCTGGGCGCGGACTTCGACCACTTCGACATGGTGGAGTGCAGCGTCTATCCCGACGACGGCGTGGATCTCGGCCAGGTGCGCAACTCCAACCCCGTGGAGATCCTCAACACGACCCCCGAGGCGCCCGACCTGGAGCTCCTGCCCAGCCCCCCGCGCGTGGACCAGGACCTCACCTGCAACGTGGCCGCCGCGGTGGTGGACCCGGACCCGGACACGCACACCTTCGAGTACGAGTGGTTCCGCAACGGCGTGTTCGACGCGTCGCTGCTCACCGACACGGTCCCGTCGTCCGAGATCACCATGGGTGACGAGTGGACGTGCCGAGCGCGCGCTTTTGACCAGTACGAGTACGGCCCCTGGGCCGAGATCACCGAGGCCGTCCTGCCCTACGCCGGCGATCTGGTCATCACCGAGATCATGGTGGACCCGGACGCCGTGGGCGACACCCTCGGCGAGTACTTCGAGGTGTACAACACCTCCAACGACCTGATCCCGCTGGACGGCTGGATCATCGAGGACGGGGTCAACGAGCTCCACCAGGTGGCCTCCGGCGGCACCGCCAACATCTACCCGGGCGACTACTTCGTGTTCGGCGTCAACGGCAACGCCGCCACCAACGGCGGCGTGACCGTGGACTACCAGTACGCGGACATCAACCTGTCGCAGGGGTACGACGGCCTGGTGCTGAGCTTCGACGGGATGATCGTCGACGAGGTGCAGTACGACTGGGGGATCACGTTCCCGCTGGCCACGGGCGCGTCGATGATCCTCGACCCGACGCTGATCAGCGACCTGTCCAACGACCTCGGCGCCAACTGGTGCGGCTCCACCACCCTGATCGACGCGGGCGGCGACTTCGGCACCCCCGGCGACCACAACGATCCCTGCGAATGCTGGGACTCGGACGACGACCTCGACGGCTACGGCGACGACCCGGCGTGCACGCCCGACATGCTCGACTGCGACGACGCCGACGCGACGATCCATCCCAACGCCGAGGACATCTGCGACGACGGCATCGACCAGGACTGCGACGGCGTGGACCGCGAGTGCACCTGCGCCGAGACCGACCTGGACGGGGACGGCTACGGCACCGCGATCGCCTGCGCCGACATCGACTGCGACGACGCGGATCCGGCCGTACACCCCGGGGCCGTGGAGATCTGCAACGGCGCGGACGACGACTGCGACGGTTTGACCGATGGCCAGGACGATAGCTTGAGCGACGGCACGGAATGGTGCCTGGACGTCGACGGTGATGGCTATGGCGACGCGAGCGCGACCGACTATCGCTGTTCCCAGCCCTCGGGATACGTGGAAGACTGCAGTGACTGCGACGATGGGGATGCGGGTGTCGCGGAGTGCGCTGACACAGGAGATGCCGCCGGATGCTCGCTACTGTTCGACGGCGATGACTACGCGTGGTTGGAGGGCTTCACCGGGACCGATGGATCCGACTTCACGCTTGAGGCCTGGGCCTACTATGAGGGTACGGGGGATGAGAACCAGAGGTTTCTCGCCCAGCGCTCCGAGACCAACGACGTCTCGCAGTCGTTCAAGTTGAGCGTAGACTCGCTCTCCACGGATGAGCTGTCGTTCTCTGTGGCCGATGGCTCTACCAGCGTCTGGATAACGAGTTCGAGCAGCCTTCCCCATGGATCTTGGACCCACCTTGCCGCCACCAATGATCGAAGCAACGGTGAGCGGAAGCTGTACATCGACGGTTCGCTGGAAGCCGAGGATGTGACGACCGTCATTCCCGTACCGCGTCAGACAACGGTTGGTGCGATGTCAGCTCTGCCACTTGGAGGGAG
>CAZLEO010000230.1:6154-15377 GCA_964558555.1 uncultured Rickettsiales bacterium | reverse complement strand
CGTCGTCGCTCACCGTGTCGTCGTCGTCGCTCACCGTGTCGTCGTCGTCGCCCACCGTGTCGTCGTCGTCGGCCAGTCCGGTGCCGCCGTCGAGGACGTCGCGGAACTCCGCGCAACCGAACCAGGAGAAGGCGAGGGTCAGCATCGACAGAAGGACGAACGTTCGGAGCATGGCGGTTCCCCGGTCTTGATGGGTGTTGGTGGTTCTGGGTTCTATTGTAGGCCCGGAGAGGAGGCCGGAGAAAGGGCGAGGGGATCAGTCCAGGGGGATCTCGCGAATCCAGCCGTATGGATCCTCGCGGTCGCCCTCCTGGATCTCCTTGAGGGCGTTGTACAGCCGCGTGCACCACGGGCCGGGCTCGCCGTCGGGGCAGTACATGGCTTCGCGGTCGCGGTAGACGATCCGGCGCACGGGGGTGATCACCGCGGCGGTACCGCAGCACCCCGCCTCGGTGAAGCCGAAGATCTCCTCCACGTCCACGGCCCGGCGCTCCACCTCGAGGCCGCGGTCCGCGGCGAGGGTGCGCAGGCTCATGTTGGTGATGGACGGCAGGATGGACTCCGAGGACGGCGTGATGTACTTGCCGCCGGGCGTGATGCCGAAGAAGTTGGCGGGCCCGGACTCGTCGATGTAGCGCTTCTCCGCCGCGTCGAGGTACAGCACCTCGGTGAACCCGGCTTTCTTGGCCCGCATGCTCGCGCGCATGCCCGCGGCGTAGTTCCCGCCGACCTTCACGTCGCCCACACCCAGCGGGGCGGCGCGGTCCACCTCCTCCTCGACGACCAGATCCACGGGCTTGAAGCCGGTCTTGAAGTAGGGGCCCACCGGCATCACGAAGACCATGAACACGTACTCGTCGGCCGGCTTCACCCCCACCTGGGGGCCCGTGCCGATGAGCAGCGGCCGCACGTACAGCGAGGCTCCGGTGCCGTGGGGGGGCACGTACTTGAGGTTGAGCTGCACCGCCCGCTCGACCGCCTCGATGAACAGCTCCTCGGGCGGTGGCGCCATGAGGATCTTCTCGGCGGACCGGGCCATACGCTTGGCGTTCTCCTCGACCCGGAACACCTGCGGCCGGCCGTCGGGGTTGGTGAACACCTTGAGCCCCTCGAACGCCTCCTGACCGTAGTGCAGGCAGGTGGCGGCCACCGACATGCTGATGTCGAAGGAGTCGGAGACCTCGGGCCCGGACCACTGTCCGTCGCGCCAGGTGTACCGGACGTTGTAGTCGGTCTTCATGTATCCGAACGTGAGGTTCGGCCAGTCCAGATCCGCAGATCCGATCATGTTTCACCTCCCATGGAGCGGGCCTGGATGATAGCCGAATCCGGGCGGATGATCACCTGCGTGCAGTGTCGTTTGCAGCCTGGCGCCGGCGCCGCACGAGCCGCAGCAGGAGGGGGGCGACGAGGGCCGCGCCCGCGGGGGTCGCGGGGGCGTCGTCCGAGCTGCACTGGCAGCCGCCGCCCACGCCGTCGCCGAGCACGGCGTCCTCGTCCACGAGGCCGTCGCAGTCCTGGTCCACGTCGTCGGCGAGATCGACGCGGCCGGGGTGGATGTCCACGTCGTCGTCGTCGCAGTCCGGTCCACCCACCGCCTCGGCGTCGTAGCCGTCGCCGTCCACGTCCACGAGGTCGGCGCCGTCGCAGTCCTGGTCCACGCCGTCGTAGGGCACCTCGGCGGCGCCCGGGTGCACGTGGGCGTCGGTGTCGTCGCAGTCGCCGATCGGTACTCCGTCCGGGCAGGGGACGTCCGCCGGGCAGTATCCGTCGCCGTCGGCGTCCTCGCTCGCCGAGGGCGGCTGCTCGTCCACCCAGCCGTCGCAGTCGTCGTCCACGCCGTTGTCGGCGATCTCCTCGGCGCCGGGGTGGACCGACGCGTCGCCGTCGTCGCAGTCGCCCTGCAGCTCGTCGAGGCCGTCCCCGTCGTCGTCGGACACCGCCGTGTCCTCGTCCACGTCGCCGTCGCAGTCGTCGTCGATGTTGTTGACGGCCTCGTCCGCGTCCGGGTGGACGGCGGGATCGTGGTCGTCGCAGTCCTCACCGCCGTCGCCGCCGTCGTAGCCGTCGCCGTCCACGTCGCCGACGTCGCCGCCGTCGCAATCCTGGTCGATGCCGTCGTAGGGGATCTCCTCGGCGCCGGGGAAGATCGCGGCGTCGGCGTCGTCGCAGTCGTCGACACAGGCGTCGTACCCGTCGCCGTCGCCGTCCGTGAGGTCGAGACCGTCGCAGTCCTGGTCCACGCCGTCGCACATCACCTCGATGGCGCCGGGGTGGATGGTGGCGTCCGTGTCGTCGCAGTCCGCGCCGCCGCTCGCCTCGCCGTCGTGGCCGTCGCCGTCCCCGTCGGTGAGGTCGAGGCCGTCGCAGTCCTGGTCCACGCCGTCGTGGGCGACCTCGGCCGCCCCCGGGTGGACCGCGCCGTCGAGGGGATCGCAGTCGTCCGGGGTGAGGCCGCCGTCACAGGTCGCGTCCGCGCAGTGCCCGTCGCCGTCGGGATCCAGGGTCCAGACCAGCGCGACCTCGCCCTCGGGGACCAGCTCGACGCCCGCCCTGACGATCCCGAGGGCCAGCTGCGGCAGGCCGAGGCCAACGGTGTCGCCGATGGCCAGGGAGTCGGCCGCGCCAAGGCCGGCCGTGCCGTCCCACCAGGTGTCCGCCAGGTCGAGGGAGCCGCTCACGGCACCGCCGCCCTGGAGGTAGACGCGGCCGCCGTCGAGCCCGCCTGCGTCGTGGCGGGTCGCGGCGATCAACAGGTCGTCGTGGCCGTCGCCGTCCACGTCGCCGCCGGTCCCCAGTGAGGCCCCGGCCCAGCCCCCCGCGACCTCGCCGGTGAACACCAGGGGCGCCGCGGTGGGATCCCCGCCCACGAACGCGAGGCCGTCGTGGTACCAGACGTAGATCTCGCCCGTACCCGTGCCCAGAGTGTCCGCGCCCAGGGCCGAGATCACCAGATCGCCGTACCCGTCTCCGTCGAGATCGCCGGGATCGGCCACCGCCGCGCCGAGCATGGCGAAGGGGCTGCCGCCCGACCAGCTCACCGCGCTGACGTCGTCGACGACGCTGCCGGCGGCCACGAGGGCGCCGTCCAGCAGGTAGGCGTGCCCCCCGAAGGAGGCGCCGCCAGCGCTGGACCAGGGCGCCCCCACCAGGATGTCCCCGTGGCCGTCGCCGGTCTGGTCGGCCACCGCGGCGCAGGTCAGGCCGAATGCCGCGGCGGGCTCCCCGCCCCGGACGGACGGATCGCCGTACAGGTCGAGGGACTGGCTCGCCGGCCAGGTGGCGGATCCAGGGAGGACGAACAGGCCGCCCACCGGCTGCCCCTGGGCGTCGGGCGCCGCGGCAGCGCCGACGAGGAGTTCCGCGCGGGCGTCGCCGTCGAGATCCCGCCTGTTGTCGAGGCAATCGCCGATGGCCATGCCGTCTTGCGATCCGGCGATCAACACGTCCGCGTCGTCGAGGTCCAGGGGTGAGGGGGGCAGGGTCGGCCCGCCGAAGAGGATCGCCACGCGCCCCAGGGCCACGCCGGCGCCGTCGTGCATGGGGGCGGCCACGACGAGATCGCCGTACCCGTCGCCGTCCAGGTCGCCGCCCGCGGACAGGGCACGCCCGAGGGCCTCCCCCGCCTCGGTGCCGACGATCAACAGGTCGGCGTCCGACAGCCGGCGCTCCTGCGCCACGGGCCAGGCCCCACCCAGGAACACACCCACGCAGCCCGCGTCCGCGGCGCCCGCGTCGCAACCGTCCGCGCCGACGACCAGATCGTCGACGCCGTCGCCGTCGAGATCGCCGAAGGCCACGGCGACGCCCACGCCGTCGCCCCCCGCGTCCCCGACGATCCGCGGTCCGTGCCCCTCCAGGGGGGCGGCGATCGCGCACCAGGGGGCAAACCCCAGCAGGGCAGCCAGCGCGAGGACGCGCGGGAGATCACGGCGCATGGGGCACCACCACGGTCGCGGGGGGGAGGAGGTCGGCCACGAACTCGGGGGGATCGTTGCCGCTGCCCCCGAGGAAGCTGCCGACGCAGGTCCCCTCGAAGTCGTCGGTCTCCTGGAACGCCACGCCGATGCGGAGGTCGGTGGCCTCTCCTCCGGCGCCCAGCGCGGTTTCGTGGACCACCACCACGTCGAGGCAGCCGTCGTGATCCACGTCCATGGGCGCCACGCGGCTTGCCCCGGGGCGCGTCTGCGCCGCGGACTCCACGATCGGGTTGGCGTCCCAGGCTTCCTCGGGCGGACCCAGGCCGAGCAGGCCGTCCCCGGTGAGCAGGTAGGCCTGGCCGGGATCACCGATGGCGGGGCCGCCGAGGATCACGTCGGGGAGCGCGTCCGGTCCGAACACGCCGGCGGCCAGGCCGCCGATGGGTGAGGTGGCCAGCCAGGGCTGCGGCGCGTCGAGGCCGCCCGAGCCGCTGGCGAGGGCGAGATAGAGGGACGTCCCGAGGTCGTCGGTATAGGCGAAGACGAGGTCGTCCAGGCCGTCGAGGTCGTGATCGGCGCTCGACGAGGCCACCATCAGGAGGCCCGTCTCGCCCAGCAGCGCGAGATCCAGCCCCGCGGGCGAGGCATCGAACAGGGGCACGTCGGGGATCAGCGGATCGGTGCGGTTGAGGTGCGTGGTGCCGGTTCCCACGGGATCCAGGACGAGCCAGTCGTCCAGGCCGTCGCCGTCGAAGTCGCCGACGGCGACCGGCCCGTCCACCAGCAACCCCAGCGGCTGGGCGTCCAGGGAACCGTCGGCCTGCCTCAACAGGATCCAGGCCCCCTGGGTCGAGTCCGCGGCCAGCAGGTCTGCCGCGCCGTCATCGTTCACGTCCAGCAATCCCAGCGGGAGCAGGTCCACCGGGGCCGACAGGGCCTCCAGCGCACCGAGGGAGCCGTCGTACAGATCCTGCAGCGCCTCCAGCGGTCCAGGGCTCGCGCCCCCCACGGCCAGGTACTCGTCCGACACCACGTCGAGGGAGAACGTCAGCTCGTCCTCGCGCAGGTCGCCGTCCAGCTCGACCTCTGCGCGCACGTGGACCGTGAAGGACTCGCCCACCGGATTGTCCAGCGGCTCGAACTCGGGGCGGTAGGTCAGACCCTCCGCCGAGACCGTGGCATCGGCCGGCTCGCCGCTGATCTGGATCGTGGGTTCGAGTCCACAGGACTCGACGGCGACGAAGGTGAGGCTCAACTCCTGGCCCAGGACCACCTCCTGGTCGTCCACCAGGTCGAGGATCGGGTCCAGCAGCGACACGGTCACCGTCACGGCGTCGACGCCCCCCTGCCCCCCCGAGTCGAGGACGTGCAGGGAGACCGACTGCTCGCCGCACGGGAGGTCGCACGCGGTCCATTCGGTGGCACCGTCCTCGCCGGACCAGCCGGCCCAGAGGGGGGCCGGGGCGTCGGGGTGGTCCGACCACCACTCGACCTCCAGCTCGTCGCCGTCGACGGTGTCCCCCACCTCACCGCTGAACACCAGGCAGTCGCCGTGGGAGGCGGTGTGGCCGTCGGCCGGGGCGGTGATCGTCGCGTCGGGCGGATCGTCCGCCTCCACGTGGATCACGATCTGTTCGGCGCAGGTCACCCCCTCGCGGTCCTCCGCCTCGAAGGTCAGCGTGTGCGGGCCGGCGCCGTAGGGTGTGTAGTCGCAGACGAAGCGCCCGAAGGACCAGGGCGCCGGTGAGCAGATCACGTCCTGAGAGCCCTCGTGCTGGTCGGTCCACGACGCGGTGAGTTCCTCCGGGTCGTCCTGACCGTCCACGGCCGAGGCCTCGAGGGTGATCTCGGTGCCCTCGAGCAGGGAGGTCTGAGTGGGCGCGAGGATCGAGCACAGGGGCGCCCCGTTGGCGGGGTCGCCGCGCAGCTCCAGCTCCACCAGGGGGTGGGTGGGGTCGTCGGTGAGCACGAGCAGGGTGTCGCTGGCCTCCTCGTTCACCAGAGCCGAATACGCCAGGTGGACGACGGCCTCGTCTCCGGGGTCGAGGGTCGCGGGGGGCCCGGGCTCGATCGCCTCGATCCAGAACGCGTCGGCGCCGACGCCGAGCTGCACGGCGTACAGCTGCAAGGGTGCGGTCCCGGCGCTGAGGACGGTCGCGGTCGCCCGCTGGACGTCCCCCTCCAGGGACGCGCCGAAGTGGATCTCGTCGGGGGGGCTCAACGCGACCTCGGGGGTGATCCCCTGGCCCACGAACGACACCCGCTTCTCCGGCGTGTCCGGATCGTCGCTGTGGATGACCAGCGACCCGATGACCGTGCCGTCGTGGGCCGGCGAGAAGGTCACGGAGATCCACGATCCCTCCCCCGGACCGATCCCGTTGAGGTCGGGCAACGGGGTTTCCAGCGTGAAACCGGGGCTGCTCGTGGTCACCGAGGACACGATCAACACGCCGTCGCCGTCGTTGGCCACCTCCACGGTTCGCGTTGCGGGATACCCCACGGTGACCTGGCCGAAGTTCAGCTCCTCGGAGGAGACGGTGACGTCGGGCTCGAGGGGTACCGGTTCTTCGGGGCAGCCGAGGACGAGGGACAGGGCCAGGGCGGCCGTGCAGGTGCGCAGCTGGGTTCCGTGGGTCGTCAAGACCACTCTCCTGGACCGTAGAACCATCCTGGCCGCGGTTGGCGCACAATCCCCTCCAGGTTCGTGTCAGCGCACGAGGTCTCCGTCGGGTGTCAGGCCCTCGCAGGCGGCGCGGACGCGGACCACCTGATCCAGCAGTCCGGGAAGCGCTGCGAGGGGGATGGAATTGGGGCCGTCGCACAGCGCCTGGTCGGGGTCCTCGTGGACCTCGAGGAAGACGCCGTCCACCCCGGCGGCCACCGCGGCGCGCAGCAGCGTCGGCACCAGGGTACGGTCCCCACCGGAACGGTCGCCACCGGCCGAGGGGCGCTGGACCGAGTGGGTGGCGTCGAAGACCACGGGACACCCCAGGGCGCGCATGGTCGGCAGGGACCGGAAGTCCACCACGAGGTCGTTGTAGCCGAAGCTGCTGCCCCGCTCGGTGAGCAGCACGCCGGTCGCGCCGCCGGATCGGGCCTTCTCCACGGCGGCGCCCATGTCCTGCGGGGAGACGAACTGCCCCTTCTTGACGTTGAGCACCCGGCCGGTGGCGGCCACGGCGAGCAGCAGGTCGGTCTGCCGGCACAGGAACGCGGGGACCTGCAGCACGTCGGCCACCTGGGCGGCGGCGGCGGCCTGTTCCGGCCGATGGACGTCCGTGAGCACCGGCAGGCCGGTCCGGGCCTTGACCTCGGCGAGGACCTCGAGGGCCTCGTCCACGCCGATGCCGCGGAAGCCGCGGATGGAGGTGCGGTTGGCCTTGTCGTAGGAAGCCTTGAACACCACGGGCAATCCCGCGGACGCAGCAGCGGAGGCCACGGCGTCCGCCGCCCGCAGGGTGATGTCGCGGCCCTCGACCACGCAGGGCCCGAGGATGCACGCCAGCGCGCCGCCGCCGAAGCGGACCGTCGAGGTGATCTCCACGGCGGGCGGCATCGTCACGGCGCCTCCCCGGTGTCCCAGAGGCGCCGGACCCGGTCCAGGTCCTCGGGCGTGTTCACGCTGCGCCACGAGCCTGCCGCGCGGACCACGTGGATGTCCAGGCCGTGGTCCATGGCGCGGATCTGCTCCAGGGAGAGATCGATCTCGCCGGGCGTGCGGGGCCAGTCCGCGTAGCGCAGCAGCGCGTCGCGACGGTACGCGTAGATACCGGCGTGGTGGTGGACCGGGTGTGTGATTCCCTCGGGGGCGGTGCGCCAGAACGCCGCGGCGCGGCCGTCGGGCGTCACCTCGACCTTGACCACGCTGGGCTCGTCCAGGTCCTCCTCGGCCAGGGGGAACGCGACGGTGGCCATCTCGATGGATGGGTCGGAGCCCATCAAACGATGCAGCGCGGCGATGGCCTCCGGGTCCAGCAAGGGTTCGTCGCCTTGCAGGTCGATGGCGACGCGCACATCGGGGCGGGACCTCAGCACCTCCGCCACGCGTTCGGAACCGTTGCGCGGCGCCGAGGACGTCATGACCGCGATCCCTCCGCGGCTGAGCACGGCGTCGGCGATCCGCGGGTCGTCGGTGGCCACCATCACCTCGCCCACGCCGGCATCGCGCGCCCGCTGGACCACACGCCACACCATGGGTTCGCCCCCGATGGAGGCCAGGGCCTTGCCGGGCAGCCGGCCGGAGTCGAAGCGCACCGGGATGACGACGAGGGTCGCGTCGGGCACAGCTGCGGGGCTGGGGGCGGTCACCATGAACGGCTCAGGAAGCGAACTCGATGAGGCCCTTCTCGAGGGCCTCCGCGAGGTGCTTGTAGATGGTCTCCCGCTCGAAGTAGGGCAGCATGGTCTCGATCTCCTCCACCGTGGCCATGCCGTCGATCATCGCGAGCACGCCGCCCGCCTGGGGATCCAGCTCCAGATCCATCAGCATCTCGCGACCGACCCGCAGGCTCGGGATGCTGTGCAGCCCTGCGTCGGGGAGGTGGTCGCGCACGTACAGGTCGTGGGTCAGCTCGAGGTAACTCTGGGCGCGGGAGTCGTCCGGATCGCCGCGCAGCGCCTGCTCGAAGCACGACAGGGCGAAGGCCCGATCCCCCTTCTTGAAGGCGTCGATCCCCTGGTCGACGATCATCGAGGGAATGGAGGGCTCGTCCTGGCTGGCCGCGGGCACCATGGCCGGCGGCTCCTCCTCGCCGGTCTCGCGGGCGAACCCCAGGGCCATGCGCTCCACGACCGTGTCGCCATCGGGGTCGGGAAGGTCCGCGTCCGCGCCGCCGACCAGGGAGATGGAGTCGCCGCCGCTGACCTCGTCCTCGTCCACGGACAGGGCGACCCAGCGGTCGTCGTCCGAGGGTTCTCGGACCTCGGCGGCGTCGGTGCGCATCGACGCGCCGGTCATGGAGAGCAGGTCCGAGGTGTCGCTCCCCTGGGTCTTGTCCCACTCCAGGGAGTCCTCGAGGTTGTCGGACAGGGGAGCGTCGTCACCCAGGGTGTCCCAGTCGTTGCCGCTGAGCTTGGCCGGATCGCCGTCGGAGTCCTCGAGATCACCCCAGCTCTCCATCGTGCGGCCGATGAAGCTGTCCCCGGCGTCGGGTTCCGAATCGGAACCGAGGGGGGGCCGCGGGGGAGTGGCTTCCTGGCCCGTGTTCGACGCCCAGACCTCTGAGCTCTCCCCTGACGCGGGCGTCTCCGCGGGCGTCTCCGCGGGCGTCTCCGCGGGCGTCTCCGCGGGCGTCTCCGCGGGC
>CAZLEO010000230.1:0-6054 GCA_964558555.1 uncultured Rickettsiales bacterium | reverse complement strand
GTCGCCGCGGGCATCTCCGCGGGCGTCGCCGCGGGCATCTCCGCGGTCATCGCACCGGTGTCGAGGGGTTCGTCGGAGAGGTCCTCCGAGAGCTCGTCGAACGGGTCCGCTGGCTCGGTGAGCCCGTCGATGGCCAGGGCGTGATAGGCGGTGATCTCCGCGCTGGACTTCCCGTCCTCCTGGATCGTGGGCTCCTCCTCGGTGACCAGCAGCGGCTCTTCCGAGCCGGTCAGCGACTCCTCGGAGGGATCCGGAGGAGGCTCGTCGCCGAACTGTTCCAGCGAGAAGAACGGCTGAAGGTCGGGGCTCTCACCGGCTCCGTCGTCGCCGGGGGCGTCGCCTGGACGCGCGGCCTTGGCTTTGTCTTTCGGAGTGCTCATCGACCCGCCTGTCGGGTCACCAGAATACCACGAAGGGCCGATCTAGTAGTTGTACAGGGACACGGAGAGGGAATAGCCATACACCGCGTCGTTGGGAAGCGCACCGAAGGAATCCACCACGAGGTAGAACTCGCCGCCCTCCCCTTCCGCGGGCGCGTGGACGACGAACTCGGCGGTGTTGATGCCGCCGATGTCCGAACAGGCCACCGGCTCGGACATCGCGCCGCAGTCGTCCACGAGGTAGAGCACGGCGTCGGCCTCCTGGTAGTACAGCGTCGCCGACAGCAGGCGATCGTCGGGCACGTCGAGCCGGTAGACCGCGTCCGGGCCCACGGCCGGGTATCCCGTGCACGCGCTGGGATCCGAATAGTCGTCGGCCAGGCCGGTCAGATCGCCGTAGTACAGGCCCTGCGACGGCAGCTCGAAGGCGTCCTCGCAGGTGTCCGTGGGGGGCAACAGCACGTCGAACATGCGCTCCGAGACGTCGGTGGTGCCGTCCGTCGTCGCCGCCACGTCGTGGGCGCCGGACTCGGCGTCGGCGGCCACGGTGATGTCCAGGGTCGCCACGGGCCCCTCGCCGTCGGCCACGGTAGCGGCCTCCACGGTGACACCCGCGCCGAGGTCGAAGACGGTCTCCCCGTCGACGAAGCTGCCCGCGTGGTGGGTCACCTCCACGGTGGCGGTGGTGTCGAGGTAGGCAACGGACGGCTCGATGGACAGCACGCCGCTGCGCTGGAAGGACAACCTCTGCTCCGAGGTGTGACGGTAGATCACGCGCCCGGGCCCGGCGTCCACGGTGGGGGCCACGGTGCGGGAGACGCGGACCTCGAAGCGGTCGGTCACCGCCGTCTCGAGGACCTCCGCAGAGAGGGTGAAGTGGCTGCCGGCCGAGATGGCCGCCTGCAGCCAGGCCTCGTCGCCGAGCACCGTGACCAGGACCTGGCCGTTCTCGGCGTCGTTCCAGGTCAGCTCCACGTCGCTGCCCTCGAACCAGGTCTGGGCCTCGTCGGGATCGTGGCTGGTCAGCTCCAGCGCCTCGGCGCGCTCCAGGGCTCCGGGGCGAGCCACCCCCTCCACGTCGTCCCCGCCGGGCCAGAGGAAGCCGATGGACTCGATGCTGCCCAGCTGTCCGGGCGAGGCGCTCCCGTCGTCGCGGTAGTAGACCAGTCCGGCGGTGTCGAAGCCGTCGGGGTCGTCGCCCCCCTCGACCCGGTACGCCTTGACGTCGACCACGGTCACCGACTCCCCCACGTCGTAGTAGCGGTCGTCGTTCCACAGCAGATCGGTCTGCAGCGTGGAGACGTCCACGAGCACGTCGGGCACGTCCGGGGGGATCCAGTAGCCGTTCCCCGCGTCCCCGAGCCCCAGGAAGGCCAGCCCGTCGATCACCCCGGTGGACGCCAGCTGCTCGGCGAACACCGCGTGGACCTCGGCCGACGTGCCGGCGACCAGGACGTTGATCAGCCCGAACACCCCCTCCACCTCGTGATCGGCGGGGGTGGGATCGGAGGGGATCTCGGGCGCGGGCTCGTCGGAACCGCAGCCCGCACAGAGGAGGAACGCGGCGGCCACGAGGCTCGGGATGGATCGAGTGGGTGTCACCCCCCGATCTTGCCCCATCCCTCCCCTGCCGCAAAGCGGTGGTACGATGGGCGCCCATCCACGGATCGGCAGGAGATCGGAATCGACCCATGAACCACGAGCACCTGCGGCCTGCCCTTCGGCCCCTCCACGCGGGGATCGCGACGCTGCTGTTGCTGCTTGCCGCGCTGGCCGGCTGCGCCCACCACCACGATCGTATGATGGCGCGCGTGGACTGGCTGCTGGAGGCGCACCAGCACCGCCAGGCGCTGGACTACCTGGAGCGCTACCTCGGCAGACATCCCGAGGACCTGGACGCCTGGCGACACCGCGTCGCGATCCGGCTCGAGCTGGACCAGCGCGCCGCCGCGGCCGCCGAGTACTGGCGCCTGCGCACGGCCCTGGGTCAGCCCCACCACGAGGTGCTCCACCAGGTGGTGCTCGGCGGCAACGGCGACTGGATCGTGTCGGACTATCCGCCGCTGGCCCGCTGCGCCTCGGACGACGTGATGGTCCTGGACGACTTCGCGGCCATCCTCGAGGGCTTCACCGCGTCGGAGGCGGCGCCGGTGTTCGTGGCGCCGCGGCGCGAGACCGTGATCGGGGTGATGAACGCGATGCCCGGGCGGTACGGCGTGGACGCCCTGCCCGTGATCGAGCAGGTGCTGGGCGATCCGACACCGGAGGTTCGCCTCGCCGCGGTGGAGGCGGCGATTCGCCTGGCTCACGAAGATCCTGCAGCGGCCCAGCCGCTGTTACAGGCCGCAGTGGAGGATCGGTCCGCGAAGGTCCGCCGGGGCACCCTCGTGCGGTTGCTCGCGCCGACCAGCGCCGGGGACCTCACCACGCTGCGTCCCGCCGCCGGGGAGAGCGACGTGGGGGTCGCGCTGGCCTGGCTGGCCCTGTCCGAACGGCTCGAAGGAGCGCAGGGCGACGCGTTGCGCGCCGATCTCGTGGCCCGCTTCCCGCTGTGCGCGGCCCTGGCCCCTCCCCCGCCTCCAGTCGACTGCGAGGATGCGGTCGAGGTCACGCCCGTCGCCCAGATCCCTGCCGACGACCCCCTCCTCGCCCTCGCCGTCGACGTGGGCTCGGGGAGCTGCGACGCGGAGTGCTGGAACGCGGCCTCCTTCCCGATCCGCCGCACGCTGCTCGAGCTGACCGTCCCGGTGTGGCCCCTCGAGCCCGGCGTCATGGCCCTGGCCGCCGCAGACCCGGACATGGTGGTTCGCTCTTCCGTGGCCGGCTACCTGATCCACGGGACCGGCGACGGCTCGCTGTTGCCCCTGCTGCAGGACGAGGACCAGGGCGTGCACCAGGCAGCGGCGCGGGCGCTGACCCTATCGGGGGACGCGACGGCCGCCGAGCCACTCACGGACTTCATCGGCGGTGCAGGCCTCGAGGAGAAGCTGTCGGTGCTCGACGCCATGACGCACCTGCCCGACAACGTCTTCCTGCCCCTGGCAACGCAGCTGATGGAGGACGAGACCGCACTCGTGCGGGAGGCAGCCGTGCCGGTGGTGGCGGCCGCGTGCGGCGAGGATGCCGAGGAGGTGTTCGTCGCAAGGCTGACCGACGACGACCCGCACGTGGTGGTGAGGTCGGCAGCGGCGCTGTACGTGTCGGTGGTGGGGAAGGAGGAGGAGGGGGAGGACGAGCAGGCGGAAGAGAGCGCCGACGAGGGCTAGCAGCGTTCGTCATTAGGCCCCCTACGACGTGACTTCTTGCGGTATCCCGTGGGGCCGGCCTCATCGCGCCCTTGGATATCCCTCTTCCACCCCCCCAATCCTCGCAAACGATCCGCCATCCGGATCAATTGACGAGGTCTTCTACCTTGACCGCCTGATTCGATCCGGAATCCGGATCGTTCGGGGAAGTCTGCTGTATCCCGTGGGGCCGGCCGCGATGGCCCGGCCGGCGAGGTGATGAGTGGGGTGGGGAGTTAGCTTGCTTTGGACAGCAGCGCTGTAGGCTGCGTGGCGAGTTTCTTGGCGAGCAGCCCGAGGTTGCATTGGGCGACGATCAGGTGGACCTGGAGATTCGCGGCACCCAGGCCGAAGGCCCGGGCCTGTCGAGCTCCGTGGCGGGTGGTCTGGTGGACCAGCCGCTCACGCTGCGCGCGGACTCGGTAGAGCTGACGGACCTCGGGACGTACCCAGTCTCGTCGCGCAGTTCGCTGCTCTCGTTCGTAGGGGTGTAGCTTCAGCCGGTGACCGCCACGAGCCTTGCCGCAGCAAGCCGCTCGCAGCTCGCAGGCCTTGCACATTTCGTTTGGCCACTGGAAGCACGGGACCTTGAGATCGTACCCGGTGGCCTTGCGCCAGGCCCACTGATCGAACCTGGTGTCAGGCACCTCCCCCCGGTGGACTGCTCCGCCCCCGGGACGTGCGAGACCTCCTACCGCTGGACAGCCGCGGAGAAATGCGCGAGTGACGTGTACTGCGCGCGAAGTGTGGTGAGGGAGATTTCCACGGAAGGCGAGTGTGTGTTCTCAGGAAAAGCGAAATACGAAACTTCTGACACTTCACCTGCGACCGGGAACGAATCCACTCGGCGCTCGCGCGCCGGCCGCCGCCTACATGGTGTCCCAGTAGCCGTCCTGCCCGGTCGCTCTGTTGTGCTCGTTCGTGGCGTGCTCGCGCTCGATCTCGCCGACCCTACGATCTGCGTAGTCATCGAGTGATTCTGCAGAATCGGCGCCAAACATGTCCTCCAGCCCACCGCCCGGCATGGCTTCGAGAATCACACAACCCCAACGAGCTGCCACATCGTCGATTACCGAGGCCCGACTGGGGTACTGGCTGACTGCGCCGGGCCACTCTGGAGGAGCATTGCACTGCGCGTCGGCGACGACTCCCGAGCCCGTTCCCCTCATCGGCTGGTCCATCCTGCCCTGGATTCGCCGCTGGATATTCGGCAGGCTGACTGTGCCCACGCTACTTCCATATCCGTTGCCGGTAGTCGCATCTGCGGTCACGGTGACCTGGAGTACGCTCCCCTTGTTCTCCAGAATCTTGGAAAGGGCTTCTGCGGCCAGAGCAGCTACGTCGTCGTCGAGGGGATCGTACCAGTTCATCTGGACCTTGAGCTTCTCCCAGAGCCCCAGCTCCTCGAGCTTCGCCTGGAGCTTGCCGTTGGTGAGTATGTCGCAATCGCGGCCATCCTCGCCCATGAACTTCTGAAGCGAACCCATCCACTTCAGCCAGACTTCGCGTTCGGCCTGTTCAGGAGTAGGCGCCACGATGTCCAGGTGCGCCAGCATTTGGCGCGCAGCCGTCACTGGACCTGCCAGAGTCGCCGCTGTTGGCGCGCTGCTGACCGCCGATTCGAGCTTGTTCGCATCGTCGACAATCGTACCGACGTCTGCCGCGCCTGCGTTCTCCGCGCGCGTCGAGTCGATGACGCTCAGCAACTGCACTGGGGCTTTGACCAGATCGGCGTACGCGGTTCGATAGGGCTCCAGCTTGAGCGCGGCTTCGTACACCTTGATCAGGTCCGTCTGGAATTTGGTCTGGGACCAGTTGAAACCGCCCTTCCCGCCTTCGGAATTCGTGCCCGAGCGACTCCCATCTCCCTGCATGTCGTCGAGACTCGGGATCTTCACCTGAGCGAGGGTACACTCGGCCGCCTTTTCCAGCGGACCAGCCAATTCGGTGAGGGAGCCCGTCACCTTGCTCGCCACGCCAGCCGCCGGGATCGCGGCGAGGGCGGTCTCGTAGATGATCTTGATCATCGCCTCTTGAACGGCGATCTGACTCTCCACGGATCCCAGCAACGTCTTGTGCTGCTCGTGCGCCTTCGCGTAGGTCTTGGTTATGGACGCGTACAGCTTCTTGCATGCCTCGGTCGTCTTCAGGAAGTTCTTCTTGTAGCTGTCGATCGCGGTCTTGATCTTGGCTATCGGAGCCTTGGTCCCCTCCACGGTCTTCGCGGCTGCATCCAGTTTCTTCTTGTCGTCATCCGACAGCTTGCCCTTGACCTCGAGAGGCTCCTCGATCTCGACATGCTCATCGTTCAATTGAACAGCATCTCCGGCTTCGAGATTCCAGACCTCCTGACATGGATCCCCGCAAACTGAGCAATGACGGGGGTTTCG
>CAZLEO010000229.1:0-15453 GCA_964558555.1 uncultured Rickettsiales bacterium | reverse complement strand
CGGGGGGCCCAGACGGTGACGACTGCGACGACAGCGACGCCACCATCCACCCCGGCGTGGCCGAGGACTGCGGCGACGGCGTGGACAACGACTGCGACGATCTGGTCGACGGCGACGATCCCGACTGCAGCGGCGACGACGACGATGACGCCGATGACGACGATGACGACGTGGCCGACGACGACGACGTGGCCGATGACGACGATGTCGCGGACGACGACGACGTGGCCGACGACGACGACGTGGCCGATGACGACGACGACGACACGGGCGGTCCGGCCACCGACGACGACGACGTGCCCGGCGGCTTCCAGTGCGAGTGCACGGTGTCGGGCCAGGGGCCTGCGGCCGGCGGCACCTGGCTCGCGGTCCTCGGGCTCGCGCTGGGACTGCATCGTCGCTGCGCGCGGAGGACCGTCTGAGCGACTCGCCCCCCGCGAAGCCGCCGCCCGCGGCAGGCATCCCGCCCAAGGCCCTGCCCGGCAAGGAGCAGTGGCCCACGCTCATCCTGATCTTCGGCATCCTCGGCATCTGGGTCGGGGTCACCGCCCCCGTGGCCGCGATCATGGGCTACATCTACATCCGCGACAGCACCCGGGCGGGTATCGACCTCGACGTCATGACGCTGATCGGCGCCATCCTCGGCGCGTGTGTGACGGCCGCGTGGGCCATTGCGCTGGTGTTGATGCTCGTGGTGGGGGTGCTGATGGCCCTGCTTCAGGTCGTGTTCCTGGTCGCCACGTTCGTGGTGGTGGGGGTGATGATCCTGATGGGGGCTTGAGCGCGGTCAGGGCAGGCTGATGCCGAAGTCGCCGTTCGTCTGGCCGGTGCCCTCGATGTTGGCGGAGTCCTGGCTCCACACCTGGTCGCCGGCGCCGCTCAGCCCGGTCGAGGACCCGTAGAGGATCTGCACGATGCCGTGGTCGGTGGCACCGCCGTACTCCTCACCCGGCGCGCCCACGGCGAGGTCGGTGTACCCGTCGCCGTCGTAGTCGCCGACGGTCAGGGACATGCCGAACAGGTCGCCGTCCTCGGGGAAGCTGAGGACCGACGGCGAGTCCTGGTGCCACATCTGCTCGCGGTCGATGTCGAGGCCGCCGGGCTCGCCGTACAGCACGTGGATCGCGCCGGCGTCGGACACGCCGTCCACGTCCTCGTCCGGCACGCCGATGGCCAGGTCCCAGTAGCCGTCGCCGTCGAAGTCGCCCGTGGCCAGGGCCTGGCCGAAGTGGTCCTCGGCCTCGGCCGAGTCGCTGACCCCCAGCGTGTTCTGGCTCCAGAAGTCGTCGCCCATGGTGGTGAGACCGTACTGGGTGCCGTAGAGCACGTTGACCGCGCCGGCCTCGGTCGCGCTGCCGAGGCCCTCGTAGGGCACGCCGATGGCGATGTCGGTGAAGCCGTTGCCGTCGAAGTCCCCGGCGGCGAGCTCGTAGCCGAACATGTCGCCGGCCTCGCTGGTGCCGATCACGCCGGTGCTGCTCTGGTACAGGAACTGGTCCCCGGCGGAGGTGAGCCCGTCGTCGGAGCCGTACAGCACGTTGATGGCGCCGCCGTCCGCCGTGCCGCCGAGGTCCTCGAAGGGCACGCCCACGATCAGGTCGCCGAACGAGTCCCCGTCGAAGTCGCCCGTGGCCAGGGCGTGACCGAAGCGGTCGGAGTTCTCGTTGAATCCCTCCACGCCGCTGGAGTCCTGGTGCCACATCTGGTTGTTGGTGGACGTCAGACCCGTGGTGGATCCATAGAGCACGTTGACGGCGCCGGTGTGGATCGCCGAGTCGAGGCTCTCGTAGGGCACGCCCACGGCCAGGTCGGCGAAGCCGTTGCCGTCGAAGTCCCCCGCGGCCACGCGGTAGCCGAAGTAGTCGCTGGCCTCGGAGGTGCCCTCCACGTTCGAGCTGTTCTGGCTCCACAGGTCGTCCAGGTCCCCGGTGAGGCCGTTGTCCGAACCGTACACCACGTTGACGTAGCCGCAGTTGCCCGCGGAGCCCTCCTCGAACGGCACGCCGATGGCGAGATCGGCGAAGGTGTCGCCGTCGAAGTCGCCCAGGGCCAGGTCGTAGCCGAAGTAGTCGTCGTTCTCGGAGATGCCCCGCACGCCTGTGGTGTCCTGGCTGACGAGCTGGTCGCCGGCGCTGGTCAGGCCCACGTCGGAGCCGAAGATCACGTTGACCGCGCCCGCGCCGGAGTGGCCGCCCACCTCGTACCCACGCGCCCCCACGGCCAGGTCGTCGTAGCCGTCGCTGTCGATGTCGCGGGTCATGGGGATCTCACCCATGTACATGCGGCGGATGCCCTCGATGTCGCCCTCGCTCAGGGCGATGCGCTGGCCGTTGAAGGTGGTGCCGTCGAGCATGGTGATGGTGTTGGTGCCGGCCACGGCGAAGGCCCCGGATCCGTAGTGCATGATCGAGCCGTGGTCGTAGGGCCCGAGGTCGTAGCCGTTGTCGCCGCTGTCGCAGTCGCCCCACTTGTCGAAGTTGCCCGCGTTGCCGGCGGTGATGTTGCCGACGTTGACGATGACGTGGTCGTCGCGATCACAGCGGGACTGCTCGTGGTACAGGCCCAGGGCGTGTCCCAGCTCGTGGACGATGCTCCCCGAGGAGCAGCCGTTGAGGAAGACGGTCTGGGCGCCGCCCTGGTGACCGAGCCAGGACCAGCAGGAGAATTCCTCGTTGCCGTAGCCGGCGGCGCACTCGGCGTCCGCCCCGTCGATGTTCCCGTCCCCGTCGTTGTCGATGAAGTCGTTGCAGTCGTTGACCGCGTCGGCCTCCAGGTCCACGAAGTCGGTCTCGGTGGTGCGGACCCGGAAGTCGATGGGGGAGCTGTCCTCCCAGTGCTGGATGGCCGTGGCGATGTCCGCCTGGACCGCCGCGCTGAAGGCCGGGTCCACGGTGTAGGGCACCACGCGGCCGGGCCAGCGGCTGGCCTCGGCGCGCTTGCCGCAGGACGGGGGCGTGGGCATGCCTTCTTCAGCGCAGGCGTCTTCCATCTCGTCGATCCGGCCCACCACGACGTCGCCGCCCACGACCACATGATCGGCCTTGACCAGCCCCTGGATGGTGAACGAACCGTCGTCCGTCTCGATGGTGACAGGGACCGGCGACCCCTCCTCTCCGGGGAAGGCCACCTCGGTGGGGCCCTCCTGGACCGGCGCCGCGTGCCAGCCGAGGGTGGGATCGTCCGGATCCAGCGTCGTGTCCACGGGCGTCTCGCAGGCGGTGAACGACGCCAGCAGCAGGGGAAGGCCGAGGATGCTTGCTATCGGGTTGTGGCGAATCTTCAACATCTCGATGACTCCTTTGCGATCGTCATGGATTCCGAACCGTCGGTCGTGGGTATCGCAAGGGGCGTGCCAGGAGATGTGCCGCGGCGAGATCTCGTCGCGGATTCTGCGAAATCTGGAGTGATGTCAGCTGGTTGGGGAGGGTGCGGGGCCAGGCCAGGTCGATCGTGGAGCGAGGGGAGTGTTACGGCACGGCGGTTTCGCTGTTACGGCCGGTGCAACGCCGCGCGGAGCCTCACGACTCCTTCATCAACTCCACGAGCTCCTTGATGCTCTCCACCGCGGCGCGGTGAGCCACCAGCGTGCGGTTGCCGGAGCGGATCACCACGAGATCCCGCACGCCCACCAGGGCCACGGTCTCGGTCTCGTCCTCGGAGAACACGAAGTTGTTGAAGGACTGCAGGGTGTGCATGTCGCCGCGGCCGCGGTTGCCCGCCGGGCCGGACTTGTGGAACTCCTCCAGGGCCAGCCAGCCGCCCACGTCGCTCCACTCGAACTTCGCGCGGACCATGCGCACCTTCTCGGCCTTCTCCATGACGCCGAAGTCGATGGAGATCTTGGGCAGGGGCTCGAACGCGTCGCGGAGCGCGTCCTCCCACCCCGGCGTGCCGTCCGCTTCGGCGAGGGGCGCCAGCTGTTGCGCGTGCTGGGGCAGCAGGCGTTCGATGGTCCCCCAGATGATGTGGGTGCTCCACACGAACATGCCGCTGTTCCAGCTGTGGTCCCCCGAGGTGACGAAGGTGTGGGCGGTCTGTGCGTCGGGTTTCTCGCGAAACGCCAGCAGCTCGAAATGCTCCACCCCGCCGTCGTCGCCGGTCTTCTCGCCGGCCTCCAGGTAGCCGTACCCCGTGGAGGGGTAGGTCGGCACGATACCGAAGGTGTACAGGGCCCCGCTCTCCCGCGCTCCGCGCGCAGCGGACAGCACGGTGTCCTGGAACGCCTTCACCGGCTCGATCAGGTGGTCCGCGGTGAGCACCGCCATCACCGGATCGCCGAAGCGCGCCTTGCAGATCACCGCGGCCAGGGCCACCGCCGCGGACGTGTCGCGGTGCATGGGCTCGCCGACGATGTTGGCCGCGGGCAGGTCGGGTAGCTGCTCGGCCACCGTCGCGACGAATCGCTGGTTGGTCATCACCAGGATACGCTCCGGCGGCACGAGGCCGGCCAGGCGGTCCCAGGTCATCTGCAGCATGGTCCGCTCGCCGAACAGCCGCAGGAACTGCTTGGGCCGTTCCTCGGTGCTCACGGGCCAGAACCGGGTGCCGGAGCCCCCGGCCATCACCACCACGACGAGGTCGCGGTTCGGGTCGAAGTCTTGGGTCATGATCGCGTCCTGAGGTTTCGTCAGGGAGGGGTGGACTGGCCGAAGTTGTCGGCGCCCCAGCAGGTGACGGTGCCGTCGGTCATCACACCGCAGCAGTGCCACTGGCCGCAGCTGATCTCGGAGAAGGTGCCCGGCGGTGGCGCGGCCTGGCCCTCGTCGTTGGCCCCCCAGCAGGCGAGGAACTCGTCGTCCTTGATGGCACACGAGTGGTTCCCGCCGGCGCTGACGTAGCTGTATGTGTTGGCCGGTACGGTGCACTGGCCGTCGTCGGAGCCGTTGCAGCCCCAGCATTCGACGTTGCCGTCGTCCTTGAGGCCGCAGGTGTGGAAGTTGCCCGGGTCCACCTGGGTCCAGGTGCCGGCGGGCACCTCGAGCTGGCCGTAGGTGTCGTCGCCCCAGCAGCTGATGGCGCCGGAGTCCACGGTGCAGGTGTTGTACCAGTGGGCCGCGATGGAGGCCGCCGAGCCGCCCGGGGGGGTGGCCTGGCCGTGGCTGTCGTTGCCCCAGCACTCCACGGAACCGCCCGCGGCGATGGCGCAGTTGTGCCAGTACCCCGAGGTCACCGCGTTGAAGGTGCCGGTGGGGGCGTCGCACTGGTCGTAGTCGCCGTCCTGGCCGCAGCCCCAGCACGCCAGCGTGCCGTCGGTCTTGACGCCGCAGGTGTGCCAGGTGCCGGCGCTGATGCCGGTGAACGAGCCGCCCGTCGGGGACGACTGGTCCTCGCCGTCGCTGCCCCAGCACTGGACCGTGCCGTCGAGGCGCACGCCACACGAGTGGTACGCGCCGGTGGCCACCTGGGCCCAGCAGTCCACGTCGATGATGCCGTCGCAGTCGTTGTCCACCGTGTCCGAGCAGTCCTCGGTGGCGCCGGGGTGGATGTCCGCGTTGTTGTCGTCGCAGTCGCCGTCGTCCACGGACCAGCCGTCGCCGTCCGCGTCGCCCGGGTCCACGTCGTCGTCGGACACGTCGTCGTCGCCCACGGAGGAGTCGTCGTCGTCGTCCGCGGTGACGTCGTCGTCGTCGCCGGCAGAGTCGTCGTCGGGCTCGTAGTCGCCGCCGCAGCGGATTCCCCAGAGCATGAACAGGGCCGCCAGGAGGATGAGGATGAAGCGGTTGTGCACGGAGGCCTCCCTTTGCTCAGCGAAGGATACCACCGAGGCGGGGATCAGCGGGAGCAGACCGCCAGCACCTGCCGTAGATCGGTGTGACCCTGCAGGCACTTGGCGATGCCGTCCTGCAGCAGGGTGGTCATGCCGCCGGCCACGGACATGTCGCGGATCTCGGCCACGGGTGCCTTGCGCTGGATGGCCGCGAGGATGTCGTCGTCGTTGACCAGCAGCTCGTGCAGGCCGAGCCGGCCGCGGTAGCTCTTGCCGCCGCACTGCTCGCAGCCCGGGGCACGCCACAGGGTCAGGTCGCGGTCGCCCAGGTGCTCCACCAGGGCTTCCTCGCCGTACAGGGACGCCACCTCGTTGCGCTCGGCGTCGGAGGGGGTGTACTCGACGCGGCAGTCCGTGCACAGCCGGCGCGCGAGCCGCTGGGCCAGCACGCCGAGCAGGGCGTCGGCAAAGGTGAACGGGTCCAGGCCCATGTCCAGCAGCCGGGTGATGGTCTCGGCGGCGCTGTTGGTGTGCAGGGTGCTCAGCACCAGGTGGCCCGTCAGCGAGGCCTCCACGCCCATGGACGCGGTCTCCTCGTCGCGCATCTCACCGACCATGATCACGTCCGGGTCGGCGCGCAGGAACGACCGCATGGCCGCAGCGAAGTCGAAGCCGATGCGCGGGTGGACCTGCACCTGGCGCAGTCCGGCCTGGGTGATCTCCACCGGGTCCTCGGCCGTCCAGATCTTGCGGTCGATGGTGTTGATGGAGCCCAGCAGCGAGTGCAGCGTGGTGGTCTTCCCCGATCCGGTGGGGCCCACCACCAGCACCAGGCCGTAGGGCCTGCTGGCGATCTTGGCCGCCTCGGTGCGGTTGCGCGGGCTCAGGCCCAGCGCCTCCACCGGCATGGGCTCGCCTGCGGCGAGGATGCGCAGCACCACGTCCTCGTTGTTGTTGACCGTGGGCAGGGTGGCCACGCGCAGCTCGAGGTCACGCGTGCCGAGCTTGAGCTTGATCTTGCCGTCCTGGGGTTTGCGGCGTTCGGTGATGTCGAGGTTGGCGAGGATCTTGAGGCGGGCCACCAGGGACGACCGCATGTCGGCGGGCACCTTGCGGTACTCCTCGCACGTGCCGTCCACGCGGAAGCGCACGACCGTGGCCGCGTCCTTGCCGTAGGGCTCGATGTGGATGTCGGACGCCCCGCGCCGCCACGCCGCGAGGATGATGCGGTAGGCCATGCGGGTGGCGCCCTCGTCCTCCATGGTGGTCTCGGCGGTCTCGGAGGCCTCGTCCACCGACACCTCGCCGGTCTCGGCGAACAGCAGCGCCTCGATGTCGTCGTCGAGCTGCTCCTCCTCGTCGGGGGTGATGTAGGGCTCGATGTAGCGGTCGAGCTGGCTGGGACGGACCATCACCTCCATCAGCCGCTTGGGGATGGAGAACCGCATCATGTCCAGCGCCTCCACCCCCAGCGGGTCTGCCATGGCGATGGTCAGGGTCTTGGCGTCGGACTGGAAGGGGAAGATGCGGTAGCGCTCCATCAGCCCCGTGGGGATCTCCGTGACCGCGTTGGTGGAGATGTGGCAGTCGTCCAGGTCCACGTAGGGGATGTGGAACTTGCGCGCCAGGGTCTCGGCGATGATGTGCTCGCTGACGATCCCCATCTCCACCAGCACCTCGCCCAGGCGCTTGCCGCGGCGGGATCGCTGCTCCTGGAGGGCGGCCTCGATGTCCTCGGGTTCGGCCAGGCCCGCCTCCACCAGGATCTCTCCCAGGCGGACGGGCTTGCCGCCGGTGCGCCGGCGGGACTGCTCGGCGACCGCCTGCTCCACCTGGCCCTCGGCCACCGCCTCCTGCTCCACCAGGATCTGACCGATGGGCGCGCTGCGGTTGGCGGTCTGGGCGGAGAACCCTTTTTTCAGGCCTTCGCCGTCCAGGGCGCCGGCCTCGACCAGCATCGAACCCAGGGGGCGCCGGTCCTCCTTGGCGTTGATGCCCGCCGCAAAGAAGAAGATCTCCGCGTACAGGCTCACCCTGGAGATGGGGTAGGCGTAGAAGCCCCGCTCGTCGGAGAGGTCGGCGTCGTCGAGGGTCACGGCGAAGCGGTTGCCGCCGGGTACGTAGACGTTGAACTCGCCCAGGCGGTCGGGATCGATATCGGGCACGTCCACGGTCTCGCGGAAGAACGCCACGTAGGACAGCTTCTCCACCGGGATGCGCTTCTGGACCTCGTCCACGGTCTTGTCGGCCTTGCGCGTGGAGATGTTGACCAGCAGCTCCGTGGCCTCGGGGTGGAACGCCGAGACCATGCCGGTCTCGCTGTGGCCGCCCACCAGCCCCGCGGTGACCATGGCTGCACCCTTGTCGAACACGCGGCCCTCGGGCATCGTCATCCTCCTCGTCGCTCGACCCCCCGCTGGTCGAGACAGAACAGACTAGCACGTGCGCGCACGAGTCGCGCTCCGGCACCGCTTCCCGATCCGACCCCCCTGGCCGCAATACGATCTTGACGAATTCCGCGCGGCTCAGTAGATCTGGGCCCCCCCGGTGGGGACGTAGCTCAGTTGGCTAGAGCGCTGGATTGTGGCTTCAGAGGTCCCAGGTTCAAACCCTGGCGTCCCTACCACCCCCCCTTCGGAGGTCGTGACGGCCTCACTCTCCCGTCGCCAGAGGCACGATCCATCCGCGCTGGGCGGTCGCTGCGCTCCCTCTGCGGGCGTCCTCGGTCACAGGCTTCCAGCCTGCTCCCTCGTCCGCCCTTGCCAGCGCGGCGTTTCGTGCCTCTGGCTCGGTCCGAGGAGGCCATCACGACCTCCTTGGGGCCCCCTCTCTGGTTGCAAAAGGGGCGTTGGGTGGGTAGACCGGGTCCAATCCGCCGTTTCACGCAGGAGACGCCCATGGGCAAGCCGAAGATCAAGCCCCGCACACTGCCTGGTTTCCAGGACTTCCTCCCGGCCCGCGCTTCGGGCCGCCAGCGCATGCTGGACACCATCCGCCGGGTGTACGAGCTGCACGGCTTCGCGCCGCTGGATACGCCGGCCATGGAGTACGAGGAGGTGCTCACCGGTCAGCTGGAGAGCGACAAGGAGATCTTCCGCTTCCGCGACTGCGACGACCGCCACGTGGCGCTGCGGTTCGACCTGACGGTGCCCCTGGCGCGGGTGGTGGCCGGGCACGGCCAGCACGTGCCGCGGCCCTTCCGGCGCTACCACATGGCCAAGGTGTGGCGCGAGGACAAGCCCAAGCCGGGGCGGTTCCGCGAGTTCATGCAGTGCGACGTGGACGTGGTCGGCGTGCCGTCGGTGCAGGGGGACATCGAGATCCTGACGGTGATGCTGGCGACGCTGACGGCCCTGGGGCTTCAGCGGTTCCAGGTCCGCATCAACCACCGCCAGCTGCTGTCGGCGATGATCGACAAGGCCGGCGTGGACGCGTCGATGACCGACGACGTGCTGCGCACGCTGGACAAGATCGAGCGGCTCGGCTGGGCCACGGTGGTCCGCCTGCTGTCGAATCCGCCGTCGGAGAAGCTCGAGGGCATCGACGCGGTGCCGCTGGGGCTGAAGCCGGAGTCGGTGGATGCGCTGAAGGGGTTCGTGGAGATCCGCGGCGACGCCGACGAGGTGCTGGCTGCGCTGCGCGACTACTTCGGCGACTTCGCCCCGGCCCAGCGGGGCCTCGACGACCTGCACGCCATCCGTGACGCGCTGGTCGACCAGGGTGTGCCGGCCGAGCAGTGGTGCTTCGACCTGTCCATCGCCCGCGGCCTGGCGTACTACACCGGCCCCATCTTCGAGACGGCGCTGCTCGACATGCCCGCCTTCGGCTCCATCTGCTCGGGTGGGCGTTACGACGGCCTGATCGGCCGCTACATGCCCAACCCGGTGACGGCCACGGGCACGAGCATCGGCATCGACCGCGCCTACGCCGCCCTGGAGAAGCTCGGGCTCACCGAGGAGCGCGAGGCCGTGGCCGACGTGCTGGTGATGGCCCTGGACTTCTCCCTGTACGGCGAGTACCGCCGCATGGCCGTCGATCTACGCGCCGACGGGATCCCGGCGGAGGTGTACGTGGGCAAGAAGGGCCTCAAGGCCCAGATGCGCTACGCGGACCGCCAGGGCTTCAAGGTGGGCCTGCTGGTGGGCGGCGACGAGCTCGCCGCGGGTGAGGTGACGCTCAAGCGGCTGGACCTGCCCATGGAGCACCCGGACAAGCAGGAGACGGTGAAGCGGACTGACCTCGTGGCGCGCGTACGGGAACTCGTCGGCTAGGCCCGTGAACCCACCCGAGAACCGCAAGCGCTGGATCCTCGTGGCCACGCTGCTGGCCGTGTCGCTGGGCATCGGCGGCGTCGAGGCTGGTTGGATCTTCACGACCCCCTGGATCTTCACCGCGTTGACCCTGTGAGAGGACTGGACATGGAACACCCCTCGCGAACCCCCTGGCTGGTCTTGCCGTGGTTGCTGTTGCTGGGCTCGGCCCTCGCCCTGGGCGGCTGCCCGTCCGGCGACGACGACGATAGCGCGCCGTCGGGCGACGACGACGATGACGACGACTCCGCGGCCGCCGATCCCCAGTTCTTCGCCCCGGACGAGCCCGGACCGTACCCCCCCGGCACCGATCTGTCCGAGGCCGAGTCCCGCGAGGGCATCGATCTACCCGTCCAGGTCTGGTATCCCGCGCTCGCCGCCACCGACGAGACCCACGTCTACGACGAGCTCATCCCCGGCGGCGCGTACGACGACGCCGATCCCGACTGCTCCACGGCCCACCCGGTGATGGTGTTCAGCCACGGCAACTCCGGCATCCGCTACCAGACGTTCTCCGTCATGGAGTTCTTCGCCAGCCACGGCTGGGTCGTCGTCGCCCCCGACCACGTGGACAACACCTTCCTCGACTTCGACATGGACCTGTGGCCGCGCATCGCCATGCGCCGTCCGTACGACATCGCCGACGCCTACGACTGGCTCCTCGCCGAGGTCGCCGATCCGTCCTCCGACCTGTACGGCTGCGCCGATCCCGCCGCCGGCTACGCCGTCATGGGCCACTCCTTCGGCGGCTTCACCACCTACGCCGTGGCCGGCGCGACTTACGACATGGACACCATGGCCGCCGTGTGCGCCGCCGACCCCGTCGAAGGCTGCGACGCCGTGGACCAGTGGTTCGCCGACCACCCCGGCGAGTCCGTCTCCGACCGCTCCGATCCCCGCGCCTGGGCCGCCGTCTCCTGGGCCCCGGCCTGGCACGACTACTTCGCCGACATGACCGCCATCACCGACCCCATCCTCGTCGTCGGCGCCGACCGCGACACCCTCACCACCTGGGACGAGGACGTCCAGCCCTCCTACGCCGCCCTCACCGCCGTCCCCCGCTACCTCGGCGGCCTCGAGAACGCCGGCCACTACTCCTTCACCGACTTCTGCGATCTCCTCCCCGCCACCGGCAACAACGGCTGCGAGGAGGACTTCCGCCCCCCCGCCGAGGTCCTCGTCACCCTCCGCACCCTCTCCCTGGCCTTCCTCCAGGACCAGCAGGGCTGGGCCGACGCACCCCAGTGGATGCCCCCGGACGAGGGGATGGTGAGCTGGGAAGGGATTGAGGAGTAGTCGCCTCGTCCCTTTCCGATTCTCGCTCCCACGGTTTCCGTGGGAGCGTCTTCTTGGGCGCTCTGCGCCCCTCTCCCTCCCTCACGGAATGTCCCGGCCCCAGATCCGTATCAAGACCATGGAGACCCCATGGCCACCGGCATCCTCCTGAGCTGGATTCTCAAGGCGACGGCGTTGCCCTACGCCGCGTCCCTCGTCCTGGGCGGTGTCTCCGGCAACCGCGGGCTGTCCATCAAGGCGGTGGCCCTGCTGCTGGCCCTGCTCGGCGTCTCCCTGTGCGGCATCGTCGCCGGCTACCTGGCTCCTCACGAGCCCCTGGTCTGGGTCGCGCAACTGACCATCGCCCTGGGGAACGCCGGTCTTTTCGTCTACGGCCTCGTGCGATACGGACGGGATGCCGCGGGAAGCAAATCCGACTGAGTTGCGCTGAGGGCCGAGCGCGTCTATGGCAGCATCCTCACCAGCCTGAACCCCTTCTGACCGCTGCCGTAGTCGGGCTCGTCACCGAAGCGGTTGGCGACGCGGACGCCTGACGGCGAGCTCATCCAGGAGCCGCCGCGGAGGTTCTTGTCGTCGCCCTGCCCGATGGGATCGGTGGCGTCGAAGAGCTCCTCCTCGTAGCCGTCGTGGCACCACTCGTAGACGTTGCCGGCCATGTCGAACAGGCCGTACCCGTTGGGATCGAGCTCGCCCACGGGATGAGTCGACTCCTCGGAGTTGCCCCAGTACCAGGCCATGGCGTCGAGGAGGCTGCCGTCGGTGAGGAACAGGTCACCGGAGTTGTCCGACTCGGTGCCCTCGATGAGGTTGCCGCCGTTGGGGAACGAGGCGTCCTCGAGGCCGCCGCGGGCGGCGTACTCCCACTCGGCCTCCGTGGGGAGGCGATAGCCCGCGCATTCGTAGGGGTCGCCGTCGGGCTCGCAGATCACCGAGTCGCCGTCGCCAGAGCAGCTGTAGCAGGCCTGCAAACCCTCACCGACGGAGACGGCGGTGGCAAAGGCCGCGGCCTCGTGCCAGTTGATGTAGACCGCGGGTCGGTCGCCGTGGGGATCCTCGTCGGGGTTGTAGCCCATGCAGGACTCGAACAGCGCCTGCGTCACCTCGTACACGCCCACCTCGAAGTCGCGGGTCAGCGTGACCTCGTGGGTCCGCTCGTCATCATTGTGGCCCACCACCGAAGACCGGCTGCCCATGGTGAACGTGCCCGCGGGGAGCGACGCCATGTCGCCGGGGCCCGAGTCGCAGCCCTCGACGTCGTCGTCTCCGGTGTCGTCGTCCGACGCGTCGTCATCGTCGTCATCGTCGTCGCCGGACGTGTCGTCGTCGCCGACTTCGTCGGGATCGTCTGCGGGACACCCCACCCAGCACGCGGCCGCGAGCATCAACCAGAAGAAATTGGCTTTCGAGGACATGGTTCTCCCTCCCATGATTTTCCGACCCTACCTGGCGGACCGGATGCACCTTGTCGAGATCATAGCGTCTGCACGAGCGTCCCAATTTCCGGCGTCAGCTGATAGGGTGCCATCGAGTCGGTGGATGAGGTCGATTCCGACCTGAGGGAGTCTCGGGATGGGCAAGCTGGGAAGGTGGCCGGATCCGCCTGCGGCGGACGAGCACCCCACGATCGTCGATCTGGACGAGGACTCGATGAGCGAGTCCGTCGGCGTGGGTGGCGCGCTGTTGCTGTCGCTGCGCGGTGAGGACGCGGGCCGGGTCGAGCTGATCGGCCCCGGCGGCGGCACCATCGGGCGCGGTCATGGCGTGGACGTGTCCTTCGACGACTCGTCGGTGTCGCGCCGGCACGCGCGGTTCGAGCGCACCGACGACGGCTACCGGCTGATGGACCTCGACAGCGTCAACGGCACCTACGTCAACGGCCTGCGTATCGTCGACGGCTTCGACCTCCCGGCGAGCTGCCGCATCCGCTTCGGGGCGGGCACGGTGCTGCAGTACTCGGCCGTGGACGCCACGGTGGTCCAGGCCGTCGGCTCGCTGCGGCGCTCGTCGCAGATCGATCCCCTCACCGGCGTGGGCAAGCGCGAGTTCTTCGAGCAGCGCCTGGCCGAGGAGGTGGCGTTCGCGCGGCGGCACGCTTCCAACGTCGGGCTGATGATCTTCGACGTGGACCGCTTCAAGGACGTCAACGATCAGTACGGCCACCCCGCCGGCGACCAGGTGCTGCAGGAGTTCGCGGCCGTGCTCAATCGCGGCGTGCGCACCGAGGACAGCGTCTTCCGTTACGGCGGCGACGAGTTCTGCATCCTGCTGCGCGACCAGCCCCTGACCTCCACCATCACCGTGGCCGAGCGCATCCGCGTCGCCATCGCCCAGACCGTGATGAACCTCGATGGGGTCGATCTCCGCGTCACCACCAGCGTCGGCGTGGCCGTGCTGCGCCTCGGCCGCGCAGACGTGCAGGAGACCCTCGACTCGGACCTCGAGGAGTCCACCGACGAGCTCGAGGCCATCGAGCTGCCCGATCTCGTCTCCCTCGCCGACCACGCCCTGCTCACGGCCAAGCGCGAGGGCCGCAACCGCGTGTTCGCGTTGTGGGATTGACGGGGTCTGGCGGGGCTCACCCGGAGATCAGCCGCTCGAACTCCTCGACCACATCCCTCTGCCGGGAGAAACCGCGTCGGACGATCAAGGTCAGGGCCGACCGCGCCATGGCGAGGTCTTGCGCGGAGGCCTCGGCCAACAACGCGCGGATGTCGGCGATGTCCTGAGGGCGTGACTCGTCGTCTCGGGAGAGGACTTTCTGAGCGAGCAGATGGCCGATCCGCGCGATGGGTACGATCAGCCCATCGGCCAGATCGCATCGCTCGGCCGACGTCGCGATCTCGGATTCGATGCCCGACGAGGCAAAGCGGAGGTCCACCACGACGGCGCCATCACCCTCCCCAGGGGGTCCGAGCCGGACCGTTGCGAGTCGCCCTGCCGCGTCCTGCTCGACGGTGGACAGGATGGTGTAGCCGGCGCCCACGAACGTGCGCGTGAGTTCCTCGGCCCCGTGGTCGGTCTTCACGCCCACGACCAGATCCAGATCGCGTGTGAAGCGGGGCTCGGTCCGGGCGGATACGGCCAGACCGCCGACCAGCGCCCATGGATGCGACAGCCCTTCGAGTACATCTGCGACGTCGGCGAGAGCTCGGAAGAGGCGGTTCATCGGCGAGGCCAGGGAACGGGCTGGCCCTCGGCGTCTCCGTGCTCAGCACCGGGCCGGGTCCGAAGCCACCTTGCCAGCAACTCCTCGATGATGTCGTCGTCGGCATCGGGGTGCTCTCGCCGGAGCTTCGAACGCATCACCAGAACGCCGGCTTCGTGCAGATCGAAGGCGAGCATGAGGCGTGATGCGGTCTCGCTGAGTGGCCGAACCATGGGGGTATTCTAGCGCGTGGGGCGGCGCGCGAAGAGCACGGTCAGAAGCAGCGTCAGGATCGCGAGCCCGCCCGTGCCAGCCGGTCGGTCGAGCCGGCAGTCGCAACCGCCGGTGATGTCGCCGTCGTCGTCGTCGGGAGTGTCGGTGGTGTCGTCGTCGTCGTCGTCGTCGTCGTCGTCACCTTCAGCCAGTACCGTGAGACCACCGTCCAGGCAGTCTCCCCAGCCGTAGGGGAAACTCACGCAGACATCCCAGGCGCCCTCCTCCAGGCCTGAGGGGATGGTTCCTTCGATGCGTTCGTAGTCGCGCGATGTGTAGTCTGTGACTTCCTCGTCATCGTAAACGTCGTCCATGTCCATGAAGTACACGGTTGCTGTGGGATCAAGCTCTCCGGTCATGGTGAACGGCGGCGTCTCACCGACTGTGATCACGGAAGGCTCGAACGTGTCGATGGTCAGCTGGCCGTCGGAGTCATCGTCGTCTCCGACATCGCATTCGTCATCTTCGTCGTCGACCAGCCCATCACAGTCGTTGTCGATTTCGTCGTAGCAATCCTCCATGGCGCCGGGATGAACGGCTGGCTCGCCGTCGTCGCAGTCGCCGGCGCAGGTGTCGAATCCGTCGGCGTCGGCGTCATCGAGGTTGAGGGCGGGATCGTCGTCGTCGCAGTCGCCCGCGCAGATCGTCCAGCCGTCGGCGTCCGCGTCGTCCTCGTCAGCCGGGATCGCGCCGTCCAAGTCGTTGGAGAGGCAGACGCACGG
>CAZLEO010000228.1:0-15741 GCA_964558555.1 uncultured Rickettsiales bacterium | reverse complement strand
GTAGGCTCGGTGGCACGCCCTCTGGACTACGGCCGCTACGAGTACAAGTACGCGCTGCCCGCCGAGGCGCGCGAGCGTATCCGCGAGGTCGCCCTGCCCTTCGTGCAGCCCGATCCCCACGCCATCGACCTGGGCAACGGCGGATCGGGGTACGAGGTCCACAGCATCTACTTCGACACCCACGACCTGCTCGACTACTACCAGCGTCTGGACGAGCACAAGGTCCGCAACCGCCTGCGCGCCCGGACGTACGGCAAGCCCGGCCAGCGCCAGCCGGTGTTCCTCGAGAACAAGCGCAAGCTGGAGAACTGGGTCGTCAAGCACCGCGTCCGCGTGTGCGACGCGGACCAGTGGTGTTCGGGGGAGTACGAGCGGCCGTGGGCCCACTTCGGACGGCTGATCCAGGGGCGCAAGGAGTACGCAGCGTCCCACTTCTGCCGGCTCGTCGACGACGCCCCCAGGGTCCCGGTCAGCGTGGTGCATTACGTGCGTGAGGTGTACGTGTCACGGCGCAAGGACCAGCCGCGCCTGCGCCTGACCATCGACCACGCCGTCAGCGCCACGGTGGCCCCCTCGGTCACCGACCTGTATGCTCCACCGTCGGTGGACCTGATACCCCCGGACTGGATCGTGATGGAGCTGAAGTTCGACGGTGACCGCCCCGGCTGGATGCGCACCCTGTGCAAGGTGCTGCGCCTGCGAGCCGTGCCCGTGTCCAAGTTCGGGCTCAGCGTGGCCAAGGGGCTGCGCGCCGGGGACGCCCGCGAGAACCGCTACCTGACGCCGCCGAAGCTGCGCGAGCTGGGGTGGGGCCTGTGACCGATATCGACCTCGAGCTGGCGTTCGGGCAGGCGCTGAACCTGGACATCGTCCAGATCTACCAGGGGCTGGCCCTGGCCCTGGTGCTGGGCATCGTCGTCACCCTGGTCTACCGCTACTCCGTGCCCAACCGGGTGCTGTCCTCGCCGATGCTGTCGTCGCTGGTCATCCTCGCCGTGGTCGGCGCCATGGTGATGATGGTCATCGGCAACAACATCGCCCGCGCCTTCTCCCTGGTGGGCGCCCTGGCCATCATCCGCTTCCGCACGCGGCTGCGCAGCCCGTGGGACATCACGTTCGTGTTCTTCGCGCTGGCCGTGGGTATCGCCTGCGGCGTGTTCGCCTACCGCGTGGCCATCATGGGCACCCTGGTGATCAGCCTCGCCGTGTTCGCCCTGGCGATCCTCCCGCTGGGAGGCGCCCGGGGTCCGGTCCACCTGCTGCGATGCGATCTGGCCGCATACGAGGGCACCGAGAAGGGTGTCCTGGAGGTGCTCGCTCGCTACGTCAAGCGCCGCACCCTGATGGAGGCGCGCTCCCTGCGCTTCGGTGAAACCCTGTCCTACCGCTACCGCGTGATCCTGCGCGACGAGGAACAGGTGGAGGCCCTGCTGCGAGAGCTCTCCGACGTCGAGGGCGTCGAGCGGGTGATCCTGGACGCCGAGGACGACACGGCGGGCCAGACCGAGTAGGCATGCCCTCGCCCCTCAGCTCCCGTCCTCCGACCGGCCTCCCGTCCCGCCTCACATTGACCCGGGACGACACCGCGCTCGTGCTCACCTACCGCTGGGGATCGCCCTGGCACATCCTGATCCTGCTCGCCGCACTCGGCCTCACCGCCGTCACCGCCGGCATGGTGTACGTCAACGCCTCGGCCACGACGGCGTTCTACCTGGTGGTCATGCTGGGAGCCTGCTACGGCACCCTCGGCAAGGTCGTCAACCACACCACCATCACGGTCACGCGCGGCACGCTGCGCTACCGCCACGGCCCGCTGCCCTGGTCGGGTAACCGGACGCTGCGCGCCTCGGCCATCGAGCAGCTGTACTGCTGGGCCAGGACCGCCAGATCGCGCCACGGCGACGAGCCGCGCGTGACGTCGTACCAGGTCCACGCAAAGCTGGCGGACGGCAAGAGGTTCAGGATCCTGCGCATGCTCGACACCGCCGATCAGGCCCGGTACATCGAGCAGCAAATCGAGGAGTACCTGGGTATCATCGACGTGCCCGAAGTCGGTGAGATTCCGCGATAGGAGCGTCCTCATGCGGCTGCACCACCTCTGTCCCCCGCTCGCCACGGCCCTCGCCCTGCTGGTGGGGTGCGGGGACGACGCCTACGTGGAGCCGGATCCGCCCGAAGCCGAGTTCTGCTCCGAGCCTCCCACCCTGACGGTCAACGGCGACACGATGACCTACATCGTCGCCGACTGCGCCACGTTGCACCTCGTCGCCGCCGTCCTGGGCGAGGGCGAGTTCACCGTGGCGCTGACCCGGGACGGCGACACCGTGTTGCCGAAGGTGACCGCCGGGGCCGGGGGTGGCACGTTCAACGGCCTCGTGCTCTCGGGTGACGTCGATCTCGCCGGCGACGAACCCGCGCGGTTCTGGCGTCAGGGGTATCAGTCGTGGTCCTTCGCGGGCGTGGTGGAGATGGAAGACCCCGAACTCGACGAGCGCGGCGTGCCCGTCGCTGACGGCGACGGCGACGCCACCGACGTGATCCACGAGAACGCGTGGACCTCGTGGTGGCTGGGCCTGGCGGGCCGCCCCGAGGGCGCGTCGGCGCTGCTGGGGGCGGTGGCGGCCACGCGCACGCGATTCTACGTCTCGTTCACCGAGGACGAGGCCTGGGCCGTGTGGGGCAACCGCGGTGAATCCATCGATCTGGCCGAGGGGGAGGCCCTGGTGCTCGACGCCCTCTGGGTAGGCGCGGGCGCCGATCCGTTCCAGCTCCACCTCGACTACGCCGGGGCCGCAGCCTCGGTGGCCGGCACCCCCACGGACGCCGGCCCACCCCCCACCGGCTGGGCCACCTGGTATCAGTTCTACGAGGCGGTCACCGAGCAGGACGTGCGCGACAACCTCGACCTCGCCGCCTCCCTCGGCGACGGCGAGCTCGCCCCGATGGAGGTGTTCCAGATCGACGACGGCTGGCAGGCGCTGTGGGGCGACTGGACCGCGGACGAGGGGTTCCCGTCCGGCATGGACGTGCTGGCGTCGGACATCGCCGCGGCCGGATTCACGCCGGGTCTGTGGATGGCGCCGTTCTACGTCCACCGCGACACCGACACCTACCAGAGCAACCCCGACTGGTGGGTGCGGGACCTCGATGGCGAGGAGATCGTCTTCACCAACCTCGGCTCCGGCGACTACGCCGTCATCGACGCGACCCACCCCGACGCCGGGCCGTGGATGGCCCAGCAGGTGGCCGACCGGGTGGCCGAGGGCTGGACCTACCTCAAGCTGGACTTCCTCTACGCCGGCGCGCAGGAGGGGTTGCGCCACGAGGACGTGACCGGCGTCGAGGCCTATCGGCGGGGCATGGAGCTGCTCCGCGAGGCGGCCGGGGACGCGTGGGTGCTGGCCTGCGGTGCGCCCATGCTGCCCACCCTCGGCTTTGCCGAGTCCTACCGTACCGGCGCCGACATCGCGTTCTCCGCAGTGCCCGACCCCCAGCCCGAGTTCCTCCGCTGGCAGGCCCGCACCACGGCAGCGCGGTCGTGGGCCAACGGCACCTGGTGGTGGAACGATCCCGATCAGCTGATGCTGCGCGATCCCTTCGACGAGGTCCGCGCGCGAGGCGCCGTCACCGCCCAGGCCGCATCGGGCGGCCCCTGGCTGCTGGGCGACGACCTGCCGGCGCTGTCCGAGCAGAAGCTGGCCTGGGCGCTGGATCCGGACGCCGCCGCCACGCGCGGGTTGCTGCCACGGCCGGTGGATCCGTTGAGCTACCCGTCGGGCCTGGACCCGGGACCCATGGGCGAGATGGTCGCCCCGGACGACCAGGTGCCCGTGCGCTGGGAGCTCGGCGACGATCACGTGCTGCTGCTGAACATGGGCGACGCCGCCGTGGGAGCCGCGTGCCCGGGCGGCACGGAGGTGCTCACGGACGAGACCTGCGAGGTTGGTGACGCGCGCACCCTGGAGTCCGGCGCGGGCGAGATCTGGCGACTTCCCCCTTCCGACTCGTGATACCGTTCGAGTCGGGAGGCCCCTTGTCACCGGCTGTGCGCGCTCTGTTGATCCTCGGCCTGGCGTTGCCCCTGCTCGGCCCTGCCGCCTGCGGATCGGACTCCGGCGTCCAGCGCCAGCCCCCCGGACCCCAGCATGACGACGACGACCTCGCCGATGACGACGACGTCCTCCCCGGCGACGACGACGACCACGTGGGAGACGACGACGACCACGTCGGCGACGACGACGATCACGTGGGGGACGACGACGACGGGCCTTACTGTTACTCCGAGCCCATCCATCCCAACGAGTCGCTCGCTGACCTGGAGGCCGCATTCCATGGCAGCAACTGGCTCGACACCATCCTCGAGACCACCGAGCGGCGCTATCCCAGCGGCCACGACCTGCTCTTCATCATGCAGGACGATCCCTACCTGAGCTGGTTCGTGGACACGTCGAGCTTCGCCATGCTCATGGAGTCGCTGATGACCGTGGTCCACGAGGAGACCCACGGCTACGACTACGAGAACGCCCAGTGGGGGGTGACCTTCGCCTACTGGATCCGGTCGGAGTGGCAGCCCTCGGTCCACCACTACGAGGGGTTCCCGAGGTCCGAGATCCTGTCCATGATCGAGAACGACTCGACCGACCTGTACGCGGACACCTACCTCACCGGGACCCAGGGCACCTACGACTACATGGAGCTGCTCGACGAGCTCAACTGCTACATCAACGGGCTCGCCGCCATCGCCCTGGTCGGGGAGTACGAGCCCTGGGGTATCTCGGCGCGCGACGGCGCGCTGGCCTTCACCTACTACCTCGAGCTGTACCTGCGCCGGGCGCGCAACGTGTACCCGGATTTCTACGCCTCGCTCCAGGCCGACGACCACATGGTCGATCTGGTGCTGATCCAGTGGCTGCGGCTCCACTACTTCCTCGACGTCAGCTATGCGTTCCCGAACCTGGGGGTGAACGACCACGCCATCGAAGCCCTGGTCCACGATTCCGCCAACCAGTCGGAGATCGAGCAGCTCGTGGGCCGCTCGCTGCAGGCCTCCCCGTGCCTGCTCGCGGGCGATCCCTACCAGCCGCCCTACTGATGAGCCCCATGGCCGAAAAAAAACACCGAACAGACCCGGTGAGGGACTCGATCGTGGGCGTTCAACCTCTCGTGGATGATCTCGTGGCCGAGGCCACCGCCGTACTTGGCGAGGAGGCTGCGCTCGACATCCGCGCGGCCGCCGATCTGGCGGTGGACTGCCACAGCGGCCAGCGCCGGCGCCTCGACGACGCCCCTTACGTGACCCACCCCATCGCCGTGGCGCGGTCGTGTTTCGAATGGGGGCTCGCGGACCGGGTGGCGGTGATGGCCGCGCTGCTGCACGACGCGGTGGAGGACGCGCCGCCCCACAAGGAGGCCCTGCGCCGCATCCGCGCCCTGGACCGCGAGGTGGCGACCCTGGTGCGCGCCCTGTCCAAGATCCGCAACCCGGCCACGGGCAGCGGCGACATGCCGGCCACCTACCAGCGCATCCTCACCGCCGCGTCGAGGGACCTTCGGGTCCTGCTGGTCAAGGCCCTGGACGTACTGCACAACTCCCTGACCTTCCAGGTCCACGGCCGCGCCAAGGCCCGCAGCAAGGCGCGCATCGGCATGATCTACGTGGGCGTCACGCGTCGGCTCGGCGCCGTGGAGCTCTCCGACGAGCTCGTGGAGCAGTGCCTGCCGCACCTCATGCCGCGCCTCGCCCGGCAAGCCCACGAGGCCCTGGACTCGCTGCTCGCGCAGGCCAGCCCCGAAGTGCTCTCGCTGCCCGACAAGCTCACGGATCTCCGGCCCCACGGCCTGATCTCCGTTCAGGTGGAGTCCCGCCGCCTCGGCCAGTACGTCTTCCTCACCGGCACCCCGGGCAAGGCGCGCCTCGACGAGGTGGGCTGGCCCGTGCAGCGGCTGCGCTGCCAGGTCCGCGAGGACGAGGACGCGTGGCGCGTGATGGGACACATCCACCGGCGGTTCCAGGTCCTGCCGCGCCATGTCCGCGACTACCTCAACGCGCCGCGGATCAACGGGTTCCGCGCCCTGACGACCCGCATCGTGCACGAGGGCACGCCGCTGGCGGTGCTCGTGGAGCGCCAGCAGGACCACGCCGCCAACCGCCGCGGCATCCTCGCCGAGTGGGGGATCAGCGGCCCGGACCGCGAGCAGTACAAGCAGGTCCTGCGCACCATCGGCGACAGCGACCTGCGCATGTCCGAGGTGCACGCCCACGTCTCCCAGGACCGCATCGACGTGTTCACACCCCAGGGAGACCGGCGCAACCTGCCGGCCCGGTCCATCGTCGTGGACCTGGCGTACATCATCCACACCGAGCTCGGCGATCACTGCGTGGGCGCCCTGGTCAACGGCGTCCGCCAGCCGCCCAAGACCGAGCTGTGCGACGGTGACGTGGTGGAGATCATCACCCGCCCCGACGCCCGCCCTCGGCGCACCTGGCCCGCCCTGGTCAAGACCCCGCGCGCCCAGGCCCGCCTGCGCAAGGTGCTGCGCCGGGGCAGCGGCCGCGTCCGCGGCGTGCAGCGCGACGACAGCGGCGACCACGGCTTCATCCTCAACGACCCCACGGTCACCGCCATCACCTGGTCCCCCTGCTGCCTGCCCACGCCCCCCCACCCCTTGCTGGGCCGCGTCTCCGGCAAGGGCAAGTGGATCGTGCACCGCCAGGGGTGCCGCCACGCCACCAGCGACGTCTGGGACCAGGGCACCTGGGGCTCCCTCCCCGGCGGCCTCGTCCTCGCCGTCACCCTCCACCTCCGCCACCGCCCCGGCGCCCTCTCCGAGGTCCTCGCCGTCACCACCCGCTCCCGCGTCAACATCCTCGCCATCCACTCCCGCCCCCGTCCCAACGGCCCCTTCCTCCTCGAGCTCGAGCTCGCCGGCCGCACCCCCCAGCGCCACGGCACCCTCCTCGACGACCTCGCCAGCCTCGATTCCGTCCGCTCCATCCGCTCGTACTCCTGGCTGCCCCGCGACGCGGAACGCTGAGCACCTCCACGACAACGGTTGTCGCCTGGACTTGGTAAGGTGGTCGTCGCCATGTTGACCGTCCACCGCAGCAACCGCGTCGAAACCCTGATCGAGGCCCTCGTCGACGTCCTGCGGGAGCCGGTCGGGCCGCCGACCGTCAAGGAGATCGTGGCCGTTCAGAGCCGGGGAATGGAGACGTGGCTGTCCATGGAGCTGTCGCGCCGGTTCGGGATATGGGCGGAGGGGGCGTTCCCGTTCCCCAGGGCGTTGATCGAGGGGCTGTTCGACGCGGTGCTGGGGGCACGGGATACGGAGACGGCGCCGTACACGGCCGAGGCCATGACCTGGGCGGTGCTGGCGGCGCTGCCGGACTGCCTGCCGCGGCACGGCTTCGAGCCGCTGGCGAGGTACCTGCAGGACGACCGCGACGGGACGAAGGCCTACGGGCTCGCGCGGCGGATCGCGGGGGTGCTCGATCAGTACGCCGTGTACCGGCCCGAGATGCTGCTGGGCTGGGAGGCGGGGGAGGACGAGGGCTGGCAGGCGCAGCTGCACCGGAGGCTGGTCGAGGGGCACGGCGGGGAGCACGTGGCGGCGAGGAGCCGGGCGTTCCTGCGCGCCGTGGAGGCGGGTGAGTACGACGCGACCGCGCTGCCGAGCCGCGTGAGCCTGTTCGGTATCTCCACACTCCCGCCGCTGTACACGCAGGTCCTGGGGGCGCTGCCGGAGACGGTGGCGGTCCACCTGTTCCTGCTGGACGCGGGGGCCGCGGACGGGGAGACGGGCGGCCACACCCTGCTGGACTCCATGGGTGCCCAGGCACGCGAATTCCGCGACACCATCGCCGCCACCGGTGAGATCGCCGACGACGCGCGCTTCTTCGATCCCGCCGCGGACGGTCCGCCCAGCCTGCTGGCTCGGCTGCAGTCGGACGTGCTGCACGGCGTGGTGACGCCCCATGACATCGAGGACGAGGATCGGTCGGTGGACCTGCACTCCTGCCACAGCCCCATGCGCGAGGTGGAGGTCCTGCACGACCAGCTGCGTCACCTGCTGGAGAGCGATCCCACCCTCGAGCCCCACGACATGGTGGTCATGACGCCGGACGTGGAGGGGTACGCGCCGCTGGTGGAGGCGGTGTTCTCCGCGGCCGAGGGGGGGGCCAGCCTCCCGTACCGCATCAGCGACCGCAGCGATGCCGCAGGCGCCCCCGCGGTCGAGGCGTTCCGCGCGTGTCTGGCCCTGGCGCGGTCGCGGGCCACCGCCCCGGAGGTCCTCGACCTGATGGCCATGGACGCCGTGCGGGACCGCTTCGGCCTCGACCACGAGGACATGGACGCGCTGCACGGCTGGGTCCAGGACGCGGGCATCCGCTGGGGTTTGGACGCGGACCACCGGAGCGCGGTGGGCCAGCCGGACACCCCGCTCAACACCTGGCGCTTCGGCCTGGATCGGCTCCTGCTGGGGTACGCCCTGCCCGGCGAGACCCTGTTCGGCGGCTCCCTGCCCTGGCCCGTGGAGGACACGGACCTGCTGGGGCGCTTCGTGGACCTGGTCGAGACGCTGCTGGAGCACCTGGACGCGCTGCGGCAGCCGCGCCCCATCGCGCGGTGGTGTGCGCAGCTGTCTCGCACCGCGGCGGCGTTGCTGTCGTCCGACGGGGACATGGCGCGCGGCCACCAGGCGGTCCTCGACGCCCTGGCCGACCTGGAGCGCCTGGCCGGCGAAGCAGGCCACGACCTCCCGGTGGACCTGGCCGTCGTGCAGCGCCACCTGGGCGACCTGTTCGACCAGTCGTCGTCGGCGCGCGCGTTCCTCACCGGCGGGATCACCGTGTGCAACCTGCTGCCCATGCGCTCCATCCCGTTCCGCGTGGTGTGCCTGCTGGGCATGGCCTACGACCAGTTCCCCCGATCCCGCCGCGCCCCGGGTTTCGACCGGATCGCCCACGATCCCCTGCCCGGGGATCGCTCCACCCGCGCCGACGACCGCTACCTGTTCATCGAGGCCCTGCTGGCCGCGCGGCAGCACCTGCTGATCACCTACGTGGGACAGAGCCTGCGGGACAACGCCGCGCTGCCGCCGTCGGTGCTGGTCAGCGAGCTGCTGGACGCCCTCGCCGACACCGTGGTCCCGGACGGGGATCCGGACGACCCCCGCGCCGCCGGGGCGGCCCGGCTGGTCACACGGCACCCCCTGCAGCCTTTCAGCCCCCGCTACTTTCGCGGCGAGGCCGGCCTGTTCAGCTACCGCGGCGGCTACGCCGAGGGCGCCCGCGCCACCCTGGACCGCCGCGCCGATGATGCGCCGTTCTTCGTCGGTCCCATGGCCCAAGACGCAGAGGCCGAGGTGGAGCTGGCCCAGCTGCAGCGCTTCTACCGCTCACCAGGCGGCTGGTTCCTCCGCCGCCGGGTGGGGGTGCACATGGCCGCGGGGACCGATCCCGTGGACGACCGCGAGCCCATCGCCACGACCGGGCTCGACGACTACTGGATCGGCGCGCCGATGATGCGCCACGCCGTGGCCGGCGGCGACCTCGGCGAGTACCGCGCCGTGGTCGAGGCACGAGGCGTGCTGCCCCTGGGCGCGCCGGGGCACCTCAAGTACGAGGAGCTGCGACGAGTCGTCGAACCCCTCGCGAGCGCGGTACGCGAGGTCACCGCGGGCGAGGAACTCCCCCCTGTGGCCGTGGATCTGGACCTGAACGGGCGCCGCCTCACCGGGCAGCTGGGCTCGCTCTGGCCCGACGCCCGCGTCGAGTACACCCACGGCCGGCTCAATCCGACACACCGGCTCACCGCATGGCTGAACCACCTGGCGCTCAACGCCGTTGCCCCGGCAGGGGGTCCGTTGCGCACGATCCTGGTCGGCCGTGGCAACGGCGGCGAGGCGCAGATCGAGGTCTTCGAATCCCTCCCTGACAGCGCCCTCGAGCTGCTGGCCGACCTGATCGACCTCTACCTGCACGGGCAGCGCGCACCGCTGGCGTTCTTCCCCCGGACGTCGGCGGCATTCGCCGCGGCCCGGTTCGAGGGCAGCGACGAGGACCGCGCCTGGGCCGCCGCCACCGGGCAGTGGGAGGCCTCGTGGGGCGGCCGGCCGGGGGAAGGGGACGACGACGAGCTGGCCCTCCTGTTCCGCGGGGCCGATCCCTTCGAGGGCCCGGTGCCCGACTTCACCGACCTGGCGATGCGCATCTTCGAGCCCATGCTCGCCGCGCGGACGGAGGTGGAGGAGTGAAGCGGTTGCAGCCCCTGGCCCTGCCCCTGGAGGGCATGCACCTCATCGAGGCGAGCGCTGGCACGGGCAAGACCTACACCATCACCACGCTGTTCGTGCGCCTGCTCGTCGAGCGCGCCGTGGCCGCGGAGCGCATCCTCGTGGTGACGTTCACCGAGGCTGCCACGGCCGAGCTGCAGGCGCGTATCCGCGAGCGCATCGCGACGACGCTGCGACTTGACGAGGGTGACGACCTCGCCCGGGCCCTGGTCGAGCGGGTCGGTCGCGACGTCGTCCGGGACCGGCTGCGCCAGGCCCTGCGCGACTTCGACGAGTGCGCCATCTCCACCATCCACGGTTTTTGCAGCCGCATGCTGTCCGAGAACGCCTTCGAGAGCGGCGTGGCCTTCGACACCGCCCTGGAGCCGGACGAGGGCGCCCTGTACCGGCAGATCGCCGAGGACTTCTGGGTCTCACGGGTCCAGGACATGGACCCGTACCTGCTGCGATACCTGGCCGCAAAGAGGGAGGGGCCCGCGTCCCTGGTGAGGCTGGCCAGGGAGGTGATCTCGCAGCCCGATCGCGGGCTCGTCCCCGCCGCGGTGGACGCCGTGGACGCGGCGGCGGCGTTCCGCGAGCGCCTGGAACACGCCCGCTCCCTCTGGCTCGACCACCGCGAGGAGATCGAGACGCTGTTGAGGGACGATCCGGGACTCAACCGCCGCAGCTACAAGGCGAACTCGCTGAGCAAGTGGCTCGCCGCCGTGGACGACTGGTTCGCGCAGGACGACCCGGCACCGACGGATCTGGGATTTCTGCCCCGTTTCTCGCCCGCGTTCCTGCACGACAAGGTCAAGGGCGGCTGCGCTCCCCTGGTCCACCCCTGCTTCGAGGCCGTTGGCGCCCTGTGCGAGATCCCGGCGCTGTTCGCGGCCCAGTTGCTGGCCCTGCGCCTCGACCTCGCCGCGTACGCGCGAGCCGAGCACCGCCGCCGCAAGGCCGAGGCCGGCACCCACACCTTCGACGACATGCTGCAGCGGCTGGACGAGGCCGTGGCCGGACCGGGCGGCGATCGCCTGTGCCGCGCCATCCGCGGTCGGTTCTCGGCGGCCCTGATCGACGAGTTCCAGGACACGGACCGCACCCAGTACCGCATCTTCAGCCGCGTGTACGCGGGCACCGACCACCCCCTGGTGATCATCGGCGATCCCAAGCAGTCCATCTACGCGTTCCGAGGCGCAGACATCTTCTCGTACCTGCGCGCGGCCCGGGACGCGCGGGACAGCTCGTGGACCCTGGACACCAACTGGCGCTCCTCGCCGCGCATGGTCGCCGCGGTCAACACCGTGTTCCAGCGCCGCGACACACCCTTCGTGTTCGACGAGATCGAATTCGGCGCGGCCCGTGCGCAGCCCGAGAGCCGCGACCGTCTGCTCGCCCACGGAGAGCACCTTCCCGCGCTGCAGGTGCGGTTCGTGCCGGGCGAGGGCCGGGTGAACAAGAAGGGTCGCCTGGTGGGCGACTGGCACCGCGACAACGTGCCCGCGCTGGTGGCCGACGACATCGCCCGCATGCTCGCCTCGGACACCGAGATCGACGGAAAACGCCTGCGCGCGAGCGACATCGCCGTGCTCGTGCGAGCCAACAAGCACGCGCTGTGGATGCAGGACGCGCTGCGCGAGCACGGCATCCCCGCGGTCCTGCACAGCGAGTTCAGCGTCCTCGACTCCCCGGAGGCCGAGCACATGCACGCGCTGCTGTCGGCGGTGGCCGAACCTTCCCGCGCCGGCGCCCTGCGCGCGGCACTGGCCACCGACCTCTTCGGCTTCAGCGGGGACGGGCTGGTGGATCTGGCTGCAGACGATCCCCGCTGGGATCGCTGGCTGCGCCGCTTCGGGCGCTGGCGGGACCTGTGGGAGAACCGCGGCTTCATGCGCATGTTCCGCGCCGTGCTCGACCACCGACGCGCCGGCCGGCCGGTGCACGCGCGCCTGCTGGCGCTGGACGATGGCGACCGCCGCATGACCAACCTGCTGCACCTGGCCGAGCTCCTGCACGGCGCGGCCACCGCGCAACGCCTGGGCGTCCGTGGGCTGCTGAGGTGGCTGCGCGACGAGCTCGCCCCCGGCGCGCCCGCGGCCGAGGCCGCGCAGATGCGGCTGGAGACCGACGGCGCCGCCGTCCGCCTGATCACCATCCACAAGAGCAAGGGGCTGGAGTACCCGGTGGTGTACTGCCCCTACCTGTGGAACAAGGACGTGCGAAAGGTCGATGTCCCGTTCTCGTTCCACGACGACGAGGGCCGCGCGTGGCTGGACATCGGCTCGTGCGAGGCCGACCACGCCGCGCACCACGATCGCGAGGCCATGGCCGAGGGCGCGCGGCTGCTGTACGTGGCCCTGACTCGCGCCAAGCACCTCGCCGTGGTGCTCTGGGGTCCGTTCAACGAGCTGGAGTGCTCGGCCCTGGCCACGCTGGTGCACGGTCGGGACGGCGAGCCCCCCGCAGCCATGCGCAAGCGGGTGAAGGCGCTCGACGAGGCCGGGATCCGCGACGACCTCGAGACCCTCGCGGCCGCCTCGAACGGCACCATCGCCGTGGGCGACCTCGACGAGACCCCTGCCCCGCCCTACGACCCCGTCACCGAGCCCGGCGACGACCTGCAAGCCCTCGAGGTGCGGCGCGACCTGCCCGTGGGACGACGCACGTCGAGCTTCTCGGGGCTCGTGGCCGACCAGGAGACCGACGGACGGGATCACGACGCAGGCACCGCCGCGACGGCGCGCGTGGCCGCGAATCTGGCGAGCGGTCCGCCGGCCCACCTCGTCGGCTTCCCCGGCGGCCGCAAGGCCGGCAGCTGCTTCCACGCCATCTACGAGCACGCGGACTTCGCCGACCGCAGCGACCTGCACGACGTGACCGCGCGGAAGCTCGCTGCCTTCGGTTTCGACGCCCATCGCTGGACCGATCCGGTGGCCGAGGCCATCGGCGCATCGCTGGACACCGACGTGGGCGGGTTCTGCCTGTCCGGGCTCGGACACCGGGATCGCCTCGACGAGCTCGAGTTCGTCTTCCCGGCGACCGGCGACCTGGTCACCGCCGACCAGATCGCCGCTGTGCTGCGGCTGTCCGACGCGTTCCCGCGGGGATATCTGCGGCGCGTGGCCGGCCTGGGCTTCGTACCCCTGCGCGGATTCCTCAAGGGATTCATCGACCTGGTGTTCTGCCGAGACGGGCTGTGGTACGTGGTGGACTACAAGTCCAACCGCCTCGGCGATCACATGGCGTCGTACGGCGACGCGGCCATGGCCGAGGAGATGGCGCACCACCACTACTACCTGCAGTACCACCTGTACGTGGTCGCGTTGCACCGGCTGCTGCGTTACCGCTTGCCCGACTATGACTACGATCGTCACTTCGGCTCGGCGCTGTATCTGTTCTTCCGGGGTATGTCGCCGGCCGACGGCCCGCGCTACGGCGTGTTCCGCGACCGCCCGCGGCGCGAGGTGATCGAGGCCCTGTCCGGTCTGTTCGACGACACGACCAACGACGTGGAGGTGCGGCCGTGACCCTCGACGATCTGTTGCGTGCGGGCGCCCTGGGGCCGCTGGACGTGCGCTTCGCCGAGGCCATGGCGCGGCTCGGCGGCGACGAGACCCCCGAGGTCTGCCTCGGCGCCGCCCTGGCCAGCCGCCGCGCCCGGGCGGGCCACGTATGCGCGGACCTGCGCGCCGTGGCAGGCACCGAGGTGGACGAGGTTCAGGGGGACGACCGCCCCCGCTGGCCCGAACTCGACGGCTGGATCACCGCCTTGCAGCGCAGTCCCCTGGTCAGCAGCCCGCCACCGGAGGTGGTCCCCACGCCCCTGGTCCTCGACGGCGCGGACCGGCTGTACCTCGCCCGGTACTGGCAGCGCCAGGTCCGCCTGGCGCGTCGCCTGATGCAGCTGTCCGCCGCGGAGGCCCCGGGGGTGGACCCCGACGGGCTCGAACAGGGTCTGGCGCGGCTGTTCCCCGACGCCGGCGACGCGCAACAGCGGGACGCCGCGCGCACGGCCGTTCGACGGCAGCTCACCGTCATCTCCGGCGGCCCCGGCACCGGCAAGACCGCCACGGTGGTCCGCATCCTGGCGCTGATCGCCGAGCAGGCAGCAGCTCGCGGCGCGGCCTCGCCCACGGTCGGGCTCGTGGCCCCCACGGGCAAGGCCGCGGCCCGGCTGGCCGAGTCGATCCAGGACGCGATCGAGTCGGGCACGCGCCCCCTGGACTGTGATCCCGCGATCCTCGCGGTCATCCCGGATCAGGCGTCCACCATCCACCGCGCCCTCGGGTGGTCGGCCACGGGTGGGTTCCGTCACGACGACTCGCGCCCCCTCGCCGTGGACCTGCTGGTGGTGGACGAGGCGTCCATGGTCGACCTCGTGTTGATGTCCCGGCTCGTGGACGCCCTCCCCGCCGGCGCCCGCCTGGTCCTGCTGGGCGACAAGGACCAGCTCGCCTCGGTGGAGGCCGGCGCCGTGCTCGGCGACGTCTGCGACGCGGCGTCTGCACCCTCGTCGACGCTGGGCGACAGCGTGGTCCACCTCACCCGCAGCTACCGCTTCGGCCGGGACAGCGGCATCGGCCGTCTGGCCACAGCCATCAACCGCGAGCAGCCCGACGAGGTCCTCGCCCTGCTGCACCACGCCGACGACCTGGACCACCTCACGCCCACCCCATCCGCCCTGCAGCGCGCCATCGAGCCCCTCATCATCGCCGGCTTCGGCCACCTGGCCGATCCCGGTGACCCCGCGGCCCGCCTGGCCGCCCTCGGGCGCTTTCGCATCCTGTGCGCCCACCGCCACGGTCCCTTCGGCGTCGAGACCCTCAACGCCCTGGCCGAACGCATCCTCTCCAGACGTCTCGGCCTGGATACCCACGCCACCTGGTACCCCGGCAGGCCCGTCCTGATCACCACCAACGACTACGATCTACGCCTGTTCAACGGCGACGTCGGCCTCACCGACCGCGCCGACAGCGGCGAGATCCGCGTCTTCTTCCCCGATCCCGACGGCTCCCCCCGCTCCCTCGCCCCCGCCCGCCTGCCCGACCACGACACCGTCTTCGCCACCACCATCCACAAGAGCCAGGGCTCCGAGTTCGACCACGTCCTCGTCGTCCTCCCCCCCTCCCCTTCCCCCGTCACCACCCGCGAACTCCTCTACACCGCCGTCACCCGCGCCCGCCGACACGTCACCCTCCTCGGCCCCCCCGAGGTCATCGACCACGCGGTCCGCACGCAGGTCCAGCGCGCGTCGGGGCTGGGGGATCTCCTGCGAGGCTAGCCCGGATCGGTCACGATCGTGGCATCCGTCGGGGGAGAAATTCACCACAGAGGGCACAGAGATTTCAGGAAGATAGGCTCCATTTCTTCTCCTCTGTGTCCTCTGTCCGCGTGCGGCCCAGTCCTCTTGTGAGCGGCTGGTCCACCAGACCATCCGCCACGGGGCTCGACAGGCCCGGGCCT
>CAZLEO010000227.1:0-15915 GCA_964558555.1 uncultured Rickettsiales bacterium | reverse complement strand
CCCTCGACCTTCCCCCACCCCTTCAGAATCCCCACCGCGATCGGCAGGTCGAACCCCGTCCCCGTCTTCGGCAAGTCCGCCGGCGCCAGGTTCACCACGATCCGACGCTTCGGGAACTCCCCGTACAGCGACTCGATCGCCGCCCTCACCCGGTCTCCGCTCTCCTTCACCGCCCGCGCCGCCAGCCCCACCGTCTGCAACATCGGCAGCCGCTTGATCAGGTTCACCTCCACCGTCACCGCACACGCATCCACCCCCACCAGCGTCGCCGCCATCACCTTGGCCACCATCGTGCTCACCCTCCTGTGGAGGGCCCGCCAGGGAGTCCCACCCAACGCCAGTCCTTGGCACCGACTCCCCGGCGGGCCGTGTGGGTGGGAGCTATCGCAAGGGGTGTGCCAAGGGAGTGAATCGACGCGCGTCAGCGCATCAGGGTGCCGGGGTCAGCGGGCGATCGACCGATTTCCGGACGGGGTGACCGATTTCCGGACGGTTCAAGAAAAGGGACGTTCGCAACTAAGCAACTTTTTCGTCTGGGCAAAAAAGGGACGTTCGCAACTAAGCAACTTTTTCGTCTGGAATCGCCTGGTCAAGGTCTGCCAACAGCGATCCCAGGCGCTTGCGCGTCACACGCTCCCCACGGGACAACGATTTCCCCAACGCCTGGCGAGAAACGCCCACCGAGAGCGCCATCTCGGTGATACTCAAGTCCAGACGCGTGTATCCAATCCATGCAACGGCTGAGCGCGCCTGAGACACCTTCGCCGTCCGCCTGCCTGCCCGCAGTTCGTCCAGCGAGACGCCCAGTTCGTCACACACCCGCACCACGATGCTCTCGAACGACCATCCGCGAGCCGCCATTTCTGGCGCTGCAGCGCCTCGCGCTCTTGCCTCCGCCAACACAGAGGCGATGAACGCATCATTCCCAACAACAGCGGAGTCCCGCTCACCGATCATCGCCGCGCAGAGCTCTGCTTGGAGCTTCTTGGTCGGTCGCCCCGGTGGAGCCTCGAGCAACGCTGCGATTGGGTCTTTCTCGCGAAGTCCGGCTTCCATCCACGCTCGCAGTTCACGACGCGCAACGGCCGGCGGGTCTGCAAATAGCTTGAGTGTGAACTCCACGTCGACGAGTTGAGGCCGCCTTCTTCCGAGCAGCGCCGGGTACGAAGTCCAGGGATAGTCTTCGAGCTCCTCGAGACTCCCGACGATCCCAGCTTCAATCGGGTTCAGCATCACGTACCGGACGACTCGAAGCAGGTATTGTTGCTCCTCCACCAGCAACGACTTGAATCGGTTCTGGAAGACGTGGCCGCTCCGCTCGTTTCGCTTGTTGAAGTACATCGCGTACTTCGTCTCCAGCCGGTGCATTTCCTTGGACAGCGATCCCGCCAGCGTTTGCGTCCCGAAGTGGCCATGGTTGTCCATCAGACTCCATGTGAGACACCTCAAGAGCTCCCCGTTCAGTGCTCCTTCGGCCTGCGAGAGGAAAACACGGCGGTCCAGGTCGTCCCTGTAGATGTTGAAGCCCGCCACACCGCGAAACATGACGTGCTGCAGAGCTCCCGAATAATCGATACGTTGGCGCCTTGGCATGCATGACCGCGCAGCAAACTGCGTGCCAAGCAATGCGAGCGAAAACGCTTGCTCCCGATTGGACCGCGAAAAAGTTGCTTAGTTGCGAACGTCCCTTTTCTCCTTTTCTCCCCGCGGGGCGGTTGAGGACCTTTTCCTACTCCGGGATCGTGACCGTGGGTACGATCGACGGATGAGTCGCTCGATGGGTCTTGTATGGGTCGTGGGTGTGTGGCTCGCTGCGGGGAGCCATGAGATGCCGGCCGCGGCGGCACAAGTCGAGGTCGTCCACCAAGTCGAAGCGGACAACGCGTTCTGCCTCACGGCGAGCGTCGACGGGCGCCACTGGGGGTTGAAGACCGTTCACGCCGAGGGGGTGCGGGCGTGGGTCGACGGCGAGATCATCGTCGAGATGGGGGAGATGCTGGATCTCGGCTGCCCGAACTACGCGTTTCGGGGAAACAGCTGGTATGTGGAGTTCCAGCATGGGGGTTCGACGTACCTGTTCGTGGATGGGGTGCGGTATGGGCCGTTCGTCGAGATCGATGCGTTCTCGCCGAGGATGTCGGCGGATGGGGAGACGTGGGCGGCCGAGGTCCGGGCGGTGGAGGGGGTCTCGATCATCGTCGATGGAACAGCGATCGGGCCGTTCGAGGATGCCGGGTCGTTCCTGTTTGCTCCGGTGGGGCATCGATGGGCCTTCGTGGGGTCGGACGGGGCGGGACGCTGGGTGATCACCGATGGGGGTCGGTGGGGGCCGTTCGAGGTGGTGGGTCAGGCGACGTTCAGCGACGATGGTGAGCATTGGGGGGTCGTGGTGGCGGACCCGCGCGGGGCATTCCTGGTGGTCGATGGCGCGTTGCACGGTCCGTGGACCGCGGTCGCGGATGTGGCCGTCGCCGAGGGGCGCTGGCGCGCGGTGGTCTCCGTGGATGGGCGACAGCAGATCGTGGAAGACGGTCAGGCCATCGAGATGGAGCCCGAGGACGAGATCGTCCATGCGGTCCTCTCGACTGGCGGAGACTCGTGGGGGTACGGCTACCGGCGCGAAGACCACCATGGTGTGGTCATCGACGGGGAGGAGCGCGGCAGGGGGTTCGTGAGGCCGGTGATGCCGAGGTTCTCGAGCGACGGGTCTGCGTGGGCCTGCGATGGTACGGGGGCCGAGGGAGGCCACGTGGTGTCCGATCGGGGGGCGTGGGGACCGTTCGACGAGGTGTTGCCGCCGGAGCTGTCGCCCGGGGGCGAGCACCTGGCGTTCTGGCTGCGAGAAGGGGAGCAGTACTTCGCCATGGTCGACGGGGAGCGCTTCGGACCGTTCGACGACGTGTACCACGGGGAGCAGACCCGCGGCGGCCGCAGGCCGTACCCATTCTTGTTCTCGCCCGAGGGCAGCCGTTGGGCGGTCCTCGCCGAGCGGGGCGCGAAGACCGTCGTGCTCGTGGACGGTGAGGAGCGCGGCCCGCACGGTGACGCGGGAGGGTTCGTCTTCGGACCGGGGGAGCGCTGGGGGTACTGGATCAGGCGCGGCCTCGAGGCCCACGCGGTGATCGATGGTGTGGAGTACGGGCCCTACGACGAGGTGGGCCAGGTGGTGTTCTCGGCCGATGGCGCGTCGTGGGGATTCGTGGGATACCGCAACGGCCGGGAGCACCCGGTGCTGGACGGCCGCGACTGGGGTCCCCTGGACTACGTGAACTGGAGCACGGCCCAGGATGGGGTGGCTGGCGAGCTGGCGTTCACGGGTCGCGATGGGGAGAAGAGCAACTACGTGTGCGCCGTCGGCGCGAAGCACGGCCCGTACCTCGAGATCAGCCCGTTGCGGATCATGCCGGGCGGGGGGGTGGTCTTCTTCGCCCTGCGGCGCGGTGCGACACCGGGCACGTTCGAGGTCGTCCGCGTGGAGCTACGTTGAGACGCGCGGCCCGACCAGCGAGGGGGCTGGAACCTCTTGGGGGACGCGAAAAAGTTGCTTAGTTGCGAACGTCCCTTTTCTCCTTTTCTCAGTCGGAAGCAGCGTCGAAGCGGTCTTGCAGTAGCTGTCGGTCGGGGTCGGCGATCTGGGTGAACTGGATGCCGAGGCCGGGCTGGAGGCCCTTCATCGCTGCGATCTCGGGGGGGACGACGCGGACGACGCGGCCTTCGGCGCTGAAGACGGAGCCGTCGTTGAACTCGAGCTGGAGGCGGATGAGGGTGCCCTTGGGGCGGATCTGATCGGTGATGATGAAGGCGCCGCCGAGGCTGATGTCCTGGACGTAGCTGTGGCTGGTGATGTCCTGGTCGCGGCCGAAGCGGAACACGGCCCTGAGGGCGACCTCGATGCGGGGCCAGCGGCGGCGGTTGTCCAAGGGGTCTCCGTGGTTGATGTAGAGGATACCAGCAGGGACCGGACGACCCGCAGTTCAGCTGACGATCAGCTCCAGATCGGACAGAGGGTAGCTGTTGCAGGCGTGGATGAAACCGAAGCGCTCGTCGATCTCGCGCTGTCCGGGCATGGGCGCGCTGAACACCTCTCCGCTCAGCAGCCGGGTGCGACAGGCGCTGCATTCGCCGGACCGGCACTGGGTCGGCACCACGATGCCGTGACGTTCGAGGGAGTTGATCAGGGGCTCGCCGGCGTGGACGGGGATGGTGCGTCCGTTCACCTTCGCGACGAAGGCCTGCTGGGGATCGACGTCCGCGGGCCACCCGGTCACCTCGGTGACGTTGGCGGGGGGGCCGGACCGCTCCCGGCGAATACGCTCGGGTGGGATGCCGAGCGAATGTAGCTCGGTGAGGCAGAACGACAGCATCTCCGGCGGGCCGCACAGGTAGTAGGTCTTGCCCTCCAGGGAGCCCACCTCCTCGCGGATCAGCTCGGCGTCCAGCATTCCGCCGGGCCCGTCGTGGTCCTGTGACGGCTCCGAGAGCACCACGGTGCAGCGGAAGCGGTCGTTGCCCCTGGCGAGCTCACGCAGCTCGTCCCCGTAGATGACGTCGTCGGCGACGCGGCTGCCGTAGAGCAAGTTGATCGTCAGCGGCCACCCCAGCTCCTGCTGCTGGCGGATGATGCTCATGAACGGCGTGATGCCGCTGCCGCCGGCCAGCAGGACCAGATCCTCACCATCGATCAGCGGCTCGCGATGGAAGTGGCCCAGGGGGCCGGAGCTGGTCATCTCGTCGCCCGGTTCGACCGCCTCGAGCAGGTGCGGGGCCACGAACCCAGGGGCGACCTCGCGGACGGTGATCTCGAGCCATGGCCGGCCCGGCGCCGAGGAGATGCTGTAGGGCCGGGAGGTGAGCACGTCGCCGATCTGGCACTGGAGGCAGATGTACTGGCCCGCCTGGAACGGCGGAAGCGGGCCGTCGGTGCGCTCGAAGCGCAGGCACTTGCTCGTCGGAGTGGTCCGGCGCACCTCGACCACCCGCAGGCGCATCTGCCGGGGGTGGAGCGCCTCGACCGTGCGGCGCGTCCGGTCGACCAGCACCGCCGCGGTGTGATCCTCCCCTGCGCCCGGTTCCGCCAGGGCCCGGTGCTCGAAGAACCGTCGGACGTAGTCCCCCAGATCGCTGAAGAAGGACAACTCAGGCGCCCCCCTTCTTCACGGCCCTGGCCGCCTTGACGGCCGCCATGTACCCCGAGGTCATCACCAGCTCGAATCCGCCGCCCGGGCTCGTGAAGGCGCCGGCGAAGTACAGCCCCTTGAACGGACCTTCGTGGGCCAGCCGGTAGACCGTGGAGTTGAAGGGCAGCTGCTCGTAGCCGTAGATCGCGCCGTCGACCTGGTTGGTGTACCGCATGTTGGTCACCGGCGTGGCGATCTCGAGCACCTCGGCGGCGCTGCGCAGGTTCGGGAACTCGGTCTCGACGCGCTCGATCATGGACCGGGCGACGCGGTTCTTGACGTCGTAGTAGTCCGCCGGCGGGACGTCGTGCCAGCGGCGGCCGAACATCAGCGTGGTCATCGACACCAACGAGGTTCCCGGGGGCGAGATGTCGGGATCGGCGAGGTTGTAGCAGGTCATCGCCACGCACGGGGCCGCCGGTGGGCGCGCATCGAACAGCCGGGGCAGGTCCCGGCACTCGAGGTACTGCGACTCGATGTCGGTGTTGGAGTTGACGAACACCTCGTACTCGGTCAGGCCGAGTTCCTCCGGTGGCTTCGCCAGCCCCATGTAGACGTTGAAGGAGCCCGGACCGACCACGCACTGCTGGAGCTTGCGCCAGTACCGCTGCGGCACCCTGTCCACGCCGATGAGGTTCTGGCAGGTGCTGGACGGGTCCAGGTTGGAGATGACGGCCTTTGCGCCGATCGCCTCGCCCGCTTCGGTGACGACCCCCGTGACCTTGCCGCCGTCGGTGAGGATCTGCTCGACTCCACAGCCGAGCCGCACCTCGCCGCCGCGCCGTTCGATGGCCCGGACGAAGGCGGCCGAGAGCGCGGCCGATCGGCCCTTGATGTAGCGCGGGCCGTTGCCGACGTAGGTGCCCATGCAGGCGCCCAGCAGCAGGAACGAGCCCCGCGACGGCGGCTGGCCGACGTATCCCCAGAGCTGGCCGATGACCGCCCGGAGCGTCGGGTCCGAGATGTCGCGGTTCAGGATGGTGCCGAACATGGCCTGGCCGTACCGCGCGATCATCCGGCTCTTGAAGGGGAGCTGGAGCAGCTGGCGGAGGCTCGGCAGGCCGTCGAGCAGGTGGATGTCGTTGAAGAAGCGGATCTCGTCCTGCAACGTACGGATCCGGCCCAGGAACTTGCGGATGCCCTTGCGCTGTTCGGGGAAGGCCTCGCACAGCGTCTGTTCGTAGGGTTCCCAGCCCACGGGCAGGGTGATGTCGATCTCGGGGAAGATGGCGCGGTAGACGTCGGGGATCGCGATGAACTCGAGGTCGTCGAGTATCCCGAGCTGGTCGAGCATGCCGTGGAGCGCGCCCGGGCGCTGTGCCGTTCCCATCCCCGAGAGCTCGTGCAGCGCGATCTCGAACTCGTACCGGCCCCGGACGAACGAGCCCGCGTACCCGCCCGGGACGTGGTGCTTCTCCAGGCACAGCACCGACAGATCCCGCTGAGCGAGCGCAGCGGCGGCGGAGAGCCCTCCCAGGCCCGCGCCGATCACCACTGCGTCGTAGTTCTGGTCCAAAAGGGGCACTCCGGGGGGCGATCCTTCACTCGACCCCGTGGGTATAACCGATCGAAACGGCGGGGTGACACTCTTTCCGGTTCACGACCAAACTCTGCAAGATATTGGCCTCGTGGGCGGCTGCGTCACTGGCGCAAGCTCGCGGCGGACCGCGTGTCCGGCCAGGGGGAGAGGGCCGTGCTTCCCGCAAGATAGATCAGGTAGAGGCCAACCAACCCGGACCTCTCGGCAGAATCGCCATGAAACCGGGGTAGACAGACGCCTCGCCCACGTCCACAGCCCTGCGGCTCGCGAGCTGCGGCCGCAGGCGCCCGATTTGTTTGGGGGGGGGCAAGGCAGAGATCACGTTGGGGCCCGACACGGGCGCAAAAACCAGGGGCGCCCGGCCGCGCCTCGCGGTCAGGAGGTCGTCGTGAAGTACTTCTGCCCTGCGTGCGGGGAGTTTCTACTGCCGGACAGGTTCCAGTGCACGTGCAACCAGCTGCGCCCCCCCGAAGGCTGGGAGGAGATGTTCGAGCCCGGTTTCGTGTACGTGGACCGCTTCGAGATCGTGAAGCAGATCTTCGGCTCACCTGCCTCGATCGTCTACGAGGCCATCGACACCTGGGAGCAGCGGCCGGGGGTGGACAGGCGGGTGGCGCTGAAGGTGCTGAGTTTCCGTTCCGCGCGACGGCCGCGCGCGGCTGCGGACTTCATCGTTTTCAAGAAACTCCAGGAGCAACCCATCGACGGGATCGTCGAGTTCGTGCACTCGGATCGCAAGAGGGACGAGCAGGGCCGCTACCGCGGCCACGCGGCCACGCGCCTGTGCGAGCACGGCGATGCCGCCCAGAACCGGGACGTGTTCGCGGGCCGACTGCTCGAGACGCTGATCCGCGTCCTGCAGGTCCTCATCGCTGTGCACGGCCGCGGATTCCTGGTACGGGACGGCAAGCCCGAGAACTGGCTGATGCCCGACCTGCGGATCGACCTGATGATCCTGGGCGACCTGGGAGGGACCCGCGATCTCCGCCGGAACGCTGGAGGAACGGTGGAGGGCGCCGTGGCCTGGACTGCGCCGAACACGGCGCTGACCGAGGGAATGGGCCCCTTCACGCCGCCCTACGTGGATCCGCGCCGGGTCTCAGGAGATCCTCGCTACCAGAACGGCACTCGCGAGACGGACACCCGCGAGGCGTGGCACACGGTGCTGGCTCTGGTCCATGGCTTCGCCTGCCGTGACGTGAATACAGGTCACTACCTTCTCGACGACCCGCTCCCTGACCACATCGCGGACGGCACGCCCATGGGCAGGGTCACCGTGGCCCTCAACGACGCCGTCCTGCACCGGGATCCGACCCCCGGCGATTTGCTCGAGCTGGCCGTCCGCTGCGAGGCCTGGGTGCTCCGCTGCGAGCGCGCCGGATCCGAGGGAGAGCCGCCACCATGGCTCGACGAGGAGCGGAAGAGATCTGCCAGGAGACGGTGGGCGGTCCGGGTGATCGCAGCGGCGGGGACCCTGGGGATCGTCGCGACCGCGGTGTTCTGGTTGGCCCTGACCCTGTTCCTGGCGCCGGTCGAAGAGGGCGTGGGAGACGGCGACGCCCTGGCCGTAGCGATCGACCGAAAGGACCCCGACGCCGACGTGGACGACGATCCCGTCCGCCGCGGACCCGACGGGGAGGAGGCCGAGGGCGAAGGAGAGCGCGCGGACACCATCGCCGGCGCGATGGGTGCAGGGACGACACGCCGCACCAGGGTGGTGATCGCAAAGGAGCTGCGCGGCCCGCCCGTGACCGCTTCCATCGAGGACTACGACCTCGGAGCGGAGGCCAGGGCCACGGCGCTGGGGTGGTGAGGAGGTTGCCATGAGGATTGAGGACGTATGCACGACCGCAGCACTGGTGCTCGCCGTCGCACTGGCCGCATCGGCCCCTGCGGTGGCGGCCGATCGCGACGACGACACGTATGCCCTGCCCTTCGCCGTGGATCTGAGGATCAAGTACGGGCCCCTGCCGGCCAACGATGCCGAACGATCGCGCTGGCTGGCGGATCCGTCCACGGCAGCCAAGCCGCATGACCGCGCAGTCGAGAGGTGCCTGGAGACGCCGGGCGTCGGCACCTCTGCGGCCATCGCACGCGAACGCAGCGACCGGGCGCGTCTGTGCGAGGGCATCGCGCGGTACTACGAAGGACGAGGCCTCGACGGGAACGCGCTGGAATACCGCCGGCGCGCCATCAGCCACCGCCGGCACCGCGCAGCGCAGCGAGCACACATGGCCGACGAACCCACGCTGGAGGACAAGGCGAGTCGCCTTGCGCTGGCCATCGATCTCGCGGCCGTGGGCGAGATCGACGAAGCTCACAATGAGCTGCGCGAGGTGCTCGCCAGGCTGCAGCTGCCCATCGATCGCGAGATCGCCGCTGACGTGGCGCACTTCACCGCGCTCTTGGCTCACGACGCCCAGCGGCGAGGCAAGCTCGATCTGGCCGATCGCTATCTCGCCCACGCCCGCGACCTGATCGTCACGGACGCGTACATCGAAATCGACGCCGTGGAGGGCAACTCCATCGAGGAGATCCAGGCCGCGGGCAGGCGACACTTCGTGAGCCAGGACATGCAAGACCTCATCGTCGTGCTGGACGTCCAGCAGACCCTCACCCGCGCACTCGAGGGAGACGGACGGTACGAGGCAGCCACCTACGCGCCGATCGCTGCGGAGCTGCTCTCGGTGCTCCAGGAGATCCGCAATCCCCGGGCCGCCGACGCCGCGCTGATGATGGCTGTGTTCGCCTGTTGCCTCGCGACGACCCGAGACCACGACTACGTCACGAAACTCCTCGAGAAGCTCGAGAGCCGCTGCGACGTCCCCGATGGCAGTGTCCTCCAGGCCCATTCCGCGGCCCCGGAGCTGGCCTGCCAACCGGGCATCCCCGAGGACATCGCGTACCTGGTCTACCAGGCTCTGATCGGCCACGCGGGGGCCGACGTCGTGCCGGTCGAGGATGTGTTCCTGTACATGTCGCTGCACCTGCAGCGCCCCGATGTGCTGCACCTGCACGACACGACCCCCGTACCACTGGCAGACCTGGAGACTCGCTGCGAAAGCGCCCTCGCGCGCGAATTCGGGGCCGGCGTGCGCGTCGTCATCGTTCCCACGATTCCCCTCCTGCGTGACGAGAACCGCAGGTCCGATCAGGTGCTGGTGGCCTTCGTGGAGCTGCCGGCCACACACCCTGCAGCAGGCACCTCCAGCGAGGAACTCATCCAGTCCATCACCACGGTCCTCTCGATCTCCCTCGCGGATTCCAAGCATCGCGCCGAGCTGATGCCCGGCCGCGTTCGCATCGGACAGCACCTCCCCGAGGAGCCCGATCTGGAGAGGCACCGGATTCCCTTCGCCCTGGCCGCCGACCGGCTGGCGGACCTGAACATGGAACGGGCGCACGATATCGTCACCCTCGCGGACGTCCCGGCCCTGCGGAATGCGCGCTGCCAGCCGCTGGTGGAGTCCTTCCACGTCCTCGCGCTGCTCCTCGACGCCGGTGAGGCCCCCCTGGATGCGGACTGGCACCGGCCGGCCGGGGCGTGGGAGGCCATGGTCAGCACCCATATCCTCTCCTCCTGGGACCACGACGACGCGGACGACCAGATCGCCCGCCGCGAGGCCGCGGTCGCGGTCCAGGTCACGGGTCGCAACGTGTTTCACGCCCTGGCTCGGGCGATCCTGGACACGGCGCAGAACGCGCCCCGACGCCGCGGCGAACTCCTGCAGAGCCTCGATGCCGCGTTCTTCGCCGCCGACCCACCCGCCACGCACCGCATCCTCCGGCATCTCGATGGGGCCATGCGTCACGAGCTGCTGTGGATGTACCTCGAATGCTCCATCCTGGGCACGCGCCTCCCCCGGTGGGACTTGATCGACGACATCGAGAGCGACAGCGGCGGCACGGTCGCCGTGCGCTGGGTCGAGACGGCCAGCGTGCCGCTCGACGGGCTCGTGCGGTCCTCGGCCGAGGACATCGAGGGGGGTCTCGTGGATATGGACGCCCTGCACGAGGCCCTGAGGCTCAGCCCCGTTGCCGCGGACTACGTCGTCGCCGTGGAAGACCTCAAGATCGACGGCGCCCTCGAGGGGATGCCGCGCGTGACCACCCTCGCGGCCATCGTGGGGGTGTACGGCCAGCACGAGGCGAACCCTGCGGCCGCACTTCACTGGCTGCGAAAGGAGGTCGCACGCAGCCCGGTCGCCGTGGTCGACCCCGAGCTCTACGAGATCCTGACGACCATCGCCATGGCCGCCGGGCCGGACGTGCGCGCGGCGTTGCACGAGCTCGACGCCACCCTGTCCGCACGAGCCGTGCTGTACCCCTGGGCGTTCGCCGACCAGGAGGTGGTGGCGTCCCGAATCCACGATCTCTCCTCGTCGATGGAGGTGACGTGTCAGGGCCCCGGGGAGCGTGCCGCCTGTGAGGCCATGATCGAGGACATGGGCATGCTGATCCGTGCAGCCCTGGACGACGATCTCCGCGCACGAGGGCACAAGGAGGTCGCCCGCGCACACATCACCCTGGAGCACACCGATGAGGCTCTGCGCGCCCTGGCCCACTTCGTCGAGGTCCGGATCTCCGTGAAGGTCGAGGCGCCGGACTGCCTGGAGCACGGCACCCTGGTCACGGCAAACACCACCGCGGACGCGCTGAGCGACGGCGACTGGGCGGCCGGCGAGATCGAGAAACTCCTCGCCCTCAAGCCCGTGGGTCTGGAGTCCCGCCTCGAGATGCGCTTCCATCTGGACTGGCCGCGGGCCACGAGTCTGTACGCCGCGGGCGCGGCGGTGGTGGATCACCACCCCGAGATCACCCGCGGTGCCGTGATAGGCGCCATCGGTCTGATGGCCCGCGAGGCGAGCATGACCGCGGTGATCGATCCGGCCATGGCCGACGACGTCTGCCGCAGCCTGACGGCCCTGCGCGCGCTCGGCGTCGAGGACGTCGGCGCGACCGCCTGCCCCGCCTGGGACCAGGCGACCACCAACCCCGAGGCCGCCGAGCGCTCAGGAGCGCGATGAACATGACCGACCACGATCCCACGACGCATACCTCGAACCAGGACTTCGCCGACTTCGTCAAGGAACACGGAAGCTCGATGTACCACCACGCGCTCTCCCGCTCCCGTACACCCGAGGCTGCCCAGGATGTGGTGCAGGAGGTCTTCTGCCGCCTGCGAACCTGGATCACGAGACTCGAAGATCAGGGCGACACCCCCAGGAGCCTCAAGGCCATGGGATGGTCCATCCTGCGCAACCGCCTGATCGACGAGAACAGGCGGGTGTGCAATCGCAACCACCACGACATCGAGAGGGCCGGTGGAAACCCCGTTCGCGGGCTTGCCACGGCGTACAGTGGCCAGCGGTCGGCTCGCTACGAGACCGAAGTGCGCCGCGCCTACCGGGTGGCGACGGACAGGCTCCGGGCCCTTTCGCCGAAGCTGAGGGACGCGTTCGAGGTCGTCGAACTGAACAACCGCATGTCGCAACAGCAGTACGCCGACGCCCACGGCATCTCCCAGGCCACGGTGAGCCGCATGCTCACCCGCGCCCGGGCCATCCTGCGTGAGAACCTGACCCTGCCCGGTGCCCCCACCCACGAAGGGACCAGCCCCCTGCAGCGGCGGTACTGCACGGTCGAGTGAAATCGTGCGGTTCCCTGCATGAGCCGGCCGGGCAGGTCGTCTTGCTCCCGAGGAGAGGAGATCCGAAATGAGAACGATCCAGCTGTTCTGGGCCTGGTTGTTGCGCGTCGCGACCGCGCGTCGTTTCGAGGCCGCGCTCGACGCTCCCGACGGCGATGACACCGAGGAAGTACCCCGGGCGCTGGACGCTCCGGGGGGCTACTACGACTGCAGGGCGCAGATCGACCGCGTCGGCGACGTGGTCGTCAATCCGTCGCTGATCTGGAAGGCAGGGCTGTACCTGTTCCAGGCCAGGGGCCTGCGGAGCTACATGGAGAGCCTCGCCGCCCAGCAGGACGGTGTCCTCGACAACCTCCTGCTCGTGGTGCTCTCGGAGGACGACCACCGCGCCAAGGTCGAGCGCGCCGGCTTCGACCGACGGTTCGCACGGGAGGTCGAGGCCCGCGCCCGGGCCTTCGTGGAATCGTCGCCCGGCCTGAGCCTGCGCTGCCCTTCCGAGCCGCTGCGAGTCGCGCTCGTCCGCGACGGGTACGACCACTACAGGATTCCCCACCTGGGGCTCCCGGCCACCCACGTCGCGTTCGTGTCCGCCCCCAACCTCTACACCCCCACGGAGACCGAGGACGCCGATCTCATCGTCACCGTCCCCGGGGCCCAGGCGAGCGCGCTCATGTACGCCGACCAGCTCGCATGCCACGTCGGCTCGCATGCGATGGACGACATCCAGGTGGAAGGGGCCCCGTGCAGCGCGCTCGTGAGGCTCGTGCGGCCGGGGCCTGGCGCCGAGCCGGAGGCCTTGATCGACGAGGCGGCCGAGACGCGATACCGGCTCGCAATCCAGCGCCGACCAGGGTGTCACGGCCATCGAATCGAGGTGCGGTCCCGGATGAACAACGAGCGGATCATGAAGGTCGAGACGGGCCCGGCAAGGGTCGCCGCCCCGGTGAACGCCGAGAGCGCTCGCGCCAGCGAACCGCGTACGGCCCGGACGGTCGTGCAGCCCCTCGACACCGTGAGCAGGACCGCACAGGACGTGTCGCTCGTCGGCGCGGCCATCCCGGCATCCACGCGACAGCCCGGCGGAGCCCGATCCTACGCGCTACACGCCGACGGGCGAATCGACGACTTTGGCGCCACCCGCATCGGGTGGGTCCACGCGGATGTGGAGGGCATCCGCTTCGAGCCGACGGTCCAGGGTTGCGAGGTCGACGGCCACCCGATCCCGGTGGGGATCACCCGCGAACTCGGCAAGCAGGAACAGAAGATCGCGTACGAGGACGCCGCCTTCACGCTCCGGGCCTTCCCGCCTGGCGACGCTTTCCCGGTCATCGCGGTGCTCGGCGGGGTGCCCAGGTGGTGGCGCTTCACGCGCGGGGAGCGGCTGGTGGTGGGCAGCGATCCCTCTCGCTGCGACATCCTGGTTCCCGCCGTGGTGGACCCGCCCCCCGGGGACGGCGCCGCCCCCTCCGTCTTCGGCAAGATTCGCATCGATCGTCCCTGCACGTTCAACCTGGACCCGTCCTCATCGACGCCCACCTGGATCTGCCGACACGCCGGGCAGACCATCACCCCCATCCGGGTGGAGAGGACCGGCCCCGGCGGCGTCGACCTGCGAGACGGCAACGACCTCATCGTCGGTGGCGCAGGGGGGTGGGTCCTGCGGCTCGGATCGCCGCCGTCGAAGGCGGATACCAGTCCGGGGCAGCGCGCCTTCGAGGCGGTCGGCTCCCAGGAGAACACCGTCCTGTACACACGTCAGGCCGACGGGCGCGAGCCCGGGCGCAACAAGACCGCCTGGCTCGTCCGTCCCCGCGAGCCCAACATGGCGTCCATGAGGGCCCACCAGCTAGGTCACACCACGTCCACCGACTGGGGTTCCGATCGACCCACGCCGAGGCGTTCCTGACGCCCACGTGGGCGCCGCGCGTGTTCCTTCTCCCCTGAAACGACCTCAGGGAACTCCGAGACCGAGCTGTAACCAAGCCCGGTCAGGGAGGCCCCGATCATGTTCAGCAAGGAACAGGCGCTGGCGCAGGCCTCGCCCGACGACGCGAACATCGCCACCGCGCTGACCAACCTGCGAGCGACGCGCCTGCCATGGTCCATCGCCTCGGCCGAGGTCACCGAGGCTGCCCGCTGACCTGGCACGGGATCTGCTCCCTGTCCGCCTCGCGCGTCACCAGGGAGCTAGATGTCCTTTCGAAGATGGGTTTGTGTGGCTTTGGTGGGGGCGTGTCTCGGGATCGCGCGGCCGGGGGAGGCCGCCTCGCGGCACGCGGAGCTCGCCACGGTGGGCGGGATCGTGTTCGGCGCGTCGTATGGCATTCCGGCGCTCGCCTCGACCGCGGCGATGATCGGCGCCAAGAACATGCGTACCAGCGACTTCGCGTTCTACGGCACACTCCTGCTGCCGTGCGTCGGCCCGGCGATCATCGGGGCGCAGATCCTCGAGGAACACCCGGTGACGTGGATCGTGGGCGGATTCCTGTTCACGGTGTCGCTACTGCAGACCGCGGGTATGGTGATGCTCGTGTCGGGGTTGGTGGGGATGGCCGACGGGCGCGGCAGCAGGAGGTGTCGCCGTCGCGCGGGGGTCTGGCCGACCCTGGGACCGACACTGGCGGGCGTGGGGTTGGTGGGGGTGTTCTGAGCTAGGCAGGCCTGGTGTCCCAGGTGAGCAGGGCTTGCCTCAGCTCGTATGCAGAGCGTGCCTGTTTCTCGAACCGATCGATCTCTTCGGCCAGCCTGGCTTCGACGAGCTGCAGCTGCGCTTCCGATACGCCGGCGCAGTACTCCGCGTCGAGGACCAGATCCGCTCTCTCGAGGCGCTCGAGAAAACGGGCCAGGCCGGCCCCGGCGGCCCGGAAAACCGGACCTGTCTTGTCGAAGCCGGCCGGTCCTGTCACTTGGTAGACCCCCAGTTCGAGGGTGTCGGTGTGCACGGGCCAGTCGGCGGGAACCAGCGGCTGAGGGGGGGTGAGGACGCGGCCGCTGGGGCTGTCGAGTGCCCCGTGGAGTGGGCCCACGCCGATGTCGTCGTGTCCGGCCACGCAGACGTTCATCCCTGCGTCGAGGAGTTCATGCAAACCGCCAGGCTGGATCTCGGTCCATCGACGAGCCTCGGCGGCCAGCCCGGTGGTGAAGTGCGCGTCCGCGGCTTCGAGGAATGTGAGGAGGGGGGAGAGGTCGTGCCAGGTGATCCACTCCCGCACGGCGCTGCGAAGCCGCTCGACCACCGAGCGGTCGACTGCGTAGGCCTTGTGCCGCCACAGGTTCCGTGTGAGGGACTCGGGTAGCTCTCCGGACACGAACTCCTCTGGAGTCTATCTCGAGCGACGCAGCCCGATCAGGCCCGCGATCAGCAGGATCAGCCAGACGGCGCGACGCGACGGGGTGGTCGCGGACGCACACTCGCACCCACCCTCGGACTCCAGATCGCCGGTGTCGTCGTCGTCGCCCGGGATGTCCGAGGTGGTGTCGTCGTCGTCGTCGTCGCCCGCAGTGGTGTCGTCGTCGTCGCCCGCAGTGGTGTCGTCGTCGTCATCGTC
>CAZLEO010000226.1:0-16000 GCA_964558555.1 uncultured Rickettsiales bacterium | reverse complement strand
GGCCCAGGGCGACTGCTACGACTAGCACCCCGTCTTGCACCCCTGCGCGCCGGAGACCCCCGACCACATCGACTTGGACTGCGACGGCAACTTCGACGAGGGCACCGAGTACTACGACGACGACGGCGACGGCTACACCGAGGCCGACGGCGACTGCGATGACGACGACCCCGACATCGGCCCTCACGTCATCGAGGAGCCCGGCAACGGGATCGACGAGGACTGCGACGGGATCGCGGACTGATCCCAGCTCGCACTCGCTCCCGGTGACAGCGAGGTGCTTGCCTTTCTGCTAGGTAGCAGAAATACTAGTCCCCGATGTTCCACGCTACCCGCCCTGTTGTCGCCGACGCCTTTCACGACCGCGACGACGAGAACGCCCGGCTCCAGCAGCTCGTCGAGCGCTTGCGCGCCGGCTCGTCGGAATGGCTGGCGATCCTGGGGCGGCGGAAGGTCGGCAAGACGAGTCTGCTCCTGGAGGCCGAGCGACGGCTCGCCGACCCGCTCGTGCGATTCCTCGTCATCGACGCATACGAGCACTCACCGATCTCGGTGGAGCTCGTTCGCAGGTACGCGGCCCGGACCCTGGACGCCGTGTATGGCGCGCGTGAAGGGCTCTCGTTCGAGTCCCTCATGGTCACGGATCCCGCGCAATACAGGGCTGCGCTGGCCGGTTCTCCCATCCTCGACGCGATTCCCCGCGATCTGCGTCCGCTGGTGCTCGATCTGGCCGGCCTCGATCTGAATGCGGGGTCGCTGCGCCTGCTGCTCGACCTGCCCGAGCGACTCGCGAAGGCCGAGGGAATCTGGTTGGTGGCCGCGTGGGACGAGTTCCAGGAACTCGCCACCTGGTCCGGAAGGAGCGCACCCCCGTTCGACGTACTCGCGCTCATGCGATCCACCTGGCAACGACACGAACGCGTCGCCTACGTGATCTCCGGCTCCGCTCCCAGGGTCCTGCGAGAGCTCGTGAACAGCGCTCGGTCTCCGTTCTTCCAGCACTTCACCGTCCTCGACATCAATGAGATGGCCCGCTCGGATGCCATCGGCCTGCTGAGCGCCGGAGGCATTGACGAGCGCCTCGCCAGCCGCGCGGTGGACGTCATGGGGGGCCACCCGTTCTATCTGCAGCTCCTGGGCGACGAGCTGCTCCGCGCGGACGAATCCGACGGCGAGCGAGCCCTCAAGGAGGCGGTCCAGGGGCTCGTGTTCACACGGACCGGGCGCCTCGCCCTGTTCTTCGAGAGGGAGTTCCACGCCCTGGTGGGTCGATCCGCCATTCTCTCCCGCCTCCTCGAGGCCCTCGCCGGGGCCGGACCGGAGGGCGCTCGTCTGACCGACCTCGCCAGCGCGACCAAGAGCGCTACTGGAGCGACCCGGGGATACCTGGAGCGTCTCGGGGACGCCGTCGCCCGCACCGACGGCCGCCGATACTGCCTCGCCGACCCCGTCTTCGGGCTCTGGCTCCTCTGGCGCAGCCCTGCCGGCGCCTCGGTCCCCATGTCCGTCGTCGGCGACGAGGCCGAGAGAGCCGCAGCGTATTCCCTCGCGCGGATGGGCTTCGAGCTCGTCTACCAGAGCCGCGCCTCCAGGGGCGCGTTCGACCTCCTCGCCATCCGCGGCGCCCACTCGCTGGGCGTCCAGGTCAAGCGCTCTCCCCTGCCCCTCGCCTTCGACCGCCCCGGCTGGGACCGCATGGTGGCCGACAGCCGACGCCTCGGCTGGCGCTGGGTCATCGGCCAGGTCGGCGACGACGGTGCCGTCACCTGGCTGGATCCGGCTCACGCCCGGCGGAGGCGTACGGTCCGCATCGACACGAGCGCGACCATCGACAACCTGCTGATGTGGTTGGAGACGCCCTGAAGGACGTGTCGCGCATTCGCGACAACCCCGCACCTACGCCCGCGGCACGGCACGTACATATCTTCGCGGCCACGACCACGACGGCAAAGGGGTGGACGTTGAAAGAACCCGTGGGGCAGGTCCGGATCTCGTCCACTCCGGTACCGCCCACGACCGTCGCATGCGTGGTCCCCTCCCCCAGGTGGGTGCCGGGCCACACCGACCCGACGACCACGATCGTTTCACGCCGGGAGAGCGCAGAATTCGCCGTTCCGGACGATTCGTTCGCCGATCCGGCCAGTTTCTTCGCCGAACCGGCCAGTGCGTTTTTCCCTAAAGATCTCCTCGCCCCGACCGATAACCCAAACAGTCGTAGGGAGCGACGAAACAAGGCTCCGGACGACGGACCGGAAGGTCGAGGCCGCTCGTCTCGTGGCGTGGCCGCGACCCCTCATCCACACCTGAGTTTCCAGGATGGAGCACCCCCGCGGGTGCGTGTGGAAAGGTCTGCGTCCAGCCTGGCCGAGAGGCAGACGATGGGCTTGGTCATCTACCGCAACGAGGTCTTCGAGAACGCGCGGCACGATGTTCGGCTGCCCGACACTCCTGGGGAGATGCGGGCCCAGCTGGCGCGGTTGAGGGCGGAGAACTCGAGGCTGCGGCGGGAGCTGGAACAGCTGGGCGAGTACCAGCAGATGGCGTTCCGCGACGCGCTGACCGGCCTGCGCAACCGACGCTCGTTCGAGGAGAGGCTGGCCGAGGAATGTGCCCGGGCGCGGCGGAGCGACGGCTACCACTTCTCGGTGCTGCTGCTGGACGTGGACGAGTTCAAGGCCATCAACGACACGTTCGGCCACGCCACGGGTGACGAGGTGCTGCGGGCCGTGGCCGAGGTGCTCGAGGACAGCGTGCGGACCGTGGACCTGTGCTACCGCATCGGCGGCGACGAGTTCGCCATCATCCTGCCCGATACGGGCGTCCAGGGCGCTGCCCGCGTGGTGGAGCGTCTCCGCACGGCCATGGATCCGGCCTTCCACGCCCTGCCCGTGCCCGTCGGCCTGAGCGTCGGCATGGCCTCCAGCCCCCCCACCGAACCCGACGCTGCCGCCGTGGTGGCCGCCGCCGACGCGGCCATGTACCGCGACAAGGCGGCCCGCAAGGCCCGTACGATCCAGTAAGCAATCGGGCTCAAGTCAAGACTGTTCCGCTGCCGGTCCCATCCCTCAAACTTCGCGCGCCCGTGTGATAGAAAATCGAGCCGTGTGGCGCGATGTACTGGCCGTGTTCTCGGCGCTGACCACCTTCTACTGGTGGGTCCACCTGGCGTGCGCCTTGAGGCGGATGATCCGCGCCGACTTCGTGGTCCGACCCGACCAGTACCCCCTCCCCTCCTCCGACGCGACGCCCAGGGTCAGCGTGCTGATCCCGGCGCGGAACGAGGGCGCGGTGATCCGACGGTGCGTCGAGGGGGTCCTCGCGCAGGACCACCCGGTGCACGAGGTGATCGTGCTCGACGACGACAGCCAGGACGACACCGGCGCCATCGTCGACGCGATCGCCACATCAGACTCGCGCGTGCGCCGGCTCGAGGGTTCGCCGCTTCCCGAAGGCTGGAAGGGCAAGAACTGGGCCCTGCACCAGGCGTCCGAGGCCGCAACGGGGGACTGGCTGCTGTGCATCGACGCGGACGTGCGGCTGAGCGACCAGGCCCTGCGCCAGGCCGCCGGGCTGGCCGCGGACAGCGGCGCGGACATGGTGTCGTGGTTCGCGCAGCTGGACATGCTGACGTTCTGGGAGAAGGCGATGATGCCGTTCATCGCCGACTTCATCGTCCTGTTCAGCCCGCTGGACAAGGTCAACGACCCCGACGACGACCACTGCATCGCCAACGGCCAGTTCATCCACGTCCGCCGGACCGTCTACGACCAGGTCGGCGGGCACGAGGGCATCCGCGACTCCATCATCGACGACGTCAGCCTGGCCCGCGCCGTGAAGTTCGGCGGCGGCAAGCTGCGCATGGCGTTCGCGCTGGGGCTGATGCGGACGCGCATGTACACCAACCTCGGTGAGATCTGGCGCGGCTGGGCCAAGAACTTCTTCCCGGCCATGCAGGCCCGCCCCGGGCTGGCCCTGGCCGCGGTGGGTTACCTGCACCTGACGAGTCTGTGGCCGGCGCTGCTGCTGCCGCTGGCCGTGGCGTCCGTGGCGCTGGGGAACTTCGGCGCGGCCGAGGTGCTCACGTTCACCGCGGCCGCGGGCATCGTGGCCTACCGCACGGTGACGCGCTGGGTGGACCGGGACGCCTACTCGTGGCCCCACGTGCTGACCCACCCGTTGCAGGCAGCGCTGCTCAGCGGCATCATCATCGATTCGGTGGCCCAGACGCGCGGATGGCGCAGGACCACCTGGAAGGGGCGCACCTACGAGTCCCCTGGAGGATCGACACCATGAGGTGGAGGCTCATCGACCGCATCACCGAGATCGTCCCCGACGAGCGCGCGACCGCGACGATCCAGCTCGACGAGGAGTTGCCCCTGTTCGGAGACCACTTCCCGGGCTTCCCGGTGATCCCCGGCGTGCTGCTGGTGGAGATGCTGGCCCAGCTGTCGGGCAAGCTGCTGGAGGTGTCGGTCTTTCTCGATCGAGGCGTATGGATCTTCCCCATCCTCTCCATCGTGCGCGAGGCCAAGTTCCGCTCCTTCATCCACCCCAAGCACGAGGTCACGCTCGAGGTGAAGCTCAAGGCCCTGCGCGAGGAGTCCGGGGTGGTCAAGGGGGTGGTGTATGCAGAGGGAAAGCGCAAGGGCAACGTGGAGCTGATCTTCGCCTTCGATCCCAAGGGGTTGCCCGACCTGGTCGAGGGGGTGACGCTCGAGGAGTTCGAGCGCCGCGAGATGATCCGGCTGGGCTACCCCATGGAGCAGGTGGAGGCCGAGGCCCGCGAGGCCGCGAAGGAGGATCGTTGAACCCATCGGCGCGAGTGGCGGTGACCGGCATGGGGGCGGTGACCCCCCTGGGACCGGATCTGCCCACGTCGTGGGGCCGACTCGTCGCGGGCGACGTGGTCGTGGACCGCATCACCGCGTGGGACCCGGACGGTTTCCCCGTACAGATCGCCGCCGAGGTCCGCGAGGAGCGGGATCTGCCGCTGCTGGACGAGGACTGGGTCGGCCCCCACCGCCTCGACCGCCGCGTGCGCTTCGCCCTGCAGGCCGCCGACGAGGCGTGGACCCAGGCCGGCCTGCCCGACTTCGGCCCGGAGCAGACCCGCGTCGGCCTCAGCGTCGGCGCCGAGGCCGGCCGCAAGCTGCTGCAGAAGGTCTCCGCCGACTACGCCCGCTGGCGCCACCTCGACACGCTGGAGTCGGTGGTGCCCCACATCGCCTCCTTCGACTACCCGCGCCTCCAGCCGTGGGCGCCCACCCGCCTGCTCGCGCGCGCCTTCGATGTCCACGGCCCCGCCCGCACCTCCTCCACCGCCTGCACCAGCGGCGCGCAGGCCCTCGGCCGCGGCCTGCAGATGCTGCGGCGCGGCGACGCCGACGTGGTCCTCGCCGGCGGCACCGACGCCCTGGTGGAGGCCTTCATGGTCACCGGCTTCGCCCTCATCGGCGCGCTCAGCGAGCGCAACGACGAGCCGCACCGCTCGAGCCGCCCCTTCGACCAGGATCGCGACGGCTTCGTGCTCGCCGAGGGCGCGGGCTTCGCCGTGCTGGAGACCGAACAGCACGCCCGCGACCGCGGCGCGACCATCCTCGGCTGGCTGTGCGGCTACGGTTCGTCCCTGAACGCCTACCGCATCACCGACTCCCCCCCCGACGGCGGCGGTGCGTACGAGGCGCTGCGCGACGCGCTCGTCGACGCCCGCGTCGAGCCGACGCAGCTGGGGTACGTCAACGCACACGGGACGTCCACGCTGATGAACGACCTGTCCGAGACCCGGGCCATCCACCGCGCCCTGGGGGACCACGCGCCCGCCGTGCCCGTGTCCTCAAACAAGGGGCAGATGGGGCACCTCGTCGCCGCTGCGGGTGCCGTGGAGTCCATCTTCACCTGGACCGCCCTGCGCGAGGGTGTGCTGCCCCCCACGGCCAACCTCGACCGCCCGGATCCCGACTGCGACCTGTGCCACATCCCCCACGAGGCCGTCGAGGCCGACGTGGCGCTGGCCGCGGGCAACTCGTTCGGCTTCGGCGGCTCCAACGCCTCGCTGGTGCTGGGCAGGGAGCTGCCATGAGGTTCACCGGGCCCAACCAGCCGGTCGTGACGGGCGTGGGGATGATCACGCCGCTGGGCCTCACGCGCGCCGAGACCCTGTCGGGGCTCTGGGAGCAGAACTGCGCCGTCGCTCACATCGAGCGCTTCGAGGCCGCCACCTTCCCATGGCGGTGGGCCGCCGAGGTGCGCGGGTTCGTGCCGCGCCACCGTCTGCCGGACCGCAAGGCCATCAAGCTGATGAGCCCCCCATCGCGCCTGGCCGTGGCCGCCGCGCTGGAAGCCCGCGACCACGCCGGCCTCGAGGACCCCGACGCGCTCTCCGACGGCGGCCTGTACGTGGCCGCCGGGTACGAGACCATCGACCTGCAGTCCGTACTGGGGATGATGTCCACCTGCCGCGCCGAGGGGGACGACGATCGCATCGACGTGCTGCAGCTGTGGGCCGAGGCCCGTTACCGCATGAACCCCCTCAACGCGCTGAAGATCCTGCCCAACATGGCCCTGGCGCACGTGTCCATCGCCACCGGATTGCAGGGCCCCAACAGCGCCGTCGGCCCCCACGGCTCCTCGGGCATCCAGGCCATCGCGGACGCGGCCCTGGCCGTGGCGAGCGGGGAGGCCCCCTTCGCCCTGGCCGGCGGTACGGACTCCCCCATCAACATCTTCATGACCGCCTACTTCGGCGCCCAGGGGCTGCTCAGCGAGACCGGCCGCTGCAGGCCGTTCCGCACCGCCGCCGACGGCACGGTGCTCGGCGAGGCCGCCGCCTTCTTGTGGATCGAACCCCTGCACGCCGCCCTCGAGCGCGGCGCCGAACCCATCGCCGCCATCCTCTCGGCAGGGCAGGCCCACGAACCCGGGCCCTTCGGGCCGCCGCGCCACGCCGATCCCTACCTGCGCGCCGGCATGGAGGCCCTGCGGGACTCCGGTGTGATGCCCGACGTCATCCGCCGCTGGACCGCCGACGGCTGGGGCGTGCTCCGCACCGACCGCGCGGAGCGGCGCGCGGCGCGCGAACTGTTCGCCTCCCACATGCCCCGCATGCGCACCACCAAGGACCTGATCGGCCACACCTTCGCCGCGGCCGGCGCGGTGGAGGTCGCCCTGTCTTGCTGCGACCCGGCAGAGGGGCCCGAGCTGATCTGGTCGGCGGGCACGGACGGGTCCGTCGCGGCCCTCGTCATCCAGCCCCTGGAGGACACAGCATGAGGCGCGTCGCCATCACGGGTGTGGGGATCATCTGCTCGCTGGGGACGCGCGCGGGCGAGGTCATGGACGCGATGGTGGGGGGGCGCAGCGGCATCGGCCGCCTGGACAGGTTCCCCACCGACGGCTTCGAGATCCGCGCCGCGGGCCAGGTCCGCGACTTCGACCTGAGCCGCCACTGCAGCGGCGACGAGGTCGCCTTGCTCGCGGACAAGGAGGACTTCAAGACCGAGCTCGCCCTCGCCGCCTGCGAGGAGGCCGTTCGCGACGCCCACGGCCAGCGTATTCCGTCGAACATCCACGCGGAGAGCCGCGGGCTCTACCTCGCCAGCGGCCTGTCCAGCAACGTGGTCAGCGAGACCGAGGAGGACTTCCTGCCCCACATCGGCGAGGACGGCCGGTTCGACTTCACCTCCGCCGGCATCCGCTCCGAGACCGCCGACAGCCCCTACCGCTGGCGCCACCTCAGCGACTTCGCCTCCTTCCTGATCAGCGGCCGGCACGACGTGCGCGGCCCGGTCTCCACCAACTACTCGGCATGCGCCGCCGGCGGCATCGCCATCGGCCAGGCCTTCCGCGAGATCCGCGCCGGGCGGCTGGACTGGGCCCTCGCCGGCGGGTTCGAGTCCATGATCCACCCCTTTGGCGTGTTGTCGTTCCAGCTGCTGGGGGCGCTGAGCGAGAGCGATCGCCCGCTCACCGAGATCTCCCGCCCCTTCGACCGGGACCGGGACGGCTTCGTCATCGGTGAGGGCGCCGCTGCGTTCGTGCTCGAGCCGCTGGAGCGCGTGCGGGATCGGCACGTGTACGGCGAGGTGGTGGGCTTCGGCTCGTCCGTGGACGCCTACCGCGTCACGGCCCCCTCCCCGGACGGGACGGGCGCGGCCCTGTGCATGGAGCGGGCCCTGCGCGACGCCGGCGCAGCCCCCGGCGACGTGGACTACATCAACGCCCACGGCACCTCGACGCTGCTCAACGACGTCACCGAGACCCTGGCCGTCAAGCGCGTGTTCGGCGGCCCGGACACCGCGCCGCCGGTGAGCTCCACCAAGTCCATGATCGGCCACGGCGTGGCCGCGGCCGGCGCCGTGGAGCTGGTGGCCCTGCTCTCCGCATTCCACCACCAGGCCCTCCCGCCCACCCTCAACCTCGACCACCCGGACCCGGACTGCGATCTGGACTACGTGCCGAAGGTGGCACGCGAGGCGCGCGTGGATCTGGCCCTGGACAACTGCTTCGGCTTCGGCGGCCAGAACGCCTGCCTGGCCGTCCGCCGCTTCGACGAGGACTATTGACTCGTGTCTCACCCTCTCGACGACGGCCCTCGCTCGCCCATGACGTCCCAGGGACATCTCGGCCGAGTTTGTGGGGGGACAGACCCCGACTGCATCGACCGAGATGCCCCTGAAACGCCCTGTGCTTCGCGATCTTCCGCCGCCAGAGGGCGAGACTCGAGTCTGATGGCCGAACCCATCGTCATCACGTCGTGCTCGGTGTTGTGCTCCCTCGGGCGGGACCTGGACGAGCTCCGCGCCGCCTGGCGCGAGGGCGCGTCGGGCATCCGGCCGATCACCGTGGTGGACGAACCCTGGTATCCCGCGGACGAGGGCGGCGAGATCTCCGACCTGAACCCCCGCACGCTGGTGGAGAAGCGCCAGCGCAAGCACCTCAAGGTGATGACCCGGCCGGTGATCATCGGCGTGGGCGCGGCCATGGCGGCCTGGAAGGCCCTCGAGGGGGACGTCCCGGAGCCCGGCCGCCGCGCGGGGTTCGTCGGAGCGGGGCTGCACGTGGACGAGGGCGGCGACTTCGTGCCGCCGCTGAGGCGGTCCTACGACGACGACGGCCGCTTCGAGCTGCGGCGCTGGGCCGAGGACGGCATCCCCGTGCTCAACCCGCTGTGGCTGATCAAGGGGCTGAGCAACAACGTGCTGGCCTTTGCCAGCCTCTTCGGCGAGCTCAAGGGGGTCAACGACAACTTCTGCGACGGCGAGGTCGCCGGGCTCATCGCCGCGGGTGAGGCCGTGTATGCCCTGCGCGAGGGGCGCTGCGACATCGCCCTGGCCGGCGGCTACGGCACCTACCTGACGCTGGAGGACATGGTCGGGCTGCAGCTTCAGGACCGACTCGACCAGCCGCCGGGCGAGGGCGCGGCGTTCTTCGTGTTCGAGCGCGAGGCCGACGCGCGGGCGGCCGGGCGGGTGCCCCTGGCCCGTGTGCTCGGCTTCGGATCGGCCCTGGCCGGCGGCGACGCCCTGGACCGCGCCTGCGCCGACGCCGGCGTGACCGCCGGCACCCTGGACCGCGTGATCGACGGCGTGTCCGGCCGCCTGGGCAACTGCCACGGCGGGCACGGCGCCCTGTGCCTGGCCGCCGCCCTGTGCCACCCGGGCGAGCGCGTGGCTGCGACCCTGGACGCGCCGGGGGAGAGCGCGGCGGCGCTGGTGCTCGAGGCATGCTGACCCGGGCCCTCGAGCCCATCGCGGTGGGCCCCTTGCGCGCGCCCAGCCGCGTGTTGATGGCCGCCATGGACGTGGCCCTGGACGACCACGGCGACGTCGCCGACGCCTACATCGACTTCCTCGTCCGCCGCGCCCGCACGGGCCTGGCCTGGGTGACCACGGGCGGCGTCGCCGTCCGCGCCGACGGGCTGACGTCCGAGCTGCAGCTGCGCCTGGACGAGGACCGCCGCACCGAGGGCATCGCGCGGCTCGCCGACGCGGTCCACGCCGCCGGGGGCCGCCTCGTGGTCCAGCTGACCCACGCCGGCCGGCAGACCCTGGCATCGGTGATCGGCACCGATCCCATCGCCCCGTCCCCCATCCCCTGTCCGGTGATGCGGCAGCCGCCCCGCGTCCTCGACGAGGGCGAGATGCCCGACATCGTCGCCGCGTTCGCCGACGCGGCCCGCCGCGCCGCCGCGGCCGGCGTCGACGGCGTCGAGCTGCACATGGGCCACGGCTACCTGCTCAACAGCTTCCTGTCCCCCGACAGCAACCGCCGCGCCGACGCGTATGGCGGGGACACCGAGCGGCGTTGCCGCCTGCCCGGCGACGTGGTCGCGGCGGTGCGCGACGCCGTGGGCCCCGAACGCGTCGTGATCGCCCGGTTCTCCGCCGACGAGAAGGTGGACGGCGGCATCGATCCCGACGAGTCGATCCGCATCGCCCGGCACCTCGCCGCGCAGGGCGCCCACGCCCTGCACGTCAGCGCCTGCACCTACGGGTCGATGATGTGGAACATCCCCGTCTACCTCCTGCCCCGCGCCCCCTTCCGCGCCCTGGCCGCGCGCGTGCGCGCCCAGGTGGACGTGCCCGTGATCGCCGTGGGGCGCCTGCACCGGCCCGACGTCATCGAGGACGTGCTGGTCGAGGGCGACGCGGACCTGGTCGCGGTCGGTCGGCCGCTCATCGCCGATCCCGACTTCTTCGCGCACCTGCGCGCCGGCTCGCAGCCGCGCGCCTGTCTCAAGTGCAACCAGTGCATCAACTCGGTGGCCTACGGTCCCGTCAGCTGCAGCGTCAACTCGCTGGTCCGGCGCGGCGAGCGGCCGCCTGGCCCCGCGAGCCCAGGCAAGCGCGTGCTCGTGGTGGGGGGCGGCCCCGCCGGTATGCACGCCGCCACCCTGGCCGACAACGCCGGCCACACCGTGCGCCTCGTGGAGCGACGCGACCGCGTCGGCGGCCTGCTGGGGGTCGCCTCCGTGGGCCCCGGCAAGGGGCCGGTCGCCGCCCTGCGCGCCCGCCTGACCGAGGACCTCGGCGCCTCGTCCGTGGACGTGCGCCTGGACACCCCGTTCGACGAGGCCCAGATCGACGCGTTCGAACCCGACGCGATCATCGACGCCACGGGCAGCGCTGCGCTGCAGCCGAGCGTCGAGGGGGAGCCTGCGTTCCCCATCCGGTCCGTGGACCGGGCCCTGCGCGCGCCGCCGGCGGGGGGCAGCCTCGTCGCCGTGCTCGGCGGCGGCCCCACCGGAGCCGAGGCCGCCCACGCCCTCGCTGCGTCGGGGGCGCGGGTGATCCTGCTGGAGAAACGCCCCCGCGTCGGCGTGGGCCTGATCCCCCACGTGCGCTTCCACCTGCTGCGGCTGCTCGAGGACGAGGGGGTCGAGGTGGTCACGCGCGTGCGCCGCCTCGAGGCCGCGGGCGCCAGCCTGCGGGTGGTCACCCGCAAGGACGAGCACACGTTCGACGGGCTCGACCTGCTCGTGCTGGCCACCGGGAGGGAGTCAAAAGGTATCGACCCTGCTATAAAGTCAGGGCTCCGTGTCGAGGTGATCACCGTAGGTGACGCCCTCCAGCCCGGCTCCATCCTGGAGGCTCTCCAGGGAGCGAGGCGCGCGGTAGAGGATCTGACGATCCCAGGATAAACGACCAACGGGGATGGAATTCGATGTCCGTCGACCGCAACGAAGTGTTCGAGATCGTCCGCAACTGCTTTGCCGAGGCCCTCGGCCTCGACGACGACGAGGTGGAGCTGGACTCCCTGGTCATCGAGGACCTCGGCGCCGAGTCCCTCGACTTCCTCGACATCGCCTTCCGCCTGGAAGAGGCCTTCGGCATCAAGATCCCGCGGGGCGACATCCAGCGGCAGGCCGAGGAGGAGGCCGAGGGCAGCGAGGATCCGTTCGAGGTGGATGGCGTGCTGACCGAGGCAGGCCTCGCCAAGCTACGCGAGGCCATGCCCGAGGTGCCGGCCGAGAACTTCAAGCTCGGCCTCACCGTGCGCGAGATCCCCACCCTGTTCACCGTCGAGACCTTCCTCAACCTCGTCCTCAAGCTGATCGAGGAGAAGGAGAACGCCGCGTGAGCTCCCGCCCGCGGGAAGCCAAGCTCATCTGGCTCTTCGACATCGCCTGGTGTATCGGCGCGATCTGGGTCTACGGCGGCCCCGCGCTGGGTGTGACCGCCCTGCTGCGGCTGCTGTGGGTCCACGTGGGCTGGTGGGCCGTCCCGCCGGTCCTCCCCGTCGCCTACCTGATGTTCCTGGCCGGCGCGTGCATCGCGGTGGGCGTGCTGCGGCTGGTCCTGCCCAGCCCCAGGCCTGGCACCAGCAAGGTGTTCGTGGGCCGGGAGTTCGCCGCGTTCCTGATCTCGTGGGGCCTCGAGAGTTATTTCCCGCGCCCGCTGATCACCCACATCCAGCTGCTGACCCTGCTGCGCTGGCTCCACGGCCGCGCCCTGGGCATGAAGCTGCACTGGTCCACCCACATCTCCCCCGGCACGGAGCTGCACTCCTACTCGATGATCGAGCTGGGGCGCTTCACCTACCTGGGTGAAGGCACCGGCGTCACCGGCCACCTCAGCCGCGGCGACAAGCTGCTCCAGGCGCCGGTGACCTTCGGCGACCACACCAACATCGGCGCCCGCACCAACATCGCCCCCGGCTGCAAGTTCGGCGACCGCGTCAAGGTGGCCGCCCTGGTGGACTTCGCCCCCGGCGTCGAGGTGGAGGACGACGTGGACATCGAACCGCGTTGCCAGATCGGCATGGGTGTGCGTATCGAGAAGGGCGCCTTCGTGGAGGCCCGCTCCTACCTGCCCACCTACATGATCATCCCCGCCGGCGAGCGCTGGGGCGGCGATCCGGCGCGCAAGCTCGGCGAGGCCATCCCCCGCGAGCCCAGCGGCCGGCGGCGGCGCATCATCTCGCGCCGATCCCAGGACGGGGAGGATTGATCGTGCGCTCCACGCCCTGGCCGGCCGCCTGGCTCGTCCTGGCGCTGCTCCTGCCCGGCTGCGGCCAGGAAGATGCGGACGACGACTCTGCCGTGGGCGACGACGACGACTTCGTGGCCGCCGACAACGAGGTCACCACCACGGCGGCACCGCCGTGCGCCCCGCTGCTGTCGTCGTTCTGGAAGGACATGGGCGTCTACGAGGGCTACCCGCTGACGCTCGTGGCGAGCACCGAACCGGGCTACTGCATCCTCACCAAGGCCTACGAGACCGCGCGGATCGCCTCCAGCGACGCCCACTTCGACGACTACATGGCAGCCCTCGCCAACGAGGACGGCCCTGGCACGTGCGCGGCGCTGCGGGCCTACTACGAGGGATTCCTGTCCGACATGGCCGCCGTGTGGCCCGCGGGCTCCTGTGTGGTCTCCGTCACCCTCGACGAGATCGAGCCCGCCCCCTACGTCATCGGTGCCGAGGAGGACGGAGCGACGGTCACGGTCAGCTACTCCGAGGGTGTAGACGTGCACGGGATACTCGAGGCCTTCGAGGGCTGCGAGACCGTGGACGACTGGGAGGACTGGCTGGCCCTGAACCCGGTGGTGTCCGAGGCGCTGCAGTTCGACGGCGAGATCTGGTCGGGCCAGTCCGGCACCGTGACCCTCGCCGACACCGGCGACGACTCCCATGCCGTCCAGGGGGCCAGCCTCACCATCGTCGAGAACTACTCCGGCGAGCCCGGCACGATCACGTTCACCCTCTCCGGCAATCCCTGCGACCTCCCGCTCCCGTCGGGTTCCTGACCGTGGCAGCTCCGGGCGCGGACGCCCTGGCCATCTTCGAGGCCGGCCTGCGCGCCGTGGACTCGGCCACCCTCGTCCGCGACAACCTGCGCGTGGACGGCCACACCCTGTGGGTGGCGGACCGCGCCGTGGATCTCGGCACGGTGCGCCACATCGCCGTGGTCGGCGCGGGCAAGGCCGGCGCCGGCATGGTCGCGGGCGTCGAGGAGGCGCTGGGGGCCGCGATCCTCGGAGCGCACGGCGTCCACGGCTGGGTGAACGTCCCCGCGGACTGCGTCCGCGAGACCCGCTCCGTACACCTCCACCCGGCGCGGCCCGCGGGCGTCAACGAGCCGACCCCGGAGGCCGAGTCCGGAGCGCGCCGCATCCTCGAGATCGTGGCCGCGCTGGGGCCGGACGACCTCTGTCTGTGCCTGATCTCCGGTGGCGGCTCCGCGCTCCTGCCCGTGCCGGCCCCCGGCCTGTCCGTGGACCACGAGCTCGTTGTCACGCGCCTGCTCGGCAGCACCGGCGCCGACATCGCGGAGCTCAACACCGTGCGCAAGCACCTCAGCGCCATCAAGGGCGGCGGCCTCGCCCGCGCCTGCCGCGCCGGCGGGCTCGCCACGCTGGTCATCTCCGACGTCCTCGGCGATCCCCTCGACCTCATCGCGTCCGGGCCCACGGTGGACGATCCCTCCACATCGGCCGACGCCCTGGCCGTACTGGAGCGCTTCGCCGGGACCGACGCAGGCGTCCCGCGCCACGTCCTCGATCACCTGCGCGCGCAGCCCGCGTCGAACGCACCGTTGCCTGCGACGACCACGAACCACGTCATCGGAAACCTCGCCACCGCTGCCCGCGCAGCCGCACAGCGCGCCCGCGACCTCGGCTACGCCGTGGAGGTCGAGGTGGCCGACGCCCCCGAGGGCCCGGTGGAGGACGTGGCGAGACGCCTGGTACGCCGCACCCGCGAGCTGCGCGAGGCAGGCGGCCGGCGCTGCCTGATCAGCGGCGGCGAGCCCACCGTGACCCTCCCCCCGGCAGCGGAGCGGGGGCACGGCGGCCGCAACCAGCAGCTGGCCCTGCTCGCCCTGTCCGAGCTCGATCACTGGGACGGTGTCGCCCTGCTGTCCGCCGGCACGGACGGCGAGGACGGCCCCACCGACGCCGCCGGCGCGCGGGTCGATGCGGCCGTCGCGGCAGCCGCCGGGCGGGCCGGCCTCGACGCCGCCGATCATCTCCGCCGCTGCGACGCCCACACCTTCTTCCGCGACATCGGCGGGCTCGTGGTCACCGGCCCCACCCACACCAACGTCTGCGATCTGCGCATCGTCCTCACTCACTCCTGAACCGTCCGGTTGCGTTCGGGCGCGCGCCCGGGCGAAACTGGCGCCCATCACACCTACGAGGGAGGAACCCATGTATCGGATCATCGTGGCCATCACCGTGGCCATCGCCCTGCCAGGCTCGGCCCTGGCCTGGGAGTGGAGCTGCACCAACGGCACCGACGACGACTGCGACGGCTTCGTCGACTGCGACGACTGGGACTGTGACGCGGACGTCGCCTGCATCACCGAGGACTGCTCCAACGGCGCCGACGACGACGGCGACGGCTACATCGACTGCGACGACTTCAGCTGCGAGAACCACCCGGACTGTGCCGGCGAGTTCGAGCAGGACTGCACCGACGGCATCGACGACAACGGCGATGGGTTCGTCGACTGCGACGACTGGGACTGCAACGACGATCCGGCCTGCTTCGAGACGGCATGCAACAACGGCGTCGACGACGACGGCGACGGCTACGTCGATTGCACCGACTACGACTGCGTCGGCACGGCGCAGTGCCCCTGCGACGAGGTCTGCGACGACGGCGACGACAACGACGGCGACAACTTCACCGACTGCGACGACCTCGACTGCGCCGGCGAGCCCCACTGCCCCGTCGAGGACTGCGGCGACACCTCGGACAACGACTGCGACGGCTTCGCCGACTGCGACGACTGGGACTGCGACACCCACGAGACCTGCATCCTCGAGGACTGCACCGACGGCCTCGACAACGACGGCGACGGCTACGCCGACTGTGCCGACTTCGCCTGCGAGAACGCCCCGAACTGCGCCGGCGACTTCGAGCAGGACTGCGCCGACGGCGTGGACAGCGACGGCGACGGCTTCGCCGACTGCGACGACTTCGACTGTGAGGACTCCGCCGCCTGCAAGGAGAGCGCGTGCGCCGACGGCCTCGACGACGACGGCGACGGCTTCGTC
>CAZLEO010000225.1:0-16049 GCA_964558555.1 uncultured Rickettsiales bacterium | reverse complement strand
GTCTTGGGTTTGGGGGGCGGGTTTTTGGGGCGGGGGGCGGCTTGGGGCGGGGGGGGGGGGGCGGTGGGGGGGGGCGGGGGGCCCCGCCGCCGCGGCCGCGGCTGCACACCCGCCCAGCAGCGCGCACACGCGGCCGAAATCCCGGCGGGACATCTCGCGGCGCGGTCTCATCCCGTCACGCCCGGTACCAGAGCTTCGGCCCATTTCCGAGTTCCTCCTTGAGTCGGTGCGTGGCGTGGGTGGAGATGGCCGCGCGCAGGTAGCCGTCGCGGTCGTTGAGGCAGCCAAAGGCGAGCGCGTCGGCCGGGCAGGCCTCGACGCAGGCCGGGAGCGATCCCCGGTCGAGTCGGTGCTGACAGTGGTGGCACTTGCGCACGTTGCCGATGGGGCTGGTGTGGTGCTCGCGCGGCCAGGCGCGGGAGTACTCCGGGGACGGTCGATGTTCGTACGCCACCTCGCCGTCGCATCCCTCGGCGTACTCGTCCCCCACGTCGAAGTACCGCGATCCATAGGGGCAGGCGGTCATGCAGTACCGGCAGCCGATGCACTTCATGTAGTCCATGGCCACGGTCCCGTCGGGGGTCTGGTAGGTGGCCGAGACCGGGCAGGCCAGCACGCAGCTGGGCTGCTCGCAGTGGAAGCAGGGTTTGGGGGTGTACAGCCGCCGCGTGTAGGGAAACGTGCCGTGCACCTCCTCGATGACCACCATGTAGGAGATGGCCGGGGGGGTGTTGTTCTCGGCCTTGCACGCCACCTGGCACGCGCGGCATCCCGTGCAGGCCTCGGGGTCGACGAACATCCCCCACTTGCGGTCGGCCAGGGAACGCTTCAGCGCCCGCTGGAGGTCTGCGCGCATCCACTCCTTGGGCTCGTTACCCAGCATCGGTCGTCCCTTCCGGCTGCACCTCGTCCCCCTCCCCTACCTCGTCGTCCTCGTCGTCCTCGTCGTCCTGCATGGCGGCGCCGCTGTACTTCGCGCGCATGGCGAAGTCCCGGCGGTCGTCCTGGTCGAGGTGCGTGGCCACGTGGCAGTGGCGGCAGTCCATGCTGGAGTGGCTCCCGCACGGGCGGCGGCTCTGGTGGCACAGCTCGCAGTTGCGCGTGATGTGGACCTGCGTCTCGTTGCCCTGGTGGCAGCGCTCGCATTCGATGTGACCGCGGCCGCGGCCCAGGTGGCATTCCTGGCAGGTCTGGTCGGCGATCACCGGGCGGCCGAGGTCGGCCATCCACGCCGGCGCCTGCGCACCGAGCACCCCCTCGGCCACGAAGGAGATGTACGCGTCCGTGGGCAACACGTGACAGATGTGGCACGGGGCGCGGAAGTCGAAGCTGTGGTTGGTCTCGCTGGCCAGGAGGTGCGACGGATCGGGCTGATCGTGGTGGCACGACACGCAGACCGCCGGGCGCGAGGCCAGGCTCGAGTAGCGCCACCACCCGTGGGCACCCCCGACGACGAACCCGACGACGAGGCAGGCCGCGGCGATCCACCGCGCCCGCCGCGAAGGCCACAACACCACCGCCAGGGCCGCGATTCGCGAGGCCGCGGAGCGGGCCCTTTGCTGGATTGCGCCGATCACCACATCCCTCCGTGCGGCACGACATAGGCGAAGAAGCACAGGGTGAACACGAGCACGGAGCCGCCGACAAGGCCCATCACCAGCAGGACCAGCCAGGAGAACCACACCCTGAACGAACCCGGGGAGCTCATGGTTTGCCCTTCCTGTAGGTGTCGCGGTGGAAGAAGTTGTAGCGAGTGAGGGCCTCCTTGCCGTGGCAGCTCGCGCACAGCTTGCGCGCCAGCTTGGGGTCGCGCAGGAAGCTGTTGGTGGCGCGCCCGTTGGTGGGCGTGGCGGGGACCTGATCGCTGTCGTGCTGCCAGCGGTGGGGATCGTGGCAGGTCAGGCAGGTGATCGACCCCATGCTCTGGCTGCCCGTGCGGCGACCGTCGTCGTCGAAGATGGGCACATCGCCACCGAACGACGCCGGCAGGCCGGCCACGGTCAGCAGCAGGTTCCGGTCGTGCTTGTAGTGCCGGATCTTGGTCTGGGCCCCGGGTATGTCCTCGGCATGGCACGCCATGCAGCGGCCGTCCGCAGGATTGTCCCCGGGGCGGGCCGCGCGGGAGAACAGGAAGTCGTCCCGGGGGTCGTGGTTGCTGTGGCAGGAGGTGCAGGTCTCCGTGCCGCCCTGCCCGTCGGGCGCGATCATGGTGGCGTCATGGTCGGTTCCCGTGACCGTGGACCGACCGGGATGGCAGGCCAGGCACAGGCGCCCTCCCCGCTCCTCCTTGCGCAGCAGATCCGCCGCGCTGGCGTGACCGTCATGGCAGGTGGAGCAGCCGATGCGACCGTCGTAGAGGGGTAGATCGGCGGCCTCGGCGGCCGACATCCCGCGGAACATGTGCGGGCCACGCGTGTGGACCTTCGTGGTCCTGCCCGGCGTCGAGGGATCGTGGCAGCCCAGGCACTGCCGGCTCAGCGGATCGGCGCGGCCGCTGCCCGCGACCGGTCGCGTGACCGGGGTGTGCACCGCGTGGCACCCACCGCAGGGCCCGGCGTTGGCCGCGCCCGCCGCCCCCGTCACCCCCTTGTGGGCCCCCTGGCGTACGCCTGTCTTGTCCTCGTGGCACGCAACGCAGAGGCCGCCGTCGGCGTTGGGGATCCGCAGCAGTCTCGCCGACGAGGCCATGTGGGGGTCGTGGCAGCTCATGCAGGCGACCTCGCCCTCGGGCCCCAGCTTGCCGCCGTACCCGATCACGCGCGCCGCGCCGGCCTCGTCCAGGTTCATCTCCAGGGGGTGGCGTCCCGTGCCGCGCCCGAGGCCACGGTGGCAGGGCATGCACAGCTGAGCGCTGGTGGGTTCGAGGACGAGCAGATGCTCCTCTTCGGATCCGTGGATCCGGTGGCAGGTGTCGCACGCCACCAGCTCCTCGGGCGTCGGCGAGAGCTTGCCCCCCGCACCCACGATGGCGTCGAGATCGGCCGTGCCCAGCAGCGACACGTCCACGGGGTGGTTGCGGCGCATGTCGCGCTCCACCCAGAAGTCGCGGTGATCCTGGTGGCACAGGTAACAGAACTCCGTGCCCCCCAGGGGCAGCTCCTCGCGTCGCACCTGCTCACCCAGGACGTCGTAGACCGTGGGGTCGGTGTAGGTGTCGTCCTCGTGGAAGTGGTGGCAGCTGGTGCAGCCGAGGTTGCCGCGCGAGTCCAGCTTCATGCCGCTGGCCACCATCTGGGGGTGATCCACCTCCAGGGGGTGATTGACCGCGTCGGTGTTCCACCGGTCGCTGGCCAGCCGCGCCGTTCCGTCGTGGCACTGGTAGCACGCGCCGGACATGTTGCCCTCGAAGGACACCAGGCCGCGCAGCAGGTCCTGGTCGGCCGGGATGCCCGGGGGGTCGCCCACGACGCGCCGGAGTGCGTAGGTGGACACCTCCCCGCGGCCCGGATCCACCACGGCGAGCCGTTCGCCGTCGGAGTCCACCGTGAGGGGGTGTCCCCACGTGAGCACCGCACCGTCGTGTGCGGCCACCTGGACGAACCGCCCGTCGGCGTCGAGCCACTGCAGGATGCCCTGGTAGCTGTCCAGGACGAGCATGCCGTCTCCGTCGGCCGCGGCGATGGACTTGGGCTTGATGAAGAGCCCCTCGCCCGCGCCCCACCCGCCGTACTCCTCGACCTGAGCGCCCGCCGCGTCCAGGACGGTCACTCGGGAGGCCAGCGCCTCCACCACGGCCACCCCGCCGTCGGGCAGTGCGAGCAGCGATCGCGGCGCCTCGAAGGGCGCCTCGCGGTTCGTGGGTCGTGAGAGCGTGTCGAGGATGGCTCCGGAGGGCGCGTCCACCCGCAGGACGTGGCCGTGGATGGAGTCGGCCACCCAGATCACCTCACCGGCGATGGCGATGTCCGTCGGTGACACCTCCTGCCGCGCCTCGGTGAGCTCGTCGACCAGCCGGGTGATCTCGACGATCTCCTCCACGCCGCCGTCGTCCCCGTCCAGCAGGACCACACGGCCGCCGCCGGCGTCTGCCACCCAGATCCGGCCGCGGTCGTCGACCAGGCCGGCGGGCTGGACGAACGGCGCGCCCTCCGGCCCTCGCGTCCGCCAGACCACCTCCCCCTTGAAGTCGAAGACGAGGACCTCGCCCGAGCCCGCATCGCTCACGGCGAGGCGGTCACCGTCGAGCAGGGCCACGTCCATGGGCTGGACGAGACCGCCGCGCACCACGCGGTCCGGATCGAAGGACCACGACGTGGTGCGCCCCATGACGCCGAAGACCACGCCGATCGCGGCGGCGGCGGCCGCGCAGGCCAGCATCGGGTTTCGCGCTCTCACGGATCTTCCCGGTCCTCATCGGTCGCGATGGACGCCGGCTCGTGGCACGCCATGCACAGCTCGCCGTCTTGTAGCGGCAGCCGCAGGAAGTCGGGCTCGGCGTTGTCGGCGATCAGGGGAGGTGCCTCTGACCCGGCGGTCGCCAGCGCCTCGTTTCGGCGGCCCGTCTCCGGGACGGTCACGTCCTCGTAGAACTCCTGGGGGATCACCGGCTGGTCGCGCAGCGTGCCGTAGCCCGGATAGGCCGGCGGCGACTGGAGCACCCCCGGCGGGTGCGGGTTGTGGCAGGTCACGCAGAAGATCCGACCTTGGGGGTCGAGCAGCATGTCGATGCCGGTGCGTTCCCGGGTCGCGCGGATCTGCGCGAGGATCGCCTCGCTGGGCTCCACCTGGTGCTCGTGGGTACCGGCGTGGGGGGTGGTGAGGTGGCAGCCGCGGCACGTGTTGATGCTGCCCACCCGCAGCTGGATGTCCTCGATGCTGCGCGCGGACGCGGGGTCTGGCACGTCCACGTGGCAGTAGTCACACGTGTCGGGGTTGATGCTGCCGTCGGCGAGGAAGGACTCCACGTGGGGGTTGAACTGCACCATGTCCTCTTCCAGGTGGCAGCGGAAGCACAGCTCGGAGACGTCCGTGACCGGGCCGCCCCGGTAGAAGAACGGATCGTCCGGGTCCACGGGGCGACCGTCGCAGGCGGGCTCATCGTGACACGACACGCAGGACACGAGGTCGTCCACCAGCAACATCCCCTCCTGGGCGCGCGTCTCCACCTGGGGGATGCCCACCTCGTGCAGATCGTCCCCGGGGTGGCAGGAGTCGCACAGGGCGTCGGGGGTGCCCTCGACCAGGTGGGTCGAGCCGGGTGGCAGCTCCGGATCGTGGCAGGCCTCGCAGTCCGCTCCGCCGTGGGGGTTGGGAGGCCGTTCCTGGGCCCCCACCGGCACCAGCGCCAGCGCTGTGGCGGCGACCAGGGCGGCCATCGCGGGCCTTGAGCGGGTCATGGCGCGACTCCGTTGGTGCCGTGGCATTCGACGCAGCTGGTGGTGTCCTCCGGGTCCACCACGAGCCACATCTCCTGCAGGTCGATGTCCTCGATCGAGGTGCAGTTGACGTGGTGATACGTCCAGCTGGGGTGGCACTGCGCGCAACGATCCGATCCCCAGCCCGCGGGGTGCTCGTGCGCCTCGAGGGCGAGACCGCTCGGCGATCCCAGCATGTCGCCCACCTCCTCGCAGGACGCCACGGGATCACAGCCCGCGGCCGCGAGGGCGGCCAGGCACAGCGTCGTGACGAACCACCGCATCACGGCCACCTCCCGTTGCGGTTCGTGTGGCAGGCCAGGCAGTCCGCGCCGACGTGGCAGGTCTCGCAGCGGCCCGGGTCGATGCGCGCGTCGATGCCGTGGGTCGTCCGCCACACCCCGTCGTGGGTCCGCCACCGCGTCGGGTCCTTGCGCTCGTGGCACTCGACGCAGCTGTAGTCCTGGTGGCACTTGCGGCATCGCCCGAACTCCCGGCGCGCGGGACCGGCGTGGTTCTCCACCCACCACGGACCGTGGTCCTGGTCCTCCCCGAGCTGTCCGGGCTCGTGGCACAGCAGGCAGCTGCCCGGGGCGATGGACGCCCCGTTGTCGTTGTTGTGGCAGTGGTGGCAGCTGAGCGAGCCGGGGCGCAGCGCCGCGGCGGAGTACTCCTCCTCCCACTGGAGCCCCTCGGCGAGATCCGCGGTCATGAGGTGACAGCCCAGGCAGGGGACGCCCTCTCGTTCGAACACCTCGGCGTGCCGGCCGTGCTCGAACCTCTTCAGGATGGCCTCGGTGTCCACCTCGGCGGCGGGCTCGGCGGATTCGGCGGCCGCGGCCGCCGTCTTCTTGGCCCGCGACCCAGCGCCCCCGGGCGCGCCCCGGCGGAAGAAGCGCAGGACGAACAGGTGCCCCGGGGGGGGGGGGGGGGGGCGGTTGCGGGGGCGGCGGCCGCCTTCTTCTGGCCCCGCCAACCGGCGCCCGCGGGCGCGCCGAGGCTGAAGATGAGCAGGAGGATCAGGGTCCGGTTCCTCGTCACCGTCGTACCCTCCCGTTCCGCGTGAAGGTCTCCTCGACCGTCACCGTGAGCAATCCACGCACGTCGATGGCGTATTCGGCGTCGCTGCCCAGATCCACGCCGGCGCGGATCGCCAGCGGCTCCACCGGCCGGTAGGTCAGGTCCAGGTAGGTGTGCAGCGCCACGCCCCACGGATCGATGCCCTTGCGGTACGGCGCGAGGGCGACGTTGATGTCGAGGGCGAGCCTGCGGTGGAGCGTCGCCGTGCCGGCCAGCCCCACCGCGTGGTAGCTCCCGCCGGGTCCGATCCGGAACGCGTAGCGCTCCGACAGGGCGATCCGGCGGCTCAGCGGCGTGACCACCCGGACGTTGACCGCGTGCCCGGAGGCGGCTCCGCCGGCGGGCATGGGGTACCAGGAGAATGCGTATCCAGCGGCGAACCGTATGGAGGCGCCCGGGCTCACCGAGGCGTCCGCGCCGGCGTCGACGATGCCGTCGGGCGCGATGGTGCCGAGGATCTGCTCGCCGAACAGGGCGTAGAGGTCCGTGGAGCGGCGGTACCCGCCGTGGAGGTCCACGTTGGCCCACGGCAAGGGGTTGACCTTGAGGCCACCGCGGACCAGTCGCACCTGCCGGGCCTCCGCGGCGAGCTGCAGCCGGGCGTACGGGCGCGGCGACCAGCGAGCCTGCGGGCGGGCCAGGACGTCGGCCTCGACGATGGCGCGCACGCCCTCGCCCTGGCCTCGCGCCACGTGGAGACCGATCCCAGCGGCGACGGGGTCGACGCCGACGAGCGCCGCGCTGGCGCCCGCCACGAACTCGCCGTCACGGAAGTCGTCCAGGTCCAGGTGCCGCCCCGCGCCCACGTAGGTACGCAGCGCCAGGTGGTCCACCGGCGACACGTCCGCGCGGACGCCGTCCATGGAGCTGATGCGGGAGGGGAAGCGGGCCATCAGCCGCCCCCCCGTGATCCGCAGCCGGCCGCTGGGATCCCGGAAGTGGACGTCCAGGAGGTACAGGTCCACGTCGCCCTCGGCCGTGCCGAATGCGTGGTCCAGGCCGAGGTACGCCTGGACGCCGACGCTGTCGTCCCGCTCCCCGGCGTCCACGTAGAAGTACTGGAAGAAGGGCATCTCGGGATTGCCCAGGAAGTTGCGACGCAGCTGCGCCACCGTCTCGGACCGGAAGTGGACGGCTGGATCCGCCGCCTCCGCGCGAGAGGGCGCGCCGATCAGCGTCGCGGCGACGAGGACGCCGAGGACGGCGCCGGCCGTGTGACGCCCCGCGGTCATGGCTGTCCGCCGTGGCAGGAGCTCGCGCAGCTCCCCGGCATCGTGTCCGGGCCGTCACCGGGCTCGTGGCACTGCATGCAGCCCTCCTCGCCCGTCTGGGATGCCGCGGTCACGTGGGCCGTGGCCCAGCCCGCGGCGTGGGGGAAGCTGCCGTGGCACTGGGTGCAGGACGTCTGGGACAGGCCGCCGGTCAGGTCCGAGCCGTGGCAGGACGTGGCGCAGGTGTCCAGCGGCTCGGCGGCGGCGCCGTGTACGGCTCCGCCCGCCCAGCCCGCTTCGTGGGGGAAGAGGGGATGGCAGTCGCTGCACGCCACGCCGCTGTCCCCGCCAGTCAGGTCCGAACCATGGCACGCGGACGCGCACGAGAACGTGCCGCCGCGCTGGACCACGTAGACGCCGTGGTCCTCGGGCAGGATCCACCGGGCGCCGTGGGGATAGGCCGGGTGACAGGTCGCGCAGGCGACCCCGGCGTAGCCGCCGCTGCGGTCCACTCCGTGGCACCCCGAGCAGGTGTCTTCCCCGCCGATCAGGTCGGCGCCGTGTACGGCTCCTTCGGCCCAGGACTCGGCGTGGGGATACCCCTCGTGGCATTCGACGCAGGTGGGGGTCTGCAGGTCCGAGCTCACCCCGTCCGCCGAATGGCAATGGGTGCAGAGCTCGATGCCGCCGAGGAGCGCCTCCTGACCGTGCGTTCCGCCGAGGTCGAAGCCCTCCGGGTGGGGGAACATCGCCCCCTCCACCGGTTGGGGCGGCTCGTACCGGCTGCTGCTGCACGCGACCAGCGCGGCGCCGGCGAGGGCTGCCAGGAGCCCGTGTATCGCGAGTGAGCGGCTCATTGGAACATGAACTCGAAGTAGCTCTGGAGGTTCTCGTGGGTCGCCTTCTCGGTCGGATCGCCACCGGGGGCGATGAATGAAGCGCCGCCGTGGTGCTCCTCCTTGAGCCACCGCCCGTACTCGTGACAGACGATGCAGGAGTTGGCCGGGAACTCGCCGACCTCGAGGGAGGTCGCGCCCTGGGCGATGAACTCGTCCACCGATCCCTGGGGCGACGCCGGCCGGAAGGAGTGGTCTGCCAGGCCACCGCCGCCGGTGAGTCCGTCCCAGGAACCGAAGGAGGCCGCCTCCACCATGTGGCACCCGCTGCAGCGGCCCTCGGCATACTCCTCGGTGGGCAGGTAGATGGCGTGCTCGGTGTGGTCCTGCACGTCGTCCTCTCCTGGGAAGTCCTGCGCCTCGTGGCAGCCGAGGCACAGTCCGTTGTCTCGCGGATCCACGGCCAGCTGCGCGGCGATGAGCGTCCCGTCGTCCGCGGCGATGGAGCCGTGGGGGTCGTGGCAGTCGAGACAGGTCAGCACGTAGGTGGCGTTGTCCGCGTGGGCCGACGTCGCCATGGAGTCGGCCTCCTGCGCGTACCCCCGCGCCAGGCCGTTGTCCCAGTTGTCCGGAGACGACGCCCCGTACGCGTCCAGGTCTCCGCCGATGGGGAACGTGCCGTCGTCCCCGTAGGGGAACGGCAGATCGTGATCGAAGCCCGCCGCGGTGGCGGTGCGCGCCGAGTGGCACTGGGCGCACAGGTCGTGGACCGTGGTGGCACCCAGATTGGCCGGCGTGACGATCCAGTCCGCCCGGGTGTTCATGGGCGCGGCGGTGTGGTCCGACCCCGGCCCGTGGCACTTCTCACAACCCACGCCGGGCTCGGCGGAGCGCTCGGACGGGTCCGTGGGCCACCACGACGTGACCTCCCCGTTGGCCTGCTGGCCCAGGGCGATCCCGGTCTCGTGGCATCCGATGCAGTTCTGTTCCCAGGAATGCCGCGGATCCACGTACCCGGTGACCGCGTCGGACAGGAACTGACCGCTCGCGTCGAACCAGTTCTCGGTCTGGTAGCCGACGGCCCCGATGGTCATTCCGGGGTACCCCTCGACCCGCGGGTCCTCGTCCTGCCACGCCACGGGCAGCACGTAGCGCCCGGACGCGAGCTCGGTCAGGAGCACCCGAATCGATCCCTCGCGCCCGACCTCGGCGACCACGGGGAAGACCGTGGGCTGGTACTCGCCCGACGGCTGGAGCTCGAGCACGGGCGCGCCGTCGTCCACGGTCAGGTTGGCCACGACCTGGCCTCCCCCCGCGACGTCCAGCCAGAATGCGTGGCCGTCCTCGAACGCCTCGAGCAGCGCGCCGGTGGGAGTTGACGAATATCCGCCACCATGTGACGAATTTCCGTGGACGATGGCCTGGCCCGGGTGGCAGGCCGCGCAGACCCCGGAGCCGAGGTAGAAGGAGTCCTCGCCTGGACGCCCCGAAAGGACCACGTCGAGCTGGGTGTTGACGCCGACCTGCACGTCGACGATCTCGTACTCCCGCCCGAAGAGCGCCGCATCCTCCGGCGGCGCGATCGAGACGCTGTAGCTGCCCGTACCGAGCTGGGCGAACGCGGCCACGCCCTCGGCGTCGGACAGGGCCGTGCTACCGTCCGACACCGCGACGCTGGCGCCCTCCACGGGCAGTCCGGCGGAGGTGGAGACGGTCACGGTCAGGACGAGGTCCCCCGACGCCGTGTACAGCTGCACGTCGGCCAGGGTGGTCGCATCCGAGGCGACCGGGATGCCGTCCACCACGGCGGCCTCGAAGCCGCTCGCGGAGACCAGGAGGTCGTAGACGCCGATCCCCAGCCCGTCGATCAGATAGGTACCCGTGCCATCCGTGGTGGCCTCGCGGCCGAGGGGGGCCGTCACGACCGTGGCGCCCTCGATGGCAGCGCCACCGTCCCCCGTGACCACCCCTGTGACCGCGCCCAGGAGCGACGCGCCCGGTCCCTGCGGTCCCACGTCACCCTGCGGCCCCGGGATACCCTCCGTGCTGCAGGCGCTCAGGACGCCCCCTGCGACTGCGGCAAGGATGCCAAGAAGCGCCACCAGTCCTCGATCTCGAAGCATGCATCCTCCAGCTCGGGCCCCGACCTGTTCCGCGGGGTCCCGGTCTGCGGCGGGCGCTACACCCGCACGACTGATGGGCGTTTCAAGCAAGTTCCGTGCCTATCCGGGAAACAACCGCCAAAGGGTTCCGGCAACGGCCGAGGCGAACCCCCGATGGTTGTCAGGCCCACGTGATCCGTGTTTACCTCTTGGTCCATCGAATTCCTGGTATATGCACATGGAAACCACTCGGATCGGGCGCTACCGCATCGTCAGGAAGCTCGGCGCCGGTGCGTTCGGCTCCGTGTACCTCGCGCTGATGGAGGGGGAAGGCAACTTCAGCCGCCACGTGGCGGTCAAGCGGCTGCACCGCGAGGTGACCCAGGACGAAGAAGTGGTCCAGCTGCTCATCCGCGAGGCCAGGATCGGCGGGCTGATGAACCACGACAACGTCGTGCCTGCCATGGACCTCCTGCGCGTGCACGACGAGTACTTCCTCATCTCCGATTACGTGGACGGCATCGATCTACGTGAGCTCGTCTACCGGGTGCGCTTGCGCGGCGAACGTCTGCCGCCGGCGTTCGTCGCAGAGGTCGCCCAGCAGATCGCGTCGGGTCTGGTGTACATCCACAACCTGCGCGACCACTCGGGCGCGGCCCTCGGCCTGGTCCACCGGGATCTCAAGCCGTCCAACGTGCTGTTGCACCGCTCGGGGCGGGTCAAGATCTCCGACTTCGGCGCCACGATCTCCCGCTCCCTGGCCCTGCCTTCGGAACAGGACACGGTGATGGGGACGCCGACCTTCATGGCGCCCGAGCAGGCCCGGGGGGAGCCGGCGAGCCAGGCGAGTGATCTGTACTCCCTTGGCGTCGTCCTGCTGCAAGCCCTGACCATGGAGCTGCCCCAAACCCTGCACCGGGAGCCGGGGCAAGCGTCCTCCTACACCCCCGCCGCTCCCGACGAGTTGCTGGCGACCATCCCCCACGAGTCCGCGGCGTTCGTCCCGCTGTTGGCAGACCTCTTGCAAGTGGACCCCGCCCACAGGCCCGGCTCCGCCGCGGAGGTGGCCGGGGATCTGATGGGTCTGTGCAGGATCCACACGTTGCGCGACAGCATGGCGGCCGTCGTGGAGCGATGGATCGGTAGACGGGAGGACGCGGCGATCACCGACGAGCCGGCGGACTTGCCCACCTGCGTCAGCGGCGAGTACTCCGTCATCGGCGGCCCGGTCAGTTCGCGCGTGGAGGAGAGCTCGGGCGACCGAAGCCAGGCGACCGTCCGCAGGGACTACGCCGGAAGCGCCGCCCGGATCCTCCCCTCGCAGCCGCTTCCTCCCCATCGCGGGGCAGCGCACGAACGCCACCCGCCGGAGGACGCCGTGAACACGGAGATCGCCAAACCCGAACCGATTCCGCCCCCGCAGGACGCTTCGGCGCCCGGCAGGGACGCCGACGACATCGACACGGTTCGCTTCAAGAACCCTTCCGAGCAACGCCGGGCCGTATCGCGCCAGGTGAGCTCGCTCGAAGGAGACTACGTCGCCTTTGGTCAGTCCGGGGGCTACCGCGACTGGCTCGCCGTGGCCTTCATCGGCATCCCCGTCGTCGCGCTGGGTATCTGGGGGGCGATGGGCTGGCTCAAGCACGACAGCCCCGAGGGGCTGATGGTGCACGAGGACGAGGCCACGAGCGCCGCCGAGGAGGAAACCGCCGAGGACGAGTCAGAGGAGGAGGACGCGGAGGACGAGCACGAATCGGTCCAGCCACCCCACGGACACTGAGGTCGCCGGGGATCGGCCGGCGGGAGGCCGTCGGTTCTGACGGAGCCCCGCGAGAACTCCCCCCACGGAGCACGACCGTCGCGACACCAGCCCCCACGACAGCGCCGGTGACGTCACACGTCTTCGAACTTTTTTTTGGACAAGGTCGCGCCGCCCAGCCTCTTCGGCTCGGTCCTTGCAGGCGTCCAAACGGAAACGTGTGCGTGGGTTCACCCGGCAACACGGCGGCTCACTCTCGAACTCGGTGGAGCACCATGAGACGACACCCCTTCCCGTTCCTCCTGATCATCGCCCTCCTCGGTTGCGGCGGTGAGGCGCTGATCCAGCAACCCCAGGGCCCCGACGATCCAGGAGTGGACGAGGCCGGTCTCGAACGCATCGGCGTGGACCCCGACCACATGGCGCTGCGCCACGTCAACAGCTACCCGACCCGCCTCGCCGAAGGTGAGGACGGCCGGATCTACGTCAGCGACGCCAAGACCGGCTCGGTCTTCATCTACGAAGCCGACCTCACCGCGGCGTCGGAGATCGCGGGCCTGGACCGCCCGCTGGGGGTCGCCGTCGATCGGCTCGGCCGCGTCTACGTCGGCGTGGACGGTCGCGACAGCGTCGAGGCCTACGGGCCCGACGGGCGGCGCAGCCTCGAGTTCGATCGCGACGTGGCCATGCCCAACGACATCGTCGTGGCCGTGGACGGGACGGTCTTCGTCGCCGACAGCCGCTCGAACGTGGTTCGCGCCTTCGACGCCCAGGGAGCCTGGTTGTTCGATGTGGGTGGACCTGGCACGGCGGACGGCGAACTCGACTTCCCGTCCGCGCTCGCGATCCACTACCCGAATGGGCCGCGCCAGGATGGCGAGCTCTTCGTGGCCGATCTCGGCAACGCCCGGGTCCAGGTCTTCGATCTGCAGGGGACGTTCCTGCGCGCCTTCGGGCAGCCCATCGAGGCCTTCTCCACCGACTGGCAGGGCCGCTTCGGCAAGCTGCAGAGCCTGGCGCTGGACGATCTGGGGCGGCTGCACGCCGCGGACACCTACACCAGCAAGGTGCAGATCCTCGACCCGGAGACAGGTGAGTACCTCGACTCCTACGGCGAGTTCGGCACCGAGCCCGGGCAGCTCAACCTGCCCCTGGACATCCTGATCACACACGACATGCGCGTGGTCGTGGCCAACTCCGAGAACCACCGAGTGGAGGTGCTCCATGAGATTCGCTAGAGGCCTTTCCCTCGTCGCGACCGTCCTCGCCGTGTGGGTGATCCTGCCGGCGCAGGCCCTCGAGCCGCCCCACAACGCGGACAACAGCGTCAGCTGCCTCGACTGCCACGCCTACCGCGACGGCGAGCTGGTGCTGAGGGGCCTCGAGCTGGAGACGATGTGCAAGACCTGCCACAACGTGGCCGGTGTGGCTGCGGCCATGTCCGACGTGGGCAACCACATCGTCAACCCGCAGAACCTCAACCAGGAGATCGTCGACTGCGGGTATTGCCACGATCCCCACGGCCCCCACGACTCCCTGGACGTGCACCCGGGTGGCGTCTCCGCGGCGAACCTGAGCCTGTTCCGGTCGGACACGACCTACCACCTGGCCGAGGCCCTCGAGCCCGCGGTGTTCCAGACACGTCCGGACCACTTCGCCTTCGACGAGGGGAACTCCCCCTACAACGGAGCCTGCCAGACCTGTCACACGGAGACCGTCTACCACGCCAACGACGGATCGGGTGACAACACGCACATGATGGGTACGGACTGCGTCCAGTGCCACACTCACCTCGACGGCTTCCTGCCCACCAGCGCGTGCAACGTCTGTCACGGCAACGAGGACAACGCCGCTCCCCCCGTCTCCACGGCGGGTGAGCAGGACGTCTCGTTCGTCGAGGTGGGCGCGCACCAGACCCACGTCATGGGCGGGGACATCCGGGCAGCCATGACCTGCGACGACTGCCACATCCTGCCCGGCCTGCTGGACCCGACGCACATCGACGCGGCGCCCGCCGAGATCACCTGGGGCACCCTGGCGCTGAACGCCGGCGTGAGCCCGTCCTGGGACCGTAACGCCGAGACCTGCGCCAACGTGTACTGTCACGGCAGCACCCTCGAGGGCGGCACCCTGACGGATCCCACGTGGACCGTCGTAGACGGGACGCAGGCCGACTGTGGGACCTGCCACGGTGCGCCGCCCCCGGCCACGCATCCGCAGATGTCCGACTGCTCCCTGTGTCACCCCGACACGGTGGACGGCAACGGGGACATCCTCGTGGATGGCGGCTTCCACGTGAACGGCACCGTGGAGTTCACCATCAACGGCTCCTGTGACGCCTGTCACGGCGCGCCTCCCCAGACGTCGGGTCACCTCGTGCACTACGCCGCAGATGCCGAGGACGCCAGCTACGGCGGCGTGGGCATCACCGAGGACCTGCTGCCGGCCGGTACGGCCTATGCGTTCGACTGCGGGAACTGCCACCCCATGGACGAGGGCCACCACGTCAACGGCGTGAACAACCCCGGCGGCGGCATGGCCGAGGTGGAGTTCGATCCCGCCGGCGCGCCCGCGGGTTCGCTGCGGGCCATGCACGACGCGAACGCCTCGTACAACTACGGGGGCACCGTGATCACGGATCCCGACGGCTTCACCTTCACCCAGGGCAACTGCGAGAGCATCTACTGCCACAGCGCCAGGTCGGTCGAGTCCGTGGACCCGGTGCCGGAGCCGGGCGTGGACTTCCAGTTCGCCGGCTATCCCATCAATTACCCCGCGTTCACCATGGACGAGGGGCGCGACTACGCCAACCCCACCTGGGGCGGCAGCATCTCGTGCGGCGACTGCCACGGCTTCATCCCGCGCACGGAGTACCCGGCCGTCGAGGCCATGGTAGGCGACTCCCACTCGTTCATCGATCCAGATGGATTCGAGGACGGCCACGCCAACATGCACGGCGGCGACCCGCCGTCGTGCACCACCTGCCACAACGCCACCATCCTGGTGGAGGGCAACCGTTCGCGTGTGGACGGGCTGGCGGTGTACGACCTCGTACCCATCGGCGACACCACCATCCACGTCAACGGCATGACCGACGTGGTGTTCACCAGCAACCCGGTGACGGTGATCTCGACCGAGCTCGACCTCACCTCGGCGAGCTACGACTCGGCGACGAGCACCTGCAGCGACGTGGAGTGCCACTACAACCAGACCGAGGCGATCTGGGGCACCCCGTGGCGCTGGGACAACATCTACGAGTGCAACGTCTGCCACCAGATGTAGCGATGAACCCCACCGTTTCGGTGTAGAATACCCACCGTGTCACGCACACCCCTTCCGCTCCTGCTCCTCCTGTCCCTCCTCACAGCCTGCGCGGCCGGCGACCCCGGCGACGACGGGAATCCCCTCGACGCGGACGGCGACGGTCACGCCGTGGGCGACGACTGCGACGACGAGGACGCCGCGATCCATCCCGACGCCCAGGAGATCTGCGACGGGGTGGACAACGACTGCGACGGCCTCGTCGACGGCGAGGACGACTCGATCCCCGACGAGGATCACGACGGGGTGCACCAGTGCGACGACTGTGACGACGACGACCACTTCAACTCGCCCCAGCGCGAGGAGGTGTGCGACGGCAAGGACAACGACTGCGACGGGCTGGTCGACGGCGAGGATCCCGACGTGGCGGACCTCGACGGCGACGG
>CAZLEO010000224.1:0-16082 GCA_964558555.1 uncultured Rickettsiales bacterium | reverse complement strand
ACAGCTCTGTTGCCAAAAAGGAATTTAAACGGTTATGGCTGCAATCCATGACCCGCGACGCCATCAGGGATGGATTTGCCCATCTTCGAGACCACCGGGAGATGAAACCGTTGGAAGACACAGCACTCTGCCGCTCGGAATCGGACTGGCTGATCGGCATCAATGCCACCCGAGCATTGACAAGTTACAACTCACGAAAAGGTGGATTCTTTCTTACACCGTGCGGTAGGGTCCAGACCCCGACCCTGTCAATGCTGGTCAATCGGGAAAAAGCCCGAATGGATTTTGTACCGACAACGTTTATCACCTTAACGGGCACCTTCACCTATAAACAGGAGTCTTACGAGGGTAAATGGATCGATCCTGACTTCGTTAAAAACAAGGTGGATAAGCACGCCAAACATGACAGAATATGGGACCCGGAAAAGGCCGAGCGGATTGTGTCCAAATGCAAAGGACATCCCGCATCAGTGGATGAAACCACAAAAAAGACCAGCCAGTCCTCTCCCCAGCTCTACGACCTTACTTCGCTTCAGAGGGAAGCCAATTCCCGGTTCGGTTTTTCGGCCAAAAACACCCTGGTCCTTGCCCAGGCCCTTTATGAACGCCACAAAGTGCTAACCTATCCTAGGACGGACTCGCGATACCTGCCGGAAGACTATCAAGGTATTGTAAGAAAAACCCTTAAGAGAGTAAGTGAATACAAATACGGAGAGTTTGCCCGTACAATTCTTGAGAAGAAATACGTTAAAGCCAATAAGCGGATCTTCAATAATGGGAAAATCTCCGATCATCATGCCATCATCCCGACACCAAAACGAGCTGTAAACCTTTCCGAGCCGGAGCTGAAAATATACACCATGGTGCTGCAGCGGTTTCTGGCCGTGTTCTTTCCACCGGCACGCTATCTCCAGACCAAACGATTATCCATGGTACAGGAAGAGACCTTCTTGACAACCGGCAAGATATTGATCGATCCGGGCTGGAAAATCGTTTACAACCGTTCTGACACCGAAAAGGATGGCACCGTGCTAAAACCTCTTCCGGAGAAGGCCGAAGTTCTCTGCTCAGATATTCTTAAAGTGGAGAAAGAGACCAAAGCGCCGCCACGTTTTAATGAGTCGACCCTGCTCTCGGCCATGGAACATTCCGGCAAACTGGTGGGAGATGAGGAATTGGCTGAAGCAATGAAGGAACGGGGGCTGGGCACCCCGGCCACCAGAGCAGCCATAATTGAAAAACTGATCAAGGAAAAATATGTGGTCCGGGAAGGTAAGGAACTGACACCGACCGGCAAGGCATTCGAACTGCTTGCCCTGCTGACAGCCATGAAGATCGATGTCCTGGCCTCACCTGAAATGACGGGTGAGTGGGAACATAAACTCAACAAAATCTTGAAAGGGACCTTTACCCGTGAGCAGTTCATGAAAGAGATTCGGGAACTTACAAACCGTATCATTTCCCAGGTCAAGAATTTTCATGCAAATGGAAGTAGGACAGAATGCGGTTTCAGTCCGATTAACAATATACGCTACTTCTCCACACCCACTGCTTATATTTCCGAAGACGAATCGATAGCTGTCAGAAAAGTATTGGGTGGCCGGGTTATGGCTGAGCCGGAAATAATCGACTTGCTCAGTGGAAAAACCATTGGGCCGTATACCGATTTCAGATCGAAAAAAGGTAAAAACTTTACTGCTTCTGTCAAGCTCACGGACAATAAAGTCGAGTTTCTCTTTGCCAATGACATGGACAGCCTTGATAAGGAACAGATCAAAGGGACAGAATCGCTGGGGTCATCTCCTGTTGACCAGACACCGGTATTTGAAACGCCTATGGCGTATCTGTCCGAATCCGCCCTGAATAATGACGAGAAAAATGGGCTGCGTATTTCCAGGACCATCCTTTCCAAAGAGATTGCTCCGCAACATATCAGGCAGCTTCTGGCAAAAGGAAAAACCGAGCTGATCGAAGGCTTTATCTCAAAAAAGCGTCGTCCATTCGATGCTTACCTTCTACTCGACAGCAAAGGAAAGATCTCATTCGAGTTTCCTCCAAGAAAATCCAAGGGAAAGCGAAGGAAAAAACGCTCCTGAGCTCTAAACACTTGTGAGAAAAACAATTTGAGTGGTTGCCAGCTAAGACTCCAACCACAAAAACATATAAATTTTCATTCAATCAAAGTATTATCAGACGAAAAATATTATCTGCGTTACGGATTACAGTAGATGAAAAAACTAAAAAGGGAACATCGCCAAAAAAGCGGTCTCGAATTGGCTCAACTCTGTGCTTCTTCGGCACTGGACGCCAAAGCCGAGGACCTGATTATTCTTGATGTGCGGGGAATCGCCTCTTTTACCGATTATTTTGTCATTATGAACGGCCGTTCTACCCGCCATGTACAGGGTCTGGCTGAGGCCATTGAAGGGGAACTGCGTTCAAAACGGGTCAAGGCTTCCAGAGCGGAGGGCCTAAAAGAGGGTATGTGGGTTCTGCTTGACTTTGATGATGTGATTGTCCATGTTTTTTACCATGAACATCGAAAATTCTATAATCTTGAGGGACTCTGGCACGACGCCACCCAAATCGAACCGATAGAAATGCAACTAATCGACTGATAAGCCATTGATAATTCTATAACAATCCAGCAATTCTGTTTTTTTGTTTTATCAAATACCAGCAACAACACTTCTCTAAATCATCGATTCGCATAATTGTTAACGGACTTGAACAATGAACTATATCAGTACAAGGGGGATGATGTCCCCCATCTCCTTTACAGAAGCTGTTTTGATGGGGCTGGCGGAAGACGGTGGTCTGCTGCTTCCAAGAACAATCCCCCGTGTAGGCAGTGAAACCTTCGAATCGTGGCAGGACCTCAGCTACCCGGATCTGGCATTTGAAGTCATGTCCCGTTTTGTTGACGATATTCCGGAAAACGATCTCAGGGAGTTGATCAAACGTTCCTATTCATCGTTTTTAACTCCGGAAGTTACGCCATTGGTACACCATGACAATCTCCATATCCTGGAGCTCTTTCATGGTCCGACTCTGGCATTCAAGGATGTTGCCCTTCAGTTTTTAGGCAACCTTTTTGAATATCTACTCCAAAGATCATCAACCAGTTTAAATGTTCTGGGCGCCACTTCCGGAGATACCGGCAGCGCTGCGATTTACGGTGTCCGTGGAAAAGAACGAATCAATATCTTCATCCTCCATCCCCACAAACGTGTGAGTCCGGTTCAGGAAAAACAGATGACGACTGTCACCGATAGCAATGTGTTCAATATTGCTATTAAGGGAACATTTGATGACGGCCAGGCAATAGTCAAGACTATTTTCAACGACATTGAATTCAAACAGAAGTTCAATTTGGGTGCAATCAACTCTATCAACTGGGCTAGGGTCCTGGCCCAGGTAGTCTATTACGTTTACAGTTGTCTGCATGTACTCAGACACGACCAGCAGAGTGCTGTCGATTTTGTGGTGCCAACAGGAAATTTTGGCGACATTTTTGCCGGATTTGTAGCTAAAAGAATGCTGCCCAAAGGGATGATCAACCGGCTCGTTCTGGCAACCAATTCCAACGATATCCTTACACGGATGGTGACATCAGGAGATTATTCTCTAAGGGAAGTCGTTCAAACAACCTCACCCTCTATGGATATCCAGGCCGCATCTAATTTCGAGCGCTACCTCTACTACCTCCTTGACCAAGAACCGGAAAGGACAAAGGAGATGATGGAAGAATTTTCCCAAAACGGGAATATCGACTTAAGTGACTATCTGGACCAGATTCGCAGAGACTTTCACGCGGAGGCAATCACCGAAGAACAGGTCGAGGCGACTATCAAGCAGTTTAAAGAACAAAATGATTATATACTTGATCCACATACCAGTGTTGGCGTTACAGCCGCAATCAATCTGAAAAAACAGGGTGTTCCCATGGTCTGTCTATCCACTGCCCATCCGGCAAAATTCAGTGAGGCGGTGGAAAAAGCAACAGGAGAGCCTGTTGAAATGCCACCAATGCTTCAAAAGATCATGGGCGAAGACAGCCGCTGTGAATTGATGGACAGTGATGCTCGGCAGATCAAGGAGTATATCAGTAAACACGCTATCCTCTCTTCCCTGTGAGTCCCATAATGAGCTACAGACATCAGGTAGAAGAATGTGTCCACTACCTTCATGACAAGCTTGTTCGTTTACCACAAACTGTTATCCAGCTCGGTACGGGCCTTGGAAAAATCGGAGAACTGATCGAAAACAGGCAGACTATTGCTTACCAAGATATCCCGCATTTCCCGCGTTCCACAGTTGCCAGCCATCACGGCAACCTGATTGTCGGTACTTTCAACAATCATCCTGTAGCCGTACTCCAGGGGCGCTTCCATTTCTATGAGGGTTATTCAACGAAAGAAGTGGCTTTTCCCGTGAGAGTCCTTTCACTTTTAGGGGCTAAACGGTTGTTATTGACCAACGCCGCCGGCGGGCTCAACCCCTTATTTCAACCAGGGTCGATCATGGTGATCAGGGATCATCTCAATTTCCTTGGAGAAAGCCCGCTTCGCGGAAAAAATATCGATGACTGGGGCCCCAGATTTCCTGACCTTTCCGAACCTTATCATCCAAAGCTGATCAAGACAGCGCTTGATTCGGCGACCAGATGTGGTTTGAAAAACGTGATCAGCGGGGTCTATGTCTGCATTCCAGGACCTAGCCTGGAAACGCCCGCTGAGACCAGGTGGCTCAGGAGCTGCGGAGCCGATGCCGTCGGCATGTCTTCGGTGCCGGAGGTGATTGTCGCCATTCATGGTGGTATGGACGTTCTCGGTCTCTCGGTGGTCTCCAATGTCAACGATCCCGATAATTTTCAACCGATCATTCTCGAAGATATTATAGAAACTGCTGCCGCTGTTGAGCCGCAACTGCAGAAGCTGATTGTAGAAATCATCAGTCGGATCGGCGATTAGCTATTAAGAGATTTTTGATATTATTTTCAACCAGGTAAGACACATGGAACAGCGGATTGATCTCCTTATTGCTGGCCGATATCTTCTTCCAACCTACGATAAAGGAGACCTCATCGAGAATGGAGCTGTTGCTATTCAAGGCGACTCAATTTTTGAGATCGGTGAGGCGACCGAATTAAAAAAGAAGTTCGCGGACTGTGATCGGATCGAAGAAAAACACGGTTTAATCATGCCGGGATTAATCAACACCCATACCCATGCTCCCATGTCGCTGTTTAGAGGGTTGGCCGACGATCTGCCGCTTATGACCTGGCTGCAGGACCACATCTTTCCCATTGAAGCGAAACTGACAGCCGATATGGTTTACCAAGCCACACTGCTCTCCTGTGCCGAGATGATCAAATCGGGAACGACGTCTTTTTGTGATATGTATCTTTTTGCCAAGGAAGTGGCAAAGGCTGCGGATAAATCGGGAATGCGCGGTTGGATCGGCGAGGTCCTCTACGATTTTCCATCTCCGAGTTACGGTGAGCTCAAAAACGGTTTTCGTTATGTGGATGAGATGTTTGAGATGTACCGGAACCATCCGCTGATCAACATCACCGTCGATCCCCATGCGGTCTATACCTGCTCGCCAGATTTACTGAAACGCACCGGTGAGATAGCTGCTGACAACGATACGCTCTGGGTCATCCATCTTTCTGAAAATGATATGGAAGTCAAAGGATGTTTAAAGCAGTATTCCAGGACACCGGTTGATCATCTGGAACATCTCGGACTCCTGGGTGAGCGTGTGCTGGCTGCCCATTGTGTCAAACTGGATGATCGAGAAATCGATCTACTGGCCCAGCGTCAAGTCAGTGTCGCACATTGCCAGGAATCCAACATGAAGCTGGCCTCGGGCACCTCTCCGGTTCCGGCGTTGCTGGATAGAGGAGTCACCCTCTCCATCGGCACCGACGGGCCGGCCTCCAACAACGATGTTGATCTGTTCTCGGAGATGAGCAGTGTTGCCAAAATTCATAAAGGTGTTTCGCTTGACCCGACCGTCATGTCCGCCGAACAAACTCTGCGGGCCGCTACCCTGGGAGGCGCTGAAGCGTTGAAAGCGGTTGATCGGATCGGCAGTCTTAAACCGGGGAATAAAGCCGACCTGATTGTTGTTGACCTGAATCAGCCACATCTGACACCGATATACAACGTGGTATCGCATCTTGTTTACGCGGCATCAGGTGCTGATGTCATCCATTCCGTTATCAATGGCCGGATGGTTATGAAAGACAAAACACTCCTCACGCTGGATGAGGAGAGAATACTAGCAACGATTACGGAAATAGCTGAACAGATTGTCCAATCAGCAGAATGAAACACAAGCTGCTGCTCCATTGCCTGTTGACTTTCTCAAAAGACTAATCTAGATTCATATGAGTGTATATTTTATAGAGAACATCGTCTAATCATTATTTATTCATATTTTTTGAGGAACGCATTATGTTTGGTCTGGGAATGCCGGAGTTGATCGTTATTCTGGTAATTATTGTTATTATTTTCGGTGCGGGAAAACTTCCTGAAATCGGATCTGGAATCGGCAAAGGCATTAAGAATTTTAAAGAGGCCACAAAAAAGGAAGAAGAAACCAAAAAAATAAACAAAGAAGCCAAAGAAGACTCATCTTCCGAAGCATAGGAGAATATCCGAGAATAGCTCCTAGATTCTTTTTTCATCTTCAATCGGACACACTATTATGTTTGGACTGGGAACACCTGAACTGATCGTCATCTTAGGTATCGCCTTTCTTATTTTCGGCGGGAAGAAGTTGCCTGAAATCGGCTCCAGCCTCGGCAAAGCCATCACGTCTTTTAAAAAAGGAGTCAGCGAAGCTGAGGAAGAAGGAAAAGAGATTGTTGGAGAACTGCCAGGCGTCAAAGAGGTTTCCGAAATAAAGGAAAAGGTCGATAAGGCTAAGGATATCACTAATATCTTAAAATAAAGAACATAATCAAAACATACCAACTTCTCCTTGTCCACTCCCTGTGCCCTCCATTGACCGGATTGTATAGTATCACGTAGAATCTACACCCCGCCTTTTCACAATACCTGCCTACTCCCCTTGTCATCGCCTGTCTGCCGCTTTTTAAAATCCATGTAGTATGGGGAAGAATTCTGTTTTGCAGTTTTCTCTTTTGTTCTAATCCTCCGCCTGTTCTCGCTTGACAGCGTTCTTATTTATTTGTAGGTTTTGTGGTTCTGTGTGTCTATCCGGTTGGTCTATACACCGGCCGGACACACCCGAATCTATTGCCGTTGACACGTTTTAACGCTGCTCAAACGGTTATGACTCTATCCACAGGGAGAAATGTATGTGTCGTTTAGCATTAAAGACAGCCAGTGAACCGTTTTCACCTTATTCGGTTCTCACGGCCATGGAAGCCATGCAGGAGGGGTACGACGGCTCCGGGCTGGGGCTGCTGCTTCGCGGGCTTGAATTTGATGGTTTCAAGTATGAAAATAAAATTCCTATCCTTTCCGGGATTGCCCATTCCGAGGCGGCCTATAAGCGGTTACACAAATTCATGGAAGAGCGGGATTGGCTGGTTAAGTATGACCATGAGCTTGACACCGATCTGTCAAAAATTGAAGCAAAAGATCGTTATATCTATTTTTTAAGAGCCTACAAGCTTCCCGAACGACTCAAAGGCCAACCCCAGGAAGTGATCGATCATGAGTTGATGATGACCCGACTGGCCTTACGTAAGGATGGCGAAGAAAATGGTGACGACCTCACCGTCTTCTCGTTCTGGCCCGATGTTGCCATGATCAAGGAAGTCGGTTGGCCCCTGCAGATTGGTGATGCTCTGGGACTGCATGATAACCGAATAAAATCAAGGGTCTGCATGGCCCAGGGCCGTCAGAACACCAACTACGGCATCAACCTGTACGCCTGTCACCCGTTCTTTCTCCAGGGAATTGCAACAATGACCAATGGAGAAAATACAGCCTTTGTACCGATCCGCGATTGGCTGCTGGGACGTCACTTCCCCGGCTATATGGGCTACCAGAGTGATTCGGAGGTGTTTGCCCATATTCTGCATTACACCCTCAGGCAACTGAAACTTCCCCTGCAGGCCTATAAACATATTATTACCCCACTGAAAACAGAAGAGTTACAGGAACATCCCCAGGGTGAGTTTCTCATTGGTTTGAGAAATGCCTGCCGCAGGTTGATCATTGACGGCCCCAATGCCGTCATCGGTACCCTGCCGGATGAGACCTGTATGCTGGTGATGGACCAGAAGAAACTCCGACCTGCAACAGTCGGCGGCAGAGAAGGTGCCTGGGCCATTGCTTCTGAAATGTGCGGTGTCGATGCCATGATCCCTGACCGTGACCCATCGCTCGATTTTCAACCCATGCGCGAACATACAGTAATTATACAACCCGATAGAAAGGAACCCACAATATGGTCTCAGCACGATCAGTTTCCGTTGGCCCAAGCAGCTTAACATACACGGACCTGCCCTGGATAATTCAGCACCGGGAAGACCGGTGCACACTCTGCGGCCGCTGCACAGCCGTTTGTCCAAAAGGTGCCATTCACCTGACATACCGCCGGCAACGGCTCCCCGAGCTGGAAGTCATGAAGAAAAGACGGGGAAGCAAGTACAAGGTCTTTACCGGTATCCGCCAGAAAACGAATATGGCAAACGGGTGTATCGGTTGTTCTATGTGCTCCATGGTCTGCCCCAACGAGGCGATCATGCCGGTGCCCAATGACAACGAACATCGAACCCTCTTTTTTCATAACCAGGACGGTTCACCCAACAAACGGGGGGGACGCCGAAACGCTACCGGACCAACTCTTCTGGACCGGATCATGTTCGACCGTATCTCCATGCTGACCGATCCGGCTCTTGATGCCGGCCGTCACGAGTTTAACGTCACCACAACCCTTGGGCGCATACTGCCTCCGGATGAATATCTGAAAAGAAAATTTAAAGGCGGCTGGATTCCACCGACTCGTGAAATATTCCCCTTTGTTATCGGCTCAATGTCCTTTGGAGCTCTGTCACCCAATATGTGGCTCGGTCTTCTCCAGGGAGTTGCCTACTGTAACGAGGTACTGGGAATTCCGGTAGTCATGTGTACCGGTGAGGGCGGTTGTCCGCCATGGATTTTGAAAAGCCCTTATCTGAAATATATTATCCTTCAGATCGCCTCCGGATATTTTGGTTGGGACGAGATTATTCGGGCCATTCCCGACATGCAATGCAAACCGGCGGCAATCGAAATCAAATACGGCCAGGGTGCCAAGCCGGGCGATGGCGGCCTGCTTATGTGGTTCAAGGTCTCCAAGTTGATCGCCAGGCTGCGGGGTGTTCCCGAAGGTGTCGATCTGCCGTCTCCCCCGGTTCATCAGACACTCTACTCTATTGAAGAGAGTGTTATGAAAATGATCCAGACCCTGTCCATGGCCTTTGATCATGAGGTGCCGGTCTATCCGAAGATTTCGGCCTCCACCTCAGCTAAATCGGTACTGAATAACCTGGTACGAAATCCTTACGCTGCTGGTCTTATGATTGACGGTATCGACGGCGGCACCGGTGCGGCCTACAATGTTTCCATGGACGCCACCGGCCATCCAATCGCCTCCTGTGTACGGGAATGTTATCTTGACCTGGTCAAACAGGGCAAACAGAACGAAATTCCGATTTTTGCAGCTGGCGGCATAGGTAAAAACGGCAATGTGGCTCAGAACGGTATGGCCCTTGTTATGCTTGGGGCGTCCGGTGTTCATATCGGCAAAAACATCATGCAGTCGGCAGCCGGTTGTCTCGGCAACGAAAAGAATCGCTGCAATGTCTGTAACGTCGGTATCTGCCCAAAAGGTATAACCAGCCAGAACCCGAAACTGTACCGTCGCCTTGATCCCGATCTGGTTGCCGAACGAGTGGCCGAAACCTTTCAGTCTATCCAGACGGAAGTGAAAAAGATCATGGCACCGCTTGGCCGTTCCCAGAGTCTGCCCATCGGTATGTCCGATGCTATCGGCATTGGTGATAAAGCGGCCGCCGATCGACTGAATATTAAATATGTCTGCTAATCAGAAGTCAGAGGATGCCCCGCAGGAAATGCCCTTGGGGTGCAGAGGTCAGAAGCCAGAATAAACAGGTGTCTTTGACACATGATAATATGATTAAACCATGTTTATCCTTATTGTTTTCATGAAACTATAAAGGTTGAACATCTCTACAAAAAACTGGAGTATCACTGTGACTACTACTGTCATAAAAGGCCAGGACGAGAACGGCCGACGAATCAGTTCCATGGATTTTGAGTTCATGGTACAGGAGGCTGCCGGTCAGTCTAACTCTTTAAAACTCGAGTCCTATGGCCAGCACAATATCGGTATCAGACTGCACCGTGAAGACGGCCTGAATATCGAACTCGAAGGCCCATCCGGCCAGCGCCTCGGTTGCATGGGTATGCCCGGCACAACAATCATCTGCAATGGAGCCTCTTCCGATGATGTCGGTTACCTGAACATCGGAGCCGAAATCACTGTCCTGGGTGATGCCACCAACGGTGCCTGCAACGCCATGGCTGCCGGCAAAGTCTATATCAAAGGATCAATCGGTGCCCGCGGTCTCACTATGACTAAGTGGAATCCTGACTACGAAAAACCGGAACTGTGGGTTCTGGGCTCCTGCGGTGACTCCTTTGCCGAATTCAACTGCGGTGGTATCGGTGTTATCTGTGGTGTTGACAGCAAAAATCCGGACAATGTGCTCGGCTATCGTCCCTGTGTCGGTATGGTTGGTGGCTCCATTTATTTCCGCGGACCAATAGACGATTCCTATTCAAAAACCAATGCCAAACTGATGAAGCCCGATGATGAACAGTGGCAATGGTTGAAAAATAACATGGCTGTTTATCTTGAGAAGATCGGCCGGACCGATCTTCTTGACACCCTGACCATACGTGAAGAGTGGCAGGTCTTACACGCTATCACCCCCCAGGAACGGGCCCTGATGTTTTCCGGTCCCATGCCGATGGCTCAGTTCCGCAATCAGTTCTGGAACCAGAGTTTTGGTGGCGGTGATCCCTTGCGGGATCTGGCGCCCGGGCTTGACCGTTCAGCTATTCCGGCGATTGTCACAGGCGATCTCAGACGCAAAAAGCCGTTCTGGGCCAACCGCGAATCGGCGGCGCCCTGTACCTATTACTGTCCGGTCCATATTCCCACTGTTGACCGATTGCGACTGATAAGAGACGGTCAACTGGAAGAGGCCTATGACCTTCTGCTTCAATATACCCCGCTGCCGGCCTCTGTCTGCGGTTCGGTCTGCCCTAACCTCTGCATGGACAACTGCTCTCGGGGAGATGTTGACGAATCAATCGACATGCACATTCTCGGCCGGGCTGTCGATCAAGTAGACCCGCCCAAGCCGGCTGAACCCGTCGGTAAGAAAGTTGCTGTTATCGGTGGCGGTCCCGGTGGTATGAATACCGCCTGGCAGCTGGCCATGAAAGGCATTGAGGCCCACATCTTTGAAAAGGACACCCAGTTGGGCGGCAAACTGGGCCAGGTTATCCCCTGGGAGAGGCTACCCAAAGCCATCTGGGATCAGGAAATTGAGCGTTTCATGAACTATCCCAATATTCATATCAACCTGGGTGTTGATATGGACAAGGATAAATTTGAAGAGCTGAAAAAAGAGTTTGACTATGTGGTTGTAGCGGTCGGTACTCACACCCCGAGAAAATTGAAGTTTCCCGGTGATGAACGGGTGATTACAGCACTCGATTTTCTCAAGACATCGAAAACCGACTCACCTATGAAAGTCGGCAAAGAAGTAGTGGTCATCGGCGCCGGTAATGTTGGTTGCGATGTGGCTTGTGAGGCCTATCGTCTCGGTGCTGAAAAAGTGACCCTGGTCGATATCCAGAAACCCCTTGCCTTTGGCCATGAAAAAGAGGCGGCCGAAGCTCTGGGCGCCACCTTTCAATGGCCGGTGATTACTAAAGAGGTTACTGAAAAAGGGCTGATTACCGATAGCGGTGAGTTGATTCCGGCACAAACCGTGCTTATTTCCATCGGTGATGTCCCTGAACTCAGCTTTCTGCCCGACTCCGTTGAAACGGTGACAGTAGGCGGGGCTGCCTGGATCAAGACCGATGATGCCCACACCACCAATGACGCCAAGGTGATGGCCGTCGGTGACGTCGAACGTCCGGGGCTGGCCACCAATGCCCTGGGGGCAGGAAAAACTGCTGCTGAATATATCTTCTGTGACTTCACCGGTAAACAATGGAAACCCTTTCCCAAGGAGGTGATCACCCAGCAGGCGCTGACTATCACCCATTACAAGCCGGATGAGGTCGGCCAGACCCAGGTTGATCAAGCGGATCGCTGTCTCTCATGCGCCTCCTGCCGTGACTGTCATTTATGTGAAACCATCTGTCCCGAAGGGGCGATTGTCAGAGAAGAACAAACCTACAAACATAAAAACGGATATGAATTCGGCCTGGATGTGGGTTATGAATATGTCTCCGATGATAAGAAATGCATCGGCTGCGGCTTCTGTGCCGACACCTGTCCGTGCGGCATCTGGATGATGAAGGAAATTTAGCTCGCAATTTAAGCTTGTTTCTGGTGACCAAAGAAGAGGGGCTGTTGCCAAACGGAGCCAGCATATGCTGGGAAAAGCCGTCGATATCCGGTTGACCGGTGTTAATACCAGAGAGGTTAGAAACCTGGCAGTCCACTGCAGCAAGGCAGGATTGGGTACCATAAGCGGGCTATTTCGTACATCTCGATACCGGACGGGTTCGGTGGTGGCAGGAAGATACGGTTTATAGCTTTTCTGAAAACTTCAAATGATCAAAGTTCTATGGGTCACAGAATAAAAGGATTATAATTTTATATCTTTTATATTGTTTGATCGTGCGAAACGCAGTGCTTCTTCTTCATCTACAAAGGTTCGAACGATGTCGAATTCTTTCCAGACTGTTTCTCCTCCTACCTGTACTTCAATCATGCGTCTTTGAGCCAAACCTGCATCTTCAGGGGCAATATTCAAAAGACATATCATTTCTGTTTTCATCTCTCGACACATTTCACACCGTTTTGGGCCGAACTTGCAATGAGATGAACGGATTCGACGGATAATAAGATGATGCATTTTTAGAATCTCCACTTCAAACAGGGCAAAGAGAGTCGACCAACTACTGTGGTTTTGCCTCTTTCAAGAGGCGAAATGAGCTTTGTTATGCGATTTCTTGTATAAACCTTCTGGGTCCATTTTACCAGATAGCCCGACTTTCAGGCATGGACATAGGGACATAGGGACATAGGGTCAGGCTTGACTAATGGGTATTTACAGCAATGATTCTCTGATCTTTTTTTAAATGGCCCATTAGCACTTTGTCAGTTCTCATTTTCTTATCAAATCGAGCAGCTGCTTGACTGAGTCCGGACAAATCCCTCTGAAGTTTCCGGCTCAATTCCGTCAAATTAAGATGCTCTGTTTCACGAACAATATTGGCCGCTATAGAACGAGCCTTTGATAACTCTCTCTGTCGACCTCTGGAAGATAGATCAACAGGGTCGATTTCATAGTGTTTACACACCTTCGTCAGGATATGATCAATCTTGATTTTAGAAGGAATTTGTTGCGATGCCTTAGTAAATGCCTCTTCTGCAAAACGATCTTCACCAAGAATACACCCTTCAATTGTTCCCTGGTGAAATTCTTTCCTGTGCCCCTCTTCTCTGCCCGCTAGAATAAAATCGCTATACAAACTCTGCAGCCAGCTTCTGAGTTTTGGAAAACCGCGACAAAATCCAGTCGGTGGTTACCCATGGAACATCGATCTTTCCCAGATATACCGAATGGCTGCTCCAAGGATATTCAGATGGCGATTTAACCATTCCTGCCCGAACAGGATTATTATGGATATATCTCATGAGTTCCAGAAGGAAAACTCTCTGCATCGATCAGCAGTGCTCTATAACGACCCTGAAACAAATGACCGGTCTGTTTTTTACGACGGTTTAGATAGCGGGCATAGCGAAAACTGACATTCTGCATGATGCGTGATAAGGCAATAGTACGAACCTGGACAGCCAGGTGAATGTGATTGGTCATCAGGCAATACGCATGTATACGATGATGGTATTTTTCAATACCTTCCTGGAGTAGAAAGAAGAACTTTATTCGATCCTGTTGATCAAAGAAAATATCTTGGCTGCCGTTACCCCGCAAAATGACATGATAACAAGCTCCAGGATAATGAAGTCGTGGTTTCCTAGCCACAGATATCAGCTAGCAAGAATACACCCATTTGTCAATCCTGACCCTGGTCTTAGTTCGAAGCCCTACTTTTTAAGGTAGCTTACCGCTTTTTCCAGGCCGTCCAGGGAAAGCTCAAACATGGGAAAAATTCTGCTGATCATTTCAATGGTTCGTGAAGAACTCCACATGTTTTGCTGCAGGGGGTTGAGCCAGACCGCATGGCGGAATGTTTTTTCCAGTAATTTCAGACTATCCAGGCTTACTCTTCCGCTCCGTTCCTGGGTGTGAATGGAGCCGTCCCGGCTGGAAAGTTCAAAGGGTGCCATGCTGGCGTCGCCGACCACGATGAAACGGGTTTCCGGGTCGAAGCGCTCAAATTCATCAATGAGAAACGGTCTCTGCGAGCGAGTATTGTCGAGCCACAGGGTATCGTAGATGGTGTTGTGAAAATAATATGTTTTCAGGTCCTTGAACTGTGCCCTCGCATAATCAAAAAGCGTCTGCACAAGCTTGACATGCGGATCCATGGACCAGCCGCCGTTATCTATGGCGAGAATCACCTTGAGTCGGTCCTTGAGGCTATGGTCAAAGACAATTTCAATCTCTCCGCCGAGCTGCACCGTCCTACGGATGGTCTTATCAATATTGAGCCGGTTCCTGGCACCTGCAGGTACGAGCTTGCGCAGCCTTTTCAGGGCTTCGCCGATGCGGGCCTGGGTCAGAGGGCCCTGTCCCGAGTAATCCCTGTACCTTCTTCTGGCTGCAACTTTCAGGGCCGACTGATGATCTGATTCCCCGGCTACACGCATTGGGGTAGGATGGTGGCCTGAATGCCCGGTAGGGGAGGTACCGCCGGTACCGATCCACCAGGAGCCGCCGTGATGTTCACCTTTCTGCTCAGCCAAACGCTCCCTGAAGTATTCAAGAAGCTCTTCGATTGTGAGCTTCTGTAAGTTCTCTTCGTCCTCACCGAGCTGACGGGCCAGGATTTCCGGGTTATGCAACCACTCCTGCAGCATCTGCCAGGCGATCTCGTCAATTACTATCCCTTGTGTTTCAGGCAGAGGAGTGTTTTCAAAATGGTGGGCAAACACCCTGTCGTACTGGTCAAAATAACGCTCGCTCTTTACCAGGGTGGAGCGGGCCGCAATGTAAAAATCGTCAATATTTTCAATAAGCCCCTTGTAAAGGGCCCTGTTCAAGGTCAGGAAAGCGGTGGGGCTCACCGGCACTCCCTGTTCCCTCAGGCTGTAGAAGAAATCGATAAACATGAATTCGGCCTGGTCCCATCAGCCGTAAAGATTGGCGGCTTTTTCATAGTCGGAGCTTTTCTTGAATAAAACGCCCAGATAGGGCACTTCGCTTTCAATGAGTCTGCCAGACTTGAAATCCGGATCGGCCGCCAGGGCCCGGAGCCAATTGATCAACTCCCTGGTGGCCGGCCTTTTTTCAACACCTTCAATTTCACGGAGTTTATAAAAAGTGCTGATCGCACCCCTGGCAAGGTTTTCATCGATGCCGGGAAAATGCACCCCGATTATTTTACGCATCATTTTGGGATCGGGAAAGGCTATATGGTGAAAGTTGCACCGGCCCAGGAAGGGATCGGAGAGGTCTTTCTTGGCATTGGAGGTAATGATGATAACCGGCCGTTTGTTGGCCCTTACAATTTCGTCGGTTTCGATGATATCGAATTCCATCTGGTCCAGGATATCAAGCATATCGTCCTGGAAATCAGTATCTGCCTTGTCGATCTCATCGATGAGCAGGACCACTCTCCGGGCGTTGGTAAAAGCCTGGCCTATCTTGCCCA
>CAZLEO010000223.1:0-16197 GCA_964558555.1 uncultured Rickettsiales bacterium | reverse complement strand
GTCGCAGACCTCGGTGGCGCCGGGGTAGGCGGCGGGCTCGAAGTCGTCGCAGTCGCCGGTGCAGTTGGAGAAGCCGTCCCCGTCGTCGTCGTTGTACTCCCAGTCCTGGCCGTCGCAGTTCTGGTCGACGCCGTCGTTGCAGCCCTCGGTGGCGCCGGGGTGGATGGCGGCGTCGGTGTCGTCGCAGTCGCCGTCGCAGTCGGAGAAGCCGTCTCCGTCCCCGTCCGCGCCGCCGCACGGCTCGAAGTCCTCGGCGTAGTCGATGGCGTTGATCATCAGCTGCTTGGCGTCCCAGTCGTTGTACCAGGCCACCTCCCAGTTCAGGGCCGAGGCGATGAGCAGGCCCATGCCCTCCTGCAGCAGGTACAGCGTGGCCGCGCCGTTGGCCCCGTGAATCACCAGGGTCTCGGAACCGGCCGGGGTGCCCGAGAGGTAGGTGTTGGAGGCGTAGTTGCCGGTGATGGTGGGCGCGACCCCGTCCATCATCTCGTGGGTCGGCGCCACGTTGACGTTGGCGGAGTCGGCCAGGAACGAGCAGATCCCGCCGAACGGTGGCGTCGGGAACGGGTATTGATAGTCGTTGCGCGACGAGGACCAGATGAGGATTCCACCCCCGTCGACGAAGGCCTCGAAGTCGGGCAGCTTGTCCAGCAGTTCCTCGGTGTAGGTCGCGTCCTGCACGCTGACGGTGACCACGAGGTCGTACCCGGTCAGATCCGTGCCCCACAGCATGGTGGAGTCGATCTCGGTGGGGTAGATGCCGTGGTTGGCCAGCTCGATGACCCAGGCGTTGTACCCCCACGGGTACTCGTCCTGGATCAGCAGGGTGTTCAGGGGCTGGGCCTTGGCCGCAGGTGCGATCAGCAGGGTCGCGGCGACGAGGATCGGCGCGACCAGGAAGTGTGCGTGGCGCAGCATCCGTGTTTCCTCCAGTGAGAACGGTTCGGATTCGCCTTCCAAGAATGTACACCAGACGCGGGGGCGGGCGCGCGTCCGTCAGTTTCGGCGGCGACCTCGCAGGGCCGCCAGGACGACCACCAGCGCCAGGCCCGCCGGTAACTTCGGCCGGGTCCCGGGCACGAGGGCGCACGAGGAATCGCACTCGTCGCAGTGGCCGTCGTCGACCCACGCCTGGGCCATCGCCGGCGTGACCTCGACCACGTGATCGTAGGTCTGGCCGGTCTCGGGGTGGGTGCCCTCGACGTCCGCCATGGCGGCGGCGCCGTCCACGGCTTCGATGGGGATGCAGTAGTCGCCGGAGCCGTCGGAGCAGGCCTGGCAGGAGATGCCCAGCGACGCCAGCAGAGCGCACGCCGCGCCCACCTTGGCGTGGGGGTCGATGAGCGCATCGAGGGCCCGCGTGTCCATCTCGGTGGTCAGCGTGACCCCGGCGATCCCGCTGCCGTCGGGCTCGAAGGTGCCGGCGATGTACGTGTCCAGGAACGCGGCGTCGTAGCCCTCGATGACCAGGATCGCGTCGGACGGGCCGGCCTCGAGGTACGGGTTGATCCAGAGGGTCTCGTCGTCCAGCGTGGCGGTGGGGCAGCACAGGTCCTGCTCGTAGGAGCCCCCGGCGTCCTGGACGTAGGTGGCGATCAGTTCCGCGCGCTGGGCGCCGTCGTTGAGGGCCTGGACGTGGAAGACCCAGTGCACGTCGGCGATGTACTGGGCGAGGAGCGAGCCGACCCCGGGTGGCTGGATGAAGGCCATCGAGCCCAGGTCCAGGACGTAGTCGTTGCCGACCACGTCGTTCCCGGGGTCTGCGAGGGGGGTGCCCACGTCGCTGGTGGAGAACTGGAGCTGCTGCACGCTGCCGGCGCCCCACGAGAGGGTGGCGGTGTAGGCCGTGGACGGCTCGAGGTGGTCGGTGTCGCTGGCGCCGTAGGGGTCGAAGGTCAGCGCCGTGTCGTTGCCGGACAGGGTCGTGGTGCCCGTGATGATGGCGCCGCCCGGCCCCTCGAGGGCGCACGCGGCGTTGCTCACCGCATCGGAGAATTCCACGTAGATGTCGGCGCGGTAGTACGCGTCGGTGGCCCCCTGCGCTGGGCTGGTGTCGGTGATCACGGCGTCGGGGGTCGCGTCGTCGTCATCGTCGTCGCCTGGCGTGGCGTCGTCGTCATCGTCGTCACCCGGCGTGGCGTCGTCGTCGTCATCGTCGTCGTCACCCGGCGTTGCGTCATCGTCGTCGTCGTCGCCCGGCGTTGCGTCGTCGTCGTCGTCCCCGGCGCCGCAGTCGCACGCCGACCACCCCGAGCCGTCCTGCAGGCAGGCCTGGGCCCCGGTCTCGTCGTCACCACACACGCACAGCTGGGTCTCGCCCGGCTCGCACACCGGACCGTCCTCCTCGACCGGGCAGCCCAGGAGCAGCAGGGAGCACAGGAGTGCGCCCGTGGGGATGATGCGCAGATCGATCACGGCTGTTCCTCCTCCAGGATCAAGGTTGCACCACCGTGGGGACGCCGTCCACGGCGGCGGTCCCCAGGAACTGGTCGAGCTGGCGCACGGCCCCCTCCAGCTCGTACAGCACGTCGTGGGCCTGCGCCCCGCCCGTGGGCTCGTGCAGGGCGGCCGCAGCGGTCACGGGGAGCCCGTCCACGGTGAGGTTGCCGGTGACGGGGGGCAGCGCCACGTCCAGGTAGTCCAGGGGGTCCTGGGCGTTGAGGACCTGGTCCAGGTACAGGGCGCGGGCGAGGGCGGCCTGGCTCGCGTCCGGCGCCGACGTGTCCCCCAGGCCCACCAGCTGCAGCACGTGGCGCGGAGGATCGTCGCCAGGATCGTGGGCCACGGCTCCGGCGTGGTTGATGGGATCGGATCGCTCCACCACGGCCTGCAGCAGGTTGAGCACCGGGTGGTGGCGGTGCAGCTCGGTGTCGGCGAGGGCGATCTTCAGGGTGTCCAGCGGCGATCGGGGGTGGGTACGGCCGAGCAACGTCTCCAGCGCCGGCCCACCCGCGCCGGCGAGGCCGACCGCGGGGAGGCCGGGCGCCTGGGCGACGGCCGGGACGCCGGCGACGGCCCCGGGCCCGTGGCCCAGGTAGAGCACCCGATCGGGGTCGAAGTGGAGGGCCTCGCCCGTGGGCGACGAGCCCGCGTCCCACTGCAGCGTCTGGGCGAGGCGCACCAGCGAGAACACGTCTGCCGCGGCCTGCAGCGCGTTGTCGCGCGCCGCGCGCGGGTTGAGCACGTTGAAGAACAGGGCGGCGGGATCGTAGGCGTCCGGATCCACGGCGAGCCACGCGTCGTCCCAGGCCTCGGGGTTGGCGCGGGGGCCGTGCACGACGCCGTCGATGGCCAGCACGGCCAGGGGGGCGTCCGAACCGTCGTCCAGCCTCAGCGCAGCGAGGCGCTCGGCGAGCCCGTCCACGACAAAGGACCGGTAGTGGCCGTCGTCGCCGTGCCCCACCAGCACCAGCGGCCAGCCCCCTGCCGGCATGGCGGCCGTGGGCACGGTCAGTGCGAATACCACGTCGTCGTGATCCACCGGCGCGTCGGCCAGCTCGCCGCCGTGGGCGGGCTCCTTGAACGGCGGCACGCCGGCCTGGAACACGGGCAGGCGCACCGTGCCCTGGAGCTCGTGGAAGTCGGGGTGGACGCCGTCGCAACCGCGGTCCGTCCCGTCGGCGTAGGGGCCGGGGTCGCCGTCCTCGCACAGGATCACCCCGTCCACCGTGGGCGGCTCGTCGGCGTGGACCGCCTCACGCAGCGCCTGGACCGGGTCGCCGGGGCGCTGGACCGTGAACACGGCCGCTCCGGCGATGGTGGCCGGATCCGTACCCGACTCGTCCAGCCACCGGCGCAGGGGTTCATACACCTCCCACGCCCGCTCGAGGCGCTCGTCGGCCGGCTCGGTCCCGGCGATCACGGCGGCGAAGTCGTCGTCCTGCGCCACGGGATCGTTGCCATCTTGCGAGCGGACCTCCGTGGTGACCACGGCGGCGTAGGTGTGCCCCGGCTCGTAGGGGCGGCCCTCGGCGGGGGTGAATGCGAGCCAGTTGCCGCAGATGTACATGCCGCGCTCGCCCGCCGCGCGGAAGCCGCCAGAGCGGCGCGTGCCGAAGTCGCCGCTGAAGGTGGTCACGTCGAGGACGAAGATCGTGCCCACGCCGGGGTCGTCCATGACCAGCGTGTCGTAGTTGATCTCCTCGGAGAAGCGCATCAGCACGGCCTGGCCGTTGCCGAACGCGTCGAGATCCGCGGCGGCCGTGTCGAGGATCTCCGCGGCGAGGTCGCCGAGTTGCTCGATCAACACCCCCGGGGTCGGGTGGCCCGTCAGATCCAGCCCGCCGTCCACGACGCGCGCGTCGTTGGGAAACGGCAGCCGGTAGAACTCGGTGGGCGGGTCCTCGCCCGGGACCTCGAAGTGGACCCGGAACGTCCCGTCGCCGGGATCGGCGCATTCCACGCCGCGCCACAGGGGGACCTGGAAGCCCCGGCACTCGCCGTCGAGGCACTGCAGCCCCACCTGACAGTCCTCGTCCGCGCCGCAGTCCTCCCCGTCGCCGGCCGTGCCGGGGGCCCCGGCAGGGGCGCACTCGCCGTCGTGGTCGCACACCAGGCCCAGCTGGCAGAACTCGTTGCCGTCGCAGTCGTCGCCTTCGCCCGCCGTGCCGAGCTCTCCAGGGTGCAGGCAGACGCCGTCGCTGGCGCAGACCAACCCCTCGAGGCAGTCCTCGGGGGCGCTGCAGTCCTCACCGTGCTCGGAAGGCGTCTCCTCCTCGATGGGATCCGTGTTCACGTCCTGGGCGCACGACAGCACCAGGGCGCAGCACCCCAGCAGGCCCGCAGCCGCTCCGAACCGAGGGTGTCCCATGGCCTCCTCCCGTCCTGGGCCGCGTGCAGCGGCCCCCCTCCGTGCAGGGTAGCAGCCCGGAAGGCCTTTGAAGTAACCTGTCGAACCATGAACTCCACTCAGTCGTTTGGTCCGTTCCCGGCCACGCCGATGGACGCCCTCGTAGCCAACGAGCTGGGGGCGTACCAGGCCGTTGGAAACCTCGGCGAGGCATTCCTGGCGCTGCTGCTACGCAACGAGATGTCGCCGCTCAAGCAGGCCCACCAGGAAGGCTTCGACACCTTCCACGAGGTGCTCGCCGCCTGCGTCACCGAGACGGTGAAGAAACACCCGTCCGTGGGGGAGCTCGAGCTGGGCGACGACTTCCGGCGGATCGCCTCCCGCGCGTGCACGGTGCTGGCCTACGGGTCCGATCACCGGCTGTTCCCCAACCTGATGGGGTTCCTGCGCCATCGGCTGGGCCGTCACCTGTTGATCCGCCCCGAACTCGTGCGCGCGGTCATGGGCGCGGGTCCGGACTTCGCCGCCGTCTTCGAGCGCTCACTCAAGGCCATCGCCCAGGTGTCCGAGCTGCCTCCGGCCGAGCTGCTGCTGCCCCGGGAGACCGAGGAGGAGGGCGACCCCGTGCAGTGCGCCTTCTGCGACAGCGCCTGGGTCGGGAAGATGCCCCAGCTGCAGACCCTGCCCGCGAGCGTGGAGAAGCAGGAGGACTGGGATCCGTCCAGCTCGAGTCGCGAGTCCGTGATGGAGCTCAGCGGCGAGTTCTTCCGCGTGTCCCTGACCGGCGACAGCCCCCTGCGCAACGTGTGCTGCCACGGGCATGTGATCGACATCCTCGAGACCGAGCGTGGCGCCGTGTTCGACCCGTGGGTGGGGGAGCTGGCCGTGGGGTTCCTCGAGCCCGAAGAGCTCAATCCGCTGGTCCTGGGGTGGCGGCGATACGCCTGAGTCCCCGACCACCCCCTTGACGTTCCCGCCACGTTGACTAGAACCTTGCGGTCCAAATTCAGCAGCGGGCGTGTGCGCCCGCGTGTACGAGAGGTGACATCACGATGATCCAGGCCGAAGGACTCACCAAGTTCTACGGGGAGGTCCGGGCCGTCCACGACGTCAGCTTCCAGATCGACGAGGGAGAGATCGTCGGCATCCTCGGCCTCAACGGGGCCGGCAAGTCGACGATCCTGCAGATCCTCAGCGGGGGGCTCAACGCGACGTCGGGGCGCGTGCGCATCGGCGGACTGGACGCGGCGGAGCACGCCAGCGACGTCCGGCGGCGCGTGGGGTTCCTGCCGGAGGAGCCTCCCCTCTATCTGGAGATGACCGTGGAGGCCTACCTCCGCTTCGTGGGCCGTCTCAAGGGCATGAGCAGCGCCGACGTGGATCGTCGGCTGGACGCGGTCCTCGACCAGACCAACATCAAGGACGTGCGCCACCAGGTCATCCAGACCCTGTCCCACGGATACCGCAAGCGCGTGGGCATCGCCCAGGCCATCGTCCACGATCCGCAGTTGCTGATCCTCGACGAGCCCATCAGCGGCCTCGACCCGGTGCAGATCGTCGAGATGCGCGACCTGATCCGCGGCCTGCGCGGCAGCCACACCATCTTGCTGTCCAGCCACATCCTCACGGAGATCAGCCAGACCTGTGATCGCATCCTGATGATCGGCCGCGGCGAGATCGTGGCCGCGGGCACCGAAGAGGAGCTGGTCGGCCAGTTCGCCGCGGGGGAGAACCTCGTGCTGCTGCTGCGCGGCGAGCGCGATCGCGTGGAGGCCTCGCTGGCCGAGGACGCGCGGGTCGCCGAGTACACCGTCCAGGGGGAACTCGGCGGGGTCGTGGAGGTCCGCGTGACCCTCGACGGGGACACCCGCGAGGATCTCGTCGCCTCCCTGGTGGAGGCCGGGTTCGGCCTGCGGGGGATGCGCAGCTCCGAGGCGGAGCTGGAGCGCGCCTTCCTGGCCATGATCGCTCCGGGAGGTGACTCATGAGCGCCGTCCTCCTCATCGCCCGTCGGGAGCTGAACTCGTACTTCAGCACGCTCACCGGGTACGTGGTGGCCGCGGTGATGCTGGCCATCAGCGGGCTGCTGTTCAACACCGTGGCGCTGGGCGGCCAGGAGAAGCTGTCCGAAGAAGTGCTGCGGATGTTCTTCTACTTCATGAGCGGCACCGTGATGGTGGGCTCGGTGTTCCTGTCCATGCGGCTGCTGGCCGAGGAGCGGCAGATGGGCACCATGGTGGTGCTGTACACGTCGCCCGTGGCCGAGTGGCAGATCGTGGTGGGCAAGTTCCTGTCCGCCGTGGCCTTCCTGGGCTTGATCGTGGGGCTCAGCCTGTACATGCCGGCGCTGATCTTCATCAACGGCAAGGTCTCGGTGGCCCACATCTGCGCGGGCACGCTGGGATTGATGCTGCTGGGCTCGGCCAGCGTGGCCATCGGCGCGTTCGGGTCCTCGCTGACCCGCAGCCAGGTGGTGGCCGCGGCCGTCTCCGGCGCCATCCTGGTGGCCATGCTGCTGATGTGGAAGCTGGCCAAGGTCACCGACCCGCCGCTGAACGACATCTTCGGGGCCATGTCCCTGTTCGACAAGCACTTCCAGCCGCTGATGAAGGGCGTGCTCAACCTGCAGGACGTGGTCTTCTACCTGTCGGTGACCTTCTTCTTCCTGCTGGCCACCACCAAGGTCCTCGCGGCGAGGAGGTGGCGATGAGACGCGTCCAGATCTGGCCCATCGCCGCCTACCTGGCGGGCATGGTGTTGTTCTACGTGGCCGAGCGCCTGCTGCCCACGAGCACGGGCGCGCGGATCGTGCTGGACGCCCTGGCCGCCGCGGCGGTCCTCGCCGCCGTGGGCAAGCGTCTCATGGAGCGGTCCGCGGCGAGCGACGACCTCGAGGCCGTGCTGAACCACGTGCTGGTGTTCATGGTCGGCGGCGTGGTCGCCATGGCGCTGCACTGGCTGGCTGCGGAGCCCCTGGTAGACGCCCTGGGCTTCGGCGACGAGGGTGCCCACCGCTACAAGGTGGTGGTGCACTGCCTGTGGCCCATCGCCCTGGTCGCTGCGCTGCTGCCGCTGGGCTTCATGGAGGTCTCGCTGCAGGGCACGGCGTCGGCGCCGGTGCTGGAGGTGGGCCGCATCCACCGCTCCGCCGAGGCCGGCCTGGTGCTGGCCCTGGCCCTGTCGCTGCTGTTCGCCGTGAACTTCCTGGCCCACGAGCACAACGTGCGCGAGGACTTCTCCTACTCCAAGACCACCGAGCCCGGTTCGGCCACGCTGCTGCTGGTGGAGAGCCTCACCGATCCGCTGCAGATCGTGCTGTTCTTCCCCTCGGCCAACGACGTCAAGGAGGAGGTGCAGCCGTACTTCGACGCCCTGTCCGCCAGCAACGAGCTGGCCACGCTGAGGGTGGTGGACCACGACGCCGAGCCCGCCCTGGCCAAGGAGCTCAAGGCCCAGAAGAACGGCACGGTCGTGCTGGCCATGGGCGACAACAAGGAGAGCTACTCGCTGGGTACGGACATCGACAAGGCCAAGAGCAAGCTGCGCAAGCTCGACAAGGAGATCTACAAGCGCCTCGTCGAGGTGGCCAAGCCCGCCCTGGTGGCCTACCTGACCACCGGCCACGGCGAGCGCAGCTGGACCAAGAGCGACACCGATCCGCGGCCCGGCATCAAGGACCTCAAGACCCTGATGCAGGTGTTCGGCTACAGCCTCAAGCAGCTGGGCATGAGCGACCTGCTGTCCGACGGGGTGCCGGACGACGCCACCGTGGTGATGATCGTCGGCCCCACCGAGGAGCTGCTGCCCGGGGAGATCACCCGGCTGCAGGAGTTCATGGACGGCGGCGGTGACGTCTGGGTCTTCCTCGACCCGGAGCAGGAGGTGTCCCTCGAGGGGCTGCTGGCTCCCCTCGGCGTGGCGTTCCAGCGCGAGATGCTGGCCCACGACGCCGACTTCTATCCCGTCAGCGGCCACCCGACGGACCACAAGTGGCTCATCTCCGACCGCTTCGGCTCCCACGCCGCGGTCAAGGTGCTGCAAAAGGCGTCCAAGTCCAACGGCGTGCTCATGGTCGGCGCCGGCCACCTCACGACGATCGACGGCGTGGAGGGGGTCGAGCCGGCGGTGGTGGTCAAGTCCAAGCCGCGCACCTGGGTCGACCTCGACGGCGACTTCCGCTTCTCCCGCGACACCGAGAAGCGCAAGGTCTACGACATCTGCCTCGCCGTGGAGCGTGAGGTCACCGACGCGACGACCGGCGAGACCACCGAATCCCGCGCCCTGGTCTTCGCCGACGCCGACGCCTTCAGCGACTGGCCCATCCAGGGCGACCGCAAGATCACGCCCATGCGGGTGGTCGGCAACTCCAACCTCATCGGCGGCGGCCTGAAGTGGCTGCAGGGTGAGGAGGACCTCGCCGGGGAGATCACCAGCGAGGAGGACGTGACGATCAAGCACACCCGCAAGAAGGACATGTGGTGGCTGTACTCCACCACCTTCGGCATCCCGCTGGCGGTGCTCGGGGTGGGGGTGCTGGTGACCCTGCGGCGCAAGAGGAGGGTCCAACGATGAGGACGACCCACATCCTGATCTACGGCGGCCTGCTGGTCGCCGCCCTGATCGCGTCGTACCTGACGTGGACCCACGATCCCCCAGGCGGCAAGGGGGACGTGGTGGTCATCGACGCGAAGGCCGAGTCCCTGCAGCAGGTGGTCTACGACGAGACCGACCTGCACGTGGCCGTACAGCGCCGCGTGCTCGACGGCGACGCCTTCTGCTGGGGCGAGACGCGCAAGACCCGCGACGCGCCCAAGCGGCGTGACCACGTGCCTCCGGCCCTGGCCGCCGGCGACGACGACGACTCCGCTGCCGCCGAGGCGCCGCCGGAGCGAATCACCACCGAGAAGGCCTTCCGCGGCAACGAGACCTGCGACAAGGTGCTGGGCCGCTTCGCGCCCATGCGCGCCCTGCGTGTCTTCGAGAAGATCTCGGCGGAGAAGACCGCCGAGATGGGGCTCGACGAGTCCGAGGCCACCCTGTCCGTCACCACGGACAAGGGCGAGCGTGTCTTCGACGTGGGGGCCCGCTGCTACGGCTCGAACAACTACTACCTGCAGGAGCACGGCTCGGGCCACGTCCTGCTGGTCGAGTCGCGCATGATCGGCGACATCAAGGGCGGCTCCACGCGGCTGATGGAGAACAGCCTGCAGACCTACGGCAAGGACGAGGTCGAGCGTGCCGTCGTGACCGCCGGCCCGGCCACCCGCGAGTTCCTGCACCAGAACCGCGACGACTCCAAGCTCGCCTTCTGGGCCGACGCTGCCGAGCCCAACCGCACCCACGACGCGGCCGACGCCTGGCTCGATCGAGTCTTCCGCCTGCGGGCGCTGGAGTACTTCGCCGAACCCCCGCAGCGCCTCGCCCTGGTGGTCCGCGTCCAGTTCCTCGACGCCGGCCGTGAGCTCGGGTTCATGGAGATTGCCACCGCCGTGGACGAGGAGGGCCAGCCGCTGCACCTGATCCGCACCGAGAACACCATCGAGTGGGTCAAGGTCTCGGACCGCATGGGCGAGGAGACCGTCGGCCAGATCGAGGCGGTGGTCGGGGAGTAGGGAGTCCGCGGCCGCGATCCGTGCCATAATCCGCCCCCGGAAGGGGGTTCCGTGCGCACGAATCCACGCCACACCTATGCCCTGCTGTTGTCGATGGCCCTCGCCGTCCCCGCGGCCGCCCAGGACGTCCCCGCCCTCGACATCGAGACCTACACCCTGGACAACGGCCTGACCGTGATCCTGTCGGAGGACCACGACGTGCCGGTGGTCCGCGTGGACGTGGGCTACCGGGTGGGGTCCAAGGACGACCCTGCGGGTCGCGAGGGCATGGCCCACCTGTTCGAGCACATGATGTTCGAGGGATCGCAGCGCAACGACGGCTCGTACCACGACGCGGTCAACGCGGTCGGTGGGACGACCAACGCCTTCACCAACCTCGACCGGACCCTCTACCACGAGGAGTTGCCCGCCCATCAGCTGCCCCTGGCGCTGTGGCTCGAGGCGGACCGCATGGGCTGGCTGCTGCTGGACGAGCAGCGGCTGACCACCCAGAAGGGCGTGGTGCGCAACGAGCGGCGACAGCGGTACGAGGATCGGGCCAGGGACGACGCGCGGCTGACGCTGACCACGGCGCTGTTCCCCGAGGGGCACCCGTACCACCACACCACCATCGGCGAGCACGACCACGTCGAGGCGGTCACGGTGGACGAGGCGCAGGCGTTCTTCGAAGCGCACTACAACCCGGCCAACGCGACGCTGTCGCTGGTGGGGGACTTCGACCCGGAGGAGGCCAGGGCGCTCATCGAACAGACCCTGGGCGCGGTGCCGGCGACCGGGGAGCGCGCCGCCATGGAGCCGCCCAAGGTGAAGCTGCGCAAGCAGGACGTCATCCGCCAGGAGCGCAACGTCACGCGGGAGCGCTTCTGGATCGCCTGGGCCACGCCGCCCCGGTTCGCCAAGGGCAACGCCGAGCTCGACCTGGCGGCCATGCTGCTGGGTGGAGGGTACGACGCGTTGCTGGTCCAGCGGCTGGGTTGGGGCGGCAAGGTGGGCTCCATCCGCGCCTACCAGCTGTCCTACGAGCTGGGCAGCATCTTCATCATCGAGGGCACCGCCGCCACCGACGAGGACACCGACGAGGCGGTCGCTGCGGTGGACGCGATGCTGCGAGAGGTCACGCTGGTGCCCTTCCTGGACACGGAGGTGGAGGTGGCGCGCACCCAGTTCCGCCGCCACTTCATCGATGAGCTCGCCAGCCTCGAGGGACGCGCTGGGCTGCTGCAGCAGTACGCCCACTACGCTCACGACGCCGACTTCATCGGCCGGGACCTGGAGCGTTACCGCGATCTCACGGCCCAGGACCTGCAGCGCGCCGTGCGCAAGTACCTGCCGCTGGAACGCCGCGTCGTGCTCCACATGACACCGCCCGAAGAACCCGAAGAAGACGAGGAGGAGTGACATGAGACGTCTACACGTGCTGATCCTGTCGCTGCTGATCTCCTCCTCTGCGTGGTCCGCGGAGCTGGCGGACGAGCCCCCCGCGCCGCTGGACGCTCGCGTGTTCACCATGCCCCCGGTGAGCGAGTACACCCTGTCCAACGGGCTGATGGTGAAGCTCGTCGAGGACCACGAGGTGCCCCTGGTGTGGATGCAGTTCGAGTTCCGCGCCGGTGACTGGGCCGACCCGGCGGATCAGGAGGGGCTCGCCTCGGTGACCATGGACATGCTCGACCGCCGTACGCAGACCCTGGACGAGCGCACCCTGAGCAAGAAGAAGCGCCGCCTCGCGTGCACCCTGAGCACCTGGGCCCACGGGGACGGCTCCACCGTCGCCGCCAGCAGCCTCACGAGCAACCTCGCCGAGAGCCTGGACGTGATCGCGGAGGTGCTGCGCCAGCCCGTGTTCCACGCGGGCGACCTGCGCCAGGAGCTCAAGGGCCGCAACAAGGGCCTCGAGCGCGAGTCCCTGCAGCCGTCGTCCCTGTGCCGCCGCGCGCTGATGCGCGTGCTGTACGGCGACGAGTCCTGGGGCCGGAGCCCTAGCAAGGACAGCTACGCCAAGATCTCCGCGGGCCACCTGCGCGCCTGGTCCAACCGCCACCTGCACCCGGGCGACGCCGTGCTGGTGGTCGGTGGTGACACCTCCATGGAGCAGATCGTGCCGCTGCTGGAGGAGCGCCTGGGGGACTGGGAGACCGGCGAGACCTTCGCGCTGCCGTCGGGTGGACCCCCGCAGCCGACCGCGACCACCCTGTACCTGCTGGACCTGCCCGGCGCGGTCCAGTCGGTGATCGGCGTGAGCCGCTTCGTCAGCCAGCGAGGTGACGACGACCACGCTGCCCTGCATCTCGCCGAGCTGGCGGTGGGCGACCTGTTCACGTCGAGGATCAACATGAACCTGCGCGAGGACAAGGGGTGGACCTACGGTGTCCACTCCCAGATCCTCGAGGGCTACGACGCCGCCGTGTGGCGCCTCTGGACCGCCGTGGAGACCCCGGCCACCCGCGACGCCCTGACCGAGTTGCTCGGCGAGCTGCGCGCGTTGCGCGACGAACGGCCGCTGACCGACGAGGAGGTGGACAAGGCGCGCGGCTTCTCGGTGCATTCCCAGCCCGCGGAGTTCGACGGCACCTCCCACCTGCTCGACGCGCTGGGCGACACCTGGCGCTACGATCTGCCCGCGGACTGGCTGTGGAGCCACGGCAACCGGCTCGCCGCCGCAGACACGGCCGCGGTCAACGCCGCCGCTGTCCAGCACTTCGATCCCGACGGCCTCGCCGTCGTGGTCGTCGGCGACATGGCCGTCGTCCGGGACTCGCTGGAGGGGCTCGGCCTGCCCACGGTGGATATCGACAAGGACGGCAACCCCGTCGAGGACGAGGCCACCGAGGACGATGCCGCCGGAGCGGAGATCCCGTGAACGCGTTGCTGCAGCGACTCGCGCTGGTCCTGGTCCTGTCCGTCCTGGCGGCGTCCTGTTCCGACACCTGGGACCACCTCGCCTACGTCGCCCAGCTCACGTGCGACACCACCGGCCAGTGGCTCGAGGTCGACCTGTCCATGTACGAGGGCCACGGCATGTGGTTCGGCTCCCACGATCTGCCCCAGGGCGGCGGGCACATGACCGATGTCTGCCTCGCCGAGGGGCCGTAGGCCCCGCGCAATAGTCCAGCGCGCGCCTGCGTTCCACTCTCAGTGACCCTCTCCCGCCATGGACATCTCCCCCGCCCCCTCGCTAAGCTCGCTGCGTTTCGGAAACCGTGGGGAATCCCCTTGCTTGGAGCTTTGAAATGACGCCTCGCAGGCTCATCTCCGTGTTCGCCCTGCTGATCCTCGGGCTGCCCACAGCGGCCCGGGCCCTGGACCCCGACACCTCCCTCACGGACGCGAGCGCTTCGTTCTGGGGGGAGACCCTCGAGGACCGCGCCGGACTGGCCGTGGCCGCGGTGGGTGACGTCAACGGAGACGGCCTGGCCGACTTCCTCATCGGCGCCAGCGGCAACGACCAGACCGGGATCAGCGCCGGCAAGACCTACCTGATCCTCGGCGGCGGAGCCCTGGTGTCGGACATGTCCCTGGCGCTGGCGGACGCGTCGTTCCTCGGCGAGGACCCCAGCGACTTCTCGGGGCAGACCCTGGCCGGCGCTGGCGACGTGAACGGCGACGGTTACGCCGACTTCCTCATCAGCGCCATCGGCAACGACGAGGCGGGCGCGGACGCGGGGCAGGCCTACCTGGTCCTGGGCGCGGCCGCCGGCTGGCTGCCGGACGTGGGGCTGGAGCTGGCGGACGCCTCGTTTCTGGGTGTGGCCGCCGACGACGAGGCCGGCACCTCCCTCTCGGGCGGCGGTGACGTGGACGGCGACGGGTACGACGACCTGCTCATCGGGGCGCCCGGCAACGCGGACGGCGGGGCCGAGGCGGGGCAGACCTACCTGATCCTCGGCGGCGCGGCGGGGTGGTTCATGGACGTGGATCTGGCGACCGCCGACGGATCGTTCGTGGGCGAGGCCGCCCAGGACCGGTCCGGCTATTCGGTAGCCATCGCCGGCGACGTCAACGGCGACGGCTACGACGACGTGCTCATCGGCGCGCTGGACAACGACGCGGGCGGTGCCGAGGCGGGGCAGAGCTACCTGCTGTTCGGCGGCGCCGGCGGGTGGGCCCTGGGCACCGACCTGGCCACCGCGGACGCCTCGTTCTGGGGCGAGTCCGTTGCCGACAACGCCGGCACGGTGGTGGCCGCGGCGGGCGTCGTGGATGGCGACGGCTACGACGACTTCCTCATCAGCGCGCCGCGCAGCGACGCGGCCCTGCCCGACGCGGGCCAGGTGTACCTGATGCGGGGGCGAGCCACCGGCTGGATCCAGGACATCCACCTCTCCGTGGCCGACGCCTCTTACTGGGGGGAGACGGCCGGCGACCTGGCCGGTACGGCCGTGGCCGCGGCAGGGGACGTCAACGGCGACGGGTACGACGACCTGCTCGTGGGAGCGCCGTACAACGAGGAGCCGGGCTGGCAGGAGGCCGGGCAGGCGTACGTCGTGCTGGGCAGCGAAAGCCTCAGCGTGGGCGTGAGCCTGGGCGACGCGGACGCCTCGTTCTGGGCGGAGAGCCAGTGGTCCAAGGCGGGCATGGCCCTGGCCGGCCTGGGCGACACCGACGGTGACGGCTACTCCGACCTCCTCGTGGCCGCGCCCTTCAACGCCGAGGCGGCCATCGCCGCGGGGCAGACCTACGTGATCTACGGCGAGGCGCCGCCGTGCACCGACGTGGACGGCGACGGTTACGGCTCCCCGGGCACCCCCAACTGCGCTGCCGGGGCCGACGAGGACTGCGACGACGCCGACGCCGCCATCTACCCCGGCGCGGCCGAGGACCCCTGCGACGGCATCGACAGCGACTGCGACGGCACCGTGGACGAGCTCGGCGACGCGGACGGCGACGGGTTCTCCCCGTGCCAGGGCGACTGCGACGACGCGGATGCGTTCGCCTACCCCGGCGCGTCGGAGATCTGCGACGGCGTGGACAACAACTGCAACGGCTCGATGCCGCCGGGTGAGTACGACGAGGATCTCGATGGCCAGATGGTCTGCGAGGGGGACTGCGACGACACCGACCCCGACGTCTTCGACGGCGCCTCCGAGGTGTGCGACGGTGTGGACAACAACTGCGACGGCGCGGTGCTGGACGGCGAGACCGAGGACCTGGACGCGGACGGCTGGATGGGGTGCGCCGATTGCGACGACACCGACGCCGCGCTCAACCACGACGACCTGGACGGGGACGGGTACTCCACCTGCGACGACGACTGCAACGACCTCAACCCCCTGCTCACCCCCGAGGACGCGGACGGCGACGGGTACAGCTTCTGCGACGGGGACTGCAACGACCAGCTCGCCGACCTCAACCCCGAGGACGCGGACGGCGACGGGTACTCGTCGTGCGACGACGACTGCGACGACGACGATCCCTTCCTCAACCCCATCGACTCCGACGCCGACGGCTTCAGCTCCTGCCAGGGCGATTGCGCCGACAACGAGCCGGCGGCCCACGCCTTGGCCTTCGAGGACTGCGGCGACGGCTTCGACAACGACTGCGACGGCCTGGTGGACTTCGTGGACGCGGACCACGACGACTTCTCCGCGTGCGACGGCGAGGACTGCGACGACGATCGGTACGACATCAACCCCGACGCGGACGAGGAGTGCGAGGACGGCCTGGACAACAACTGCGACGGCCTGGTGGACGAGGAGGACCCCGAGTGCGCCGGGGACGACGACGACACGGTGGGCGACGACGACGACGATGACGACGACACCGTGGGTGACGACGACGACGACGACACCGTGGGTG
>CAZLEO010000222.1:0-16231 GCA_964558555.1 uncultured Rickettsiales bacterium | reverse complement strand
GGTCGTCGTCGTCGTCCCCGGCGGTGGCGTCGTCGTCGTCGGAGGGGGTGGTGTCGTCGTCGTCGGCGGGGGTGGTGTCGTCGTCGTCGTCCGCGGTGTCGTCGTCGTCACCCGCGCTGTCGTCGTCGCAGACGCAGGGGTCTTCCTCGGGGCAACCGCCCAGGAGAAGGCCCAGCATCAGAAATCCGAGCAGAACCGTGTGAAGCTTCATCGTCCCCATCCTGCCCCGCGCCTCCGCGCGAGGAACAGGGCACTTAGTAGCACGGCGGCGAGGTAGCTGCCACACGGGGGTGGGCCGGCGGGGGCGGAACGGCACTCGCAGCCCTCGTCGGTGGGGCCGACCGCGGAGTCGTCGTCAGCCGGTCCGTCGTCGTCGTCGTCGTCGGCCGCGTCGTCGTCGTCGTCGCCGCACGAGTCGTCGTCGATCACGCCGTTGCAGTTGTCGTCGATGCCGTTGCACTCCTCGTCGGCGCCCGGGTACACGGCGGGATCGCCGTCGTCGCAGTCCCCGGCGGCGTCGGTCCAGCCGTCGCCGTCGTGGTCCTCGCCCGCCGCGGCCACCTCGTCGATCTCGCCGTCGCAGTCGTTGTCCAGACCGTCGGCGATCTCGGGGGCGTCGGGGAAGCAGTTGGCGCACTCGTAGTCGCAGTCACGCTGTTCTTCGGTCCGCTCTTCCTCGTCGTCGTCGCCGTCGCAGTCCTCGTCCGCGCCCGGGTAGCTGTCGTCGTTGTCGTCCTGGCAGTCCCCCTCGTTCTCGCTGTAGCCGTCGCCGTCGTCGTCCACGTCCACGCCCAGGTGCGTGAGGTAGACCTTGCCCGCCTCCCAGCCGCCGTGGCCGGAGTGGACGCTGCCCACGAGGAACGTCTCGTAGCCGTAACCCGCGTCCCCCAGGCCGCTGACATGGACACCGGCCCGGTCCAGATCGAACTCGCCCTCGATGGCGACGGGGATGTCGGCGGACTCGTCGGGCCAGGTGCCGACGGGCGGCCGGCCGGCGAGCACGTACACCACGCCGCGCGCCGTCCCGCTGCCCCCGCTGCCCGGCGCCCCCACCACGAGGTCGTCGAAGCCGTTCCCGGAGACGTCACCGGCCGCGGCGATGGAGTACCCGAGGCATCCGTACTCCTCCGAGCCGCGGATGTCGAAGACGCCGGCGCCCCAGGGCGCCAGCCCGACGGGCAGGTTGGGGCCGCCGGTGAACCCGACGATCCCCCCGCCCGAGGGCAGGGGATCGCTCATGTACGGCGCACCCACGATCACGTCGCTGATGCCGTTGCCGTCGAAGTCGGCGAAGGTCACCGAGGCCCCGGCCATGTCCCCCTGGGCGCCCCCCTGCAGGGAGAACCGCGACGCCCCGGTGAGGTGGCCGCCCGCGGGGAGGGCGCGCAGCACGATGAAGCAGTGCACCTGCCCCACCTCGGAGTTGCCCTGGGCCACCGCCGACGGCGAGCCCGCGCACATGTCGGACACTCCGTCGCCGTTGATGTCCGCCCCGCCGGCGATGCTCAGGCCGAACATGCCGGCCTCGGCCTCGCCCGACAGCCACAGGTGCGAGCCCGGACCGAGGGAGGCCTGCGCCGGCCAGACGGGGCGCCCCAGCAGCAGGTGGATGCGGCCGCGCTTGTGCTCGTCGAGCTCGACGGTGAGGGGGTCGTCCTCGGTGTCGCTGGTGAACGGGGCACCGATCCACACGTCGTCCACGCCGTCGCCGTCGATGTCCCCGGCCGCGGCCATGGACAGGCCCAGCCCCGAGGACAGGTGCTCACCCTCGATGACCACGTCGGCGTCGTCCACGCTCACCGAACTTCCCCAGGTGCTCCAGGGGCCGAAGAACAGCCAGACCGTGCCGGACGCTTCCCCGGTGCGGTGCAAGGGGGCGCCCACGGCGAGGTCGTCGAAGCCGTCGTCGTTGATGTCCCCCACGCCCGCCACGGCCCAGCCGAGGTAGGCGGAGCCGGCCGCCCCGCCGATGATCACGTCGGCCTCGTCGAGGAAGGTGTTGCGGCTCAGCGCGGCGTCGCCCGAGAACAGGTACACCCGGCCCGCGTCGGCACCGTCGGAGTCGTCGAACGGTGACCCGATGGCCAGGTCCGGGTGGCCATCGTCGTCGAGATCCCCCACGCTCACCGCGCGGCCCGCGCCGCCGGCGTCGTCGCCGCCGAGGAAGGAGACCGGGGAGTCGGTCAGGGACCAGTTCTGCGCCTGCGCCGGTCCGATGGGCAGGATCGTCAACGCGCCCAGGGCGGCGGCGAGGACGCCGAGGTGTTCGATGGGCCCGCTCATGGTTGCACCACCGTGATGCTGCCCGCGTGGCAGCGATAGGGTCCGGGGTCGATCCACCCTCCCACCACCTGCTCCAGATCGGTCTCCCCGGCGGCCGGCCACGAGTGCATGGTGCACATCATGTGGTAGATGCCGGGCGCGTCGAAGGTGTGGGAGAAGTCGTCGTCGCCGGCGAACGGGCGCATCAGGCCGGATCGGGCCACCACATACCCCTCCTGGTTGGCGATCAGCACGTCGTGGCGGAACTTGTTGTAGTTGCCGTCCTCCTCGTGGGGGATGGTCCAGCGGACCGAGTCGCCCACGTCCACGACCACGTGGGGGGGATCCCAGAGGTTGAGGTCGTTGTGCTCGAGGGTCACATCCCCGGTCTCGACCGCCAGCCCCGCCTCTCGGACCTCGGATACGTAGGTGACCTCGTCCGTGCTCCCCACCACGCGCCAGAACAGGCGCCCTTCGGGGAAGCGGTCGCGGAGCTCGTCGAGATCGGCCTCTGACAGAGAGGCCGATCCCCCGTCCAGGGGGCCGGCCTCCCAGCGGTCGTGGTCGAAGGCGCTGTTCCCGTCGATCTGCAGCACCGCGCCGGCGAGGTTGGTGGACCAGGTGAAGGTGGGCGGCTGCACGACCGTGGCCAGGTCACCTGGCGTCTCCAGGTGGAGGAACTCGGTGCCATCCCCACCCTCGAAGGCCGCGCAGCCGCGGGCGTCGGTGGGCGCCGGCGGCGGCGTCCAGGGGCAGATGTCCACCGAGTCGGGCACCCCGTCTCGGTCCGTGTCCACGAGGACGTCCTCCTCGTACTCGATCAGGCGCACCGTGGTGTCCGCCGGCACGTCGGTCTCGACCACCTCCCCGCCGCCGGGGAAGGTGACGCGGACCTCGTCGATCACCTCGTGCTCCCCCACGCCGAAGTGCAGGCGCAGCCCACCGTGGGAGCTGAACGTGGTCAGGCGGGTGCCCACCCAGCGCGTCTGGACCAGGTCGCCGGTGACCACCTCGACCCGCGCGCCGATGCCCGAGCGGTCCCCGCGGAAGCGCTCCACCTCGACGAACAGGTGGTGGTGGTCGTTGCCGTCGTTGAGGAACAGGTGGTCGTGGGCGGGGTGGTTGGCGCGGCCGTTGCCCATGTAGACGTCCAGGAAGCCGTCGCCGTCCACGTCCCCGGTGGAGATGGTCCAGTTGGGGTACTCGGCGACGTTGTTGAGTCCGGCGTTGTCGGTCACCGGCTCGAACCCCTGGCCCTCGTCGTTGCGGTACAGCAGGCACTCGTCGTCGAGCAGGCAGAACAGCACGTCGAGCCAGCCGTCGTTGTCGTAGTCGGCCACGCCGGTGCCGTCGCCGTTGAACGGAGCGGTGATGCCCACGAGCTCGGTGACGTCCTCGAAGGTGCCGTCGCCGAGGTTGCGGAACAGGGTGTTGCGCGGGTAGTAGCCGGAGTGGCTGCCCACCAGCAGGTCCTGCCAGCCGTCGTTGTCGTAGTCCCAGGGAATCAGCCAGCTGAGGAACGTCTCGGAGACCGACACCTCCAGCCCGGCCTCGGCCGACACCTCCTCGAAGGTACCGTCGCCCTGGTTCTGGTACAGGAAGAAGTTCTGGAAGTCGTTGCCGTTGGTCACCACCAGATCGAGCCAGCCGTCCCCGTCGTAGTCGAGCAGGGCGACCCCCTTGCCGCTGACCGTACCCTCGACCCCGGCCTCGACGCTCACGTCGCTGAACCGCCCGTTGCGCTCGTTGTGGTACAGGGTGTTGGACAGCGAGCCCTCCTTGGGCCCGTTGGTGAAGAACAGGTCGAGCCAGCCGTCCTGGTCGTAGTCGAGCCAGGCCCCCTCGTGGCCGATGCCGCGGTGATCGATGCCGGCGGCACGCGCGACCTCGCCGTACAGGCCCTGCCCGCCATTGAGGAACAGCTCGTTGCGGCCGGCCACGGTCACGTACAGGTCCACGTCGCCGTCGTTGTCGTGGTCGGCGACCATGAGGCCGCGGTTCTCGCAGGCGCTGCCCACGCCGGCACTCACCCCCACCTCGTCGAAGCCGCCGGTGCCGTCGTTGAGGAACAGCAAGTTGGTGCCGGGCATGGCCATGGACCCGGTCATCAGCGACGGTGTCCGCGCGAGGAAGATGTCGATGTCCGAGTCGCCGTCCAGGTCCTCCATGGCCACGCCGAAGGTCGTGCCGTAGGTGGCCAGTCCGGCCGGAGCGGTGATCTCGGTGAACTCGACGAAGTCCTGGGCCAGGGCCGCCGATGTGAAGGACGAGGCACAGCAGACCGCCAGCCACAAGGCCGCACGGGCTCCCGCGATCGATGGGCGTCGAGGCGAGTTGTCATCCATGACCCGAGTAGTATTACCCCTCCGACGTCTCTGGCAACACGCGGCGCAAGAAAAGCGCGTGGTTGTCGTTTCCTTGCATGAGAAAGGTGGCTATATAAAAAGCCCAAACGCAGCAGAAAGAAGAACGCATGCACAAGCGTACGATTTCGTGGGCGCGGTTCGGCGGCCTCGCCTTGACCGCTCTGTTCGCCGTGACGCCGGCGAAGGCCCAGCAGGCCGAGCACGCATTCATCATCGTCATCGACGGGTTGCGGGCCAGCGAGGGTTTCGACGACCTGTCCCACGCCAACGTCGGCCCCCTGTACGACGAGCTGGCGCCGCAGGGCGCGTTGTTGACCTACATGGAGGTCCGGGATCAGCCCGAGACCATCCCCTCGCACAACACCTTCGTGTCCGGGACCTTCGCGGACGTCGCCAACCTCTCGCCGTACGAAGATCGCGCGGCGTTCGGACCTCGCTCCCCGACCCTCTTCGAGGCATACAGGCTGGCCACGGGCGCGTCGGAGGAGACGTGCTGGGTGGTGGGCAACACGCCGCTGATCCACGACGCGGCCCATAGCATCATGCCGGGTTACGGCTCCGACTACGGGGCCAGCTACGGCCTGGACTACACCGGCAGCACCCAGGACACGTTCGCGTGGGACCGCATCGACGAGGTCATGGCCGCGGGGGAGGTCGGCGTGATGCTGGTCAACCTCCACGAGGTGGACCGGCACGCCCACAACGGGTCGTGGGTGGCCTACACCGACAAGGCCCAGGAGGCGTCGTCGGACATCGCCGCGTTCTGGAACGAGTTGCAGGCGGATCCCGAATACCAGGACAACACCGTGCTGGTCGTGGCCACGGATCACGGGCGCCATCTCGAGGGCGTATTCACCGGCTGGCGCGACCACGGCTGCTCGTGTACGGGCTGCCGGCAGGTGTTCATGCTGCTCCTCGGCCCCGGCGTCGAGGCGGGCTTCATCAGCGACGATCCCGTGTCCACCCTGGACATCGCCCCCACCGTGGCCCACCTGATGGGACTGGAGCTGCCCTACGCCCGCGGCAGGATCCTCACCGAGACGTTGGAGGGAGGCGCGAGCGTGGATCCCGGCCCCGGGGGGAGCTTCGAGCCCAGGCTGGTGGGCGCAGACGGCGTGCTCGTGCGCGTCTCGGAGCGGCATGATCCGGAGCGGATGGACAACGATGGCGCCCACCGGGTGCTGGTGGAGATCTCGGAGGACGACGGGCAGAGCTGGGACGAGACGATCACCGATGCGGGCGCAGCGCTGCAGTACGCCCCCGAGGTCTGGACCGACGGCGAGGTCACCGTGGTGGCCTGGATGGAGATCCTGGCCCGCGGCGGCGAGTGGATGACGCGCGTGCGGCGCGTCGGCGCCGAGTCCAGCGAGTGGGAGGAGGTGCTCTACGAGGCCATGGAGGGTAGCTCCACGCCGGTGAGCAACATCTCCCTGGTCAGCGACGGGGACGACCTGTACCTCGTGGAGCTCAACGCCCGGCACGAGACCCTGCGGATGTGGTCCAGCGACGACCGCGGCTTGAGCTGGTCCGAGGAGCTGACCGGCTACGAGATCCAGCGCTTCTTCCCCCGGGACGTCGACGTGGCGCGGTCGGGCGACAACCTGGTGGTGGCGTACTCCTCCCACGCCGAGGGTCCCCCCAACCTCGACGACCTCAACGACAACACCGAGATCTACTGGATGGTGTCCGACGACGAGGGGGACAGCTGGACCGGCGGCGAGCACCGGCTCACCGAGGACGACGCCCCCAGCATCACCCCGGTGCTGGAGGCGACACCCGACGGTGTGCTGCACATGGTGTGGGCCGACCGCAGCGACGGCAGCTTCCAGATCTTCCACGCCGAGTCCACCGACGACGGCGAGACCTTCTCCGATCCCGTGCAGCTCACCTCGGGAGCGGTGGGCGCGTGGGAGCCCGCCGCGATCGCCGACGGGGAGCGCCTGTACGTGGCATGGTCCCAGTTCGACGCGCGCGACGAAGCCACGGTGCACGTCGCAGCCCTCGAAGGGGACGGCCTGGTGGAGGAGCGCGTCCTCGGGAGCGCGCCCGTGGCCCGGACCCCGTTCATCGCCCCCCTGGGCGACTGCACCTCCCTGGTCACGTGGACCGAGTCCGACCTCGAGGGGGCGTGGGAGCTCGTGACCGAGCAGGTGGTCACCGCGGGGGTGCCCGCCACCGCCGCCACGGGGGTTCTCGCACCCACGGAGGTGGATATCGGCCATCCCGCCGCCGCGCTGCGCCTGGACATCACCGTGGAGATCGGCGATGGCGACCGCGGCGTGGACGGCGTCGAGGTCCTGGTCCCGTCCCAGATCACACCCGCCGGTACGGCGACGCTGGAGGTGGACGGCGATCTGGTGGACGGCGTGGCGAGCTACGAGACCGGAGTACTGCGGTTCGACGCCGCCGAGGTGATCGAGGCCGACGGCGCCCTGCTGACCCTGCGCTTCGAGGCGGAGATCCAGGCCGACGAGTTCGAGGGCGTGCCCTTTTCCGCGGCGCTGCACCACGGGCTGGAGAGCTGCGCGACGGAGGTCGGTGGCGAGATGCTGCTCGACGGCGTGGCCCCCAGCGGCGACGACGACGACGATGACGACGACGACGACGTGAGCGACGACGACAGCGCCGGCGACGACGACGGCTGCGAATGCAGCGTCGGCAGCCGGCCCGTCCGCGCCCCCCTGATCCTGGCCGCCCTGATGGGCGTGGCCGTCGCACTGCGCCGCCGCAACACGGCGCAGCGAGGAGACTGATCCTTGGCAGACCTCATCCCTCGCCCGACCACACATCTGCTCCGGCACGGGGCCGCCGCGTGCCTGCTGCTCCTGATCGCGGGCACGCCGTCACCGGCCCGCGCCCAGGACGCCGAGCACCTGTTCGTGTTCATCCTCGACGGCATCCGCGCGGACCACGGGTTCGACGATCCGACCCACGAGTTCGTGGGCCCGCTCTACCACGAGCTCGCGCCCCAGGGCAGCCTGCTGACCTACATGGAGGTGCGTGCCCAGACCGTGACCCTGCCCGCCCACCAGGCGCTGGTCTCGGGCAACTACGCGGACTACTCGGGCACCACGCCGTACCCCGAACGGCGGCGGATGGGGCCGCGCACGCCCACCCTGTGCGAGGCCTACCGTGTCCACAGCGGCGCCGACATGGACAGCTGCTGGATCATCTCCAACTCCGACTACCTGCACGACACGGTCTACGGGCTGATGCCGGGGTACGGCGAGGACTACAGCGGCAGCCGGTCCATCTTCTACGAGGCCGATCCCACGGACGAGTGGTCCTGGGACGAGCTGGACGTGGCCCTGGCCGCCGGCACCATCGACCTGGCGGTGATCAACCTCAACGAGACGGACCTGGAGGGCCACCGCGAGGACTGGGACGCCTACACGGGCGCCGCAGCGATGGCGTCCGAGGACATCGTGGCGTTCTGGGAGCGCCTACAGGCCGACCCGGAGTACCAGGACAACACCGTGCTCATCGTCACGTCGGACCACGGCCGCCACCTCGAGGGCGTGGAGACGGGCTGGCAGGGCCACGGCGACGAGTGCGCCGGGTGCCGCCAGGTGTTCATGCTCGCGCTGGGGCCCGGGGTGCGCCAGGGGTTCGTCTCCGACATGTCGTGCTCGTTCATCGACGTGGCGCCGACGGCCGCGGCCCTCATGGGGTTCCCGTTCCCGTATTCGCGCGGGCGCGTTCTGACGGAGATACTCGAGGACGGCGACGAGGTGGATCCCGGCCCGGGCGGCGCGTTCCGTCCGACGCTGGCGCGCAGCGGTGACGTGCTGGTCCGCATGTCCGAGCAGCAGGACACCGCCCTGGCGGACGACGAAGGAGCGCACCGCGTGCTCACCGAGGTCTCCGAGGATGGCGGCGCCACCTGGACCGAGACCCTCACCGAGGCCGGGGGTGAGATCCAGCACTCGCCCTTTGCCTGGACCGACGGCGAGGTGATCCTCGCCGGCTGGCTGGAGATCGCCTCCAAGGGGGAGGCCTGGGTGGTGCGCCTGCGGCGGCTGGGACCCGAGTCCCAGGACTGGATGGAGGTGGCCTACCTGGACATGATCGCCGCGTCCACGCCCGTGTCCAACGTGCACCTCGAGCAACAAGGCGAGCTCCTGTACATGGTCGAGAACAACTCGCGCAATCGCCGCGTGCGCATCTGGAGCAGCGACGACCTGGGCCTGTCGTGGTCCGACGAGTTCGTCATGCAGCAGCACGAGCGGCACTTCCCGCGCGACCTGTCGCACGTGGAGATCGACGGCACGTGGGTGGTGGTCTACGCGGCCCACCCCAACAACGACATGAACGAGTCCGATCCCAACGAGAACACCGAGATCTACTGGCTGCGCAGCGACGACGCGGGCGTGACCTGGGAGGGCGAAGCCGCCCTCACCGACGACTGGTCCCCCAGCATCCAGCCGGTCACGGCGCTGACCCCCGACGGCATCATCCACGTGGTGTTCTCCGACGCCCGCAGCGGCGAGTTCCAGCTGTACCACTCCGAATCCACCGACGACGGGGCGAGCTTCTCGCCGCCGGAGCAGCTGACGTTCGGGTCCATCGGCGCCTGGGAGCCGGCCGTGGCCGCCGACGGCGAGCGGCTCTACGTGACCTGGTCGCAGTTCGAGGGGCGCGACGACGCCACGGTCCACGTGGCCGCCCTGGAGGACGGCTCGCTGGTCGAGGAGCGCACCCTCAGCGCCGCCGGCCTGGTGGCCCGCACCCCCCACATCCTGCCCATGGGTGACTGCACCTCCCTGGTGACGTGGTCCGAGGGGGATCTCTCCGGCGCCTGGCAGCTGGCCGAGGCGCGGGTCGACTCCGCCGGCATCCCGGCCACCTCCGCCACCGCCACCCTGATCGACGGCGAGATCGTCACCGGCTTCGCCGCCGGCGAGGTGGTGCTCGGCATCGAGCTGACGCTCGAGGACGGCGACCGCGGCGTGAACCGCATCGAGATCACCGGCAGCGAGGGCGTCGAGTTCACCGGCGACGCCGAGCTGTACGTGTTCGGCGACGCGGCGGACGCCACCGCGACCGTGGACGGGCAGACCCTGATCGTCGAGTCCGACGTGAACATCGACGCCGAGGACGCCCAGATCGAGGTGCGCTTCGACGTGGTCCCGCCCGCCGAGCCCGGCGCCGTGGGGACGCTCACGGTGGTCCTGAAACAGGGGCTGGAGGCCTGCGTCACCGAGGTGGCGGCGGACCTCGAGCTCCTCGCCGTCGAGGGCACGCCCGACGACGACGACACCCCGGGCGACGACGACGACGACACCGACGGCTGCGAGTGCCGCGCCGACGACGCCGCCGCCCCCGGCGCCGTGGGCGCGCTGCTGGCGCTGTCCGGGCTGGTCATGGTGCGCCGGCGTCGCCAGAGTAGGGATGGATGAGAGAGGACCGGCGGATGCGTAGAGCCACCCTCACGAGCGCGCTCGGTACGGGATTGCTGGCCGCGGTGCTGGCTGCGACGCCCACCCCTGCCCGGGCCCAGCAGGTGGAGCACGCATTCATCTTCATCATCGACGGGCTGCGCGCGGGTGAGGGCTTCGACGACCCCCAGTACGGGTTCGTCCATCCCCTCTTCTTTCAGCTCGGTCCACAGGGATCGCTGCTGACGTGGATGGAGATCCGCGGCCAGACCCTGACCCTGCCTGCGCACCAGGTGATGATCACCGGCAACTACGCCGACGTCTCCAACACGCCGGCGTACGAGGGGCGCCAGTTCCTCTCGTCGCGCACCCCCACCCTCTTCGAGGCGTACCGCATGCAGACCGGAGCGGACGCCGACAGCTGCTGGGTGGTGTCCAACACGCCGCTGGTGGGCGAGGACTGCAACCACAGCCTCATGCCCGGTTACGGCGCGGGCGCGTACGGCGCCAACGTCATCACCACGTACGGCGAAGAGACCGACGAGTGGGTGTGGGACAACATCGATGCCATCATGGACGACCACGAGGTGGGCGTGATGCTGGTCAACCTGCACGAGGTGGATCTGGCCGGGCACGCCGACGAGTGGTGGCGTTACGAGGAGCGCGGCCAGGAGGCCTCGGGCGGCCTGGCGGCGTTCTGGAACCGGTTGCAGGCCGATCCGGTGTACCAGGACAACACGGTGCTGGCCATCAGCACCGACCACGGTCGCCACCTCGACCACGTCTCCAGCGGCTGGAAGAGCCACGGCTGCCAGTGCGAGGGGTGCCGCAAGGGCTTCCTGATGATGCTCGGCCCGGGCATCCAGCAGGACGTGGTGTCCGACATGGCCTGCTCGTTCCTGGACGTGGCGCCCACCGTGGCGCACCTGATGGGGCTGAGCTTCCCGTACCACCGGGGCCGGGTGCTGACCGACATCCTCGTCGACGGCGAGACGATCAGCGGCGGTCCAGGCGGCACGTTCCGACCGCGCCTGTCCCGGGAGGGCGACATGATCGTGCGCCTGGCCGAGATCCAGGACACGACGCTGCACGACGACGAGGGCGCTCACCGCGTCTCGGTGGAGCTGTCCGAGGACGGCGGCCAGAGCTGGACCGACCACACCACCGAGCCCGACGCCGCCATCCAGTACTCCCCCACGGTCTGGTCCGACGGGGAGACGCTCATCGTCGGCTGGCTCGAGATCGCGGCGCAGGGCGACTACTGGTACGTGCGCCTGCGCCGGCTGCCCCCCAACGCCAGCGAGTGGGAGGAGGTGTTCTACGAGCCGATGATCGCCTCCTCCACCCCGGTGGGCAACCTGGTGCTCGCGCCGGGCGACGAGCCCGACTCGCTCTTCCTGTTCGAGAACAACTCGCGCAACGAGCGCATCCGCATCTGGTACAGCGAGGACCTCGGCGCCACCTGGTCCGAGGGCTGGGGTACGCACGAGTACGTGCGCCACTTCCCCCGCGACCTCGGCATGGTCGAGATCGGCGACGCCTGGGTCCTGCTCTACAGCGCCCACGCCCAGTTCGACTCGCAGGCGCACGAGACCGATCCCAACTCGAACACCGAGATCTACTGGATCCGCACCGAGGACCAGGGGGATGTCTGGTCCTCGGAGCTGGCGATCACGGACGACTGGGCGCCAAGCATCCAGCCCACGGCGGCCCTGACCCCCGACGGCATCCTCCACGTCGTGTGGGCCGACCGCATGGACGGGACGTTCCAGCTCTACCACGCCGAGTCCACCGACGACGGCATGACGTTCTCCCCCCCGGCGCAGCTCACCTTCGGCGGCCTCGGCGCCTGGGAGCCCTCCCTGGGCGTGGACGGCAACCAGGTCTTCGTCGCCTGGTCCGGGTTCGACGCCGTGGACCAGGCCTCGGTCCACCTCGCCGCCCTCGACGACGGCTCGCTGGCGGACGACCAGGTCCTGTCCGCTGCCGGGCGGACCGCGCGCACGCCCGACATCCTCCCCCTCGGCGACTGCACCTCCCTCGTGTCGTGGTCCGAGGGCGACCTCGGCGGCGCCTGGGAGCTCGTCACCGAGCAGGTGGTCACCGCAGGCTTCCCCGCCTCCGCCGCCAGCGCCGTGGTCGATCCCACGCAGCTCGGCGAGGGCGGCGACGCCCAGGAGATCCGCTTCACCGTGACCCTCGACGTGGGCGCCGCCGACGGCGGCGTCGGCCGCATCGAGATGATCGCCCCCGACGGCTACGCCTGGGCCGGCGACGCCGCCGTCGAGGTCGCCGGCGACCTCGCCGACGCCACCCCCGAGCTCGACGGCGCCACCCTGTGGGTCCACCTCGACGTCCCCATCACCGACTCCGGTGACTTCCTCGTCTCCACCGACGTCCTCCCCCCAGCCGAGGCCACCGTCGATCCCGGCGCCTTCACCCTCGTCCTCCACCAGACCACCGAGGGCTGCTCCCTCGCCGTGGACGGCGACCTCCTCATCGGCGTGGTCCACGACGGCGACGACGACGACGACGACGACGACACCACCGAGGACATCTACGCCGACGACGACACCGATCCCACACCCGACGACTGCTCCTGTCGCGCCGCCACGACCCGCGGGCCGGGGCTGGGAGCGGTGGCGATGATGCTGCTGGCGGTCATCGCGCTCGCGGGATGCTCCAGAACACGCTCGTAGTCGATTCGGACGACAGCGCGAACCCCCAGCTGAGATATGCTCCCCGCAGGGGAGTACCGTGACGCGCGCGCTGTTCCAGATCTGCATCGCGACCCTGATGGTGACGTGGGCATGTGTCGCCGGGGCCCACATGCCCCACGACGTGGTGACGACGGTGGCCGTGGGGGAGGACGATCGGATCGTCCTGCAGTACGAGTTCCGCCGCCGGCCGATGATGGTGATCTCGGACGACGACGGCGACACGTGGGCGTTCCGGGCGCCCGAGATGAGCCAGGAGCTGCTGACGGACCTGCGGTTCGCGGACGGGACGACGCTGTACGCGGCCGACGGCGTCTCGATCGCGGCCGCGGTGAGCGAGGACGGAGGGCTGACGTGGACCTGGACGGCCTCGCCGGACGGGACGGCCGTGGTGAGAGTGGCGCCGGCATACGGCGCGTCGCCGGTGGTGCTCGCTGCCACCGAGCTGGACGTGCACCGCAGCGACGACGCGGGGGACAGCTGGGAGTCCCTCGGGGCGCTGCCCGCGTCCGCGGTGCGGGACCTCGCCGTGTCGCCCGGCTACCCCGACGATCCGTTCGTGGCGGTCCTGACCGAAGACCACGGGCTGCTGCTGACCCACGACGACGGCGAGACCTGGGACTCGGTGGTGTTGCCGTCCGCGCCGAGCTTCGCGCTGGCCCTGTCCCCGACCTTCGACGTGGACGACGCGCTGTGGGTTGCCACGCAGGGCGGGATCGTGCTGGCCAGCGACGACCGAGGCGCCACGTTCGAGACGCTGGACGTGGACGTGGAGGGGTTCGCCGGGGACGTGCACGACCTGGTGGCGCTGGATGTGGATCGCCTGCTGGCCGTCTCGGGTCAGATGGCCGCGCTGTGCTCGGACGACGCGGGCCTGACCTGGGCGCTGTGTGACGACGGGATCACGGAGAAGTCCGTGCACCAGCAGGGCTCCTGGGGCCACTACCGCTGGGTGGACGGCGTGGGCGACACGGCGGCCGTGGCGGCGTGGGAAGGGCTGATGACGAGCCGGGATGGCGGGACGAGCTGGGAGGAGACCTGCTACCTGCTGCCCCACTACACGCGGACCGTGGCGTTCTCGCCGAGGTACCCGGACGATCCCAGCCTGTGGATCGGCTCGTACGGCTCGGGATTGATCGTGACGCAGGACGGCGGCGAGACCTGGGAGGTGCGCGGCGACGACCAGCACGCGGGCCACGTGCAGGCGGTGGCCATGGCGCCGTCGTTCCCGGACGAGCCGGTGATCTTCGCGGTGGCCGACCGCACGCTGTGGCGATCCCTGGACGGGGGCGAGTCCTTCGACCCCGTGGACCTGGGGGAGATCGCGTCGCTCCACCGGGTGGTGTTCTCGCTGGACTTCTCCGAGTACGGCATCGCGTACGCCCTCGGCGCATCCAGCGACGACTCCACCTGGTACGGCGCGCGCACCGTGGACGGCGGCGAGACGTGGCAGACGGTGTGGGCGGGCGAGGAGGCGGACGCGCCCAAGATCACCCACGTGCTGCGCAGCGCCGACCCGGACAGCCACGCGATCTATGCCGCGCAGACCGAGCCGACGGCCGTGCTGCGGTCCGACAGCTTCGGCGACCACTGGGACACGGTGCGCGAGTTCCCCGACGACGAGCTGGCGGCGGTGTTCGCGCTGCCCGGCGACGGTGACGACCGGCTGCTGGCGGTCACGGGCCGCGGCGAGGTCTGGCAGGGATCGCCGGCTGGCGACGACTGGGCGGTGATCACCGAGCTGGGCACGGGCGCCCTGCTGGGGGCCTCCGGGGGCGGCGCGAACCCCGACTTCGACGGCGCCGTCCTCTACGTGGCCACGGATCCGCCCGGGATCGTCCGCTCCTTCGACGGCGGCTCCACCTGGGAGGTCCTGCCGTCCGACCTCCGCACGACGATCAACACCATGGCCTTCCCGCGCCACCACCCCGACGATCCCACCGTGGTCGTGGGCACCCACTTCGGCACCCTCGCCACGTGCGACGACGGCGAGACGTGGCACCTGCTCGACCGGCTGCTGCGGCTGGAGGACGACTCCTGCCCCGTGAAGTTCACCGGCGACGGCTGGTCCACGAGCCACGGCTCCGGCACGGGCAGCACCGCCACGCGTTCGTCCACGGCGGGCGACGCTGCCCAGGTCCGGTTCACCGGCCGGCGCGTGCGGGTGCTGGTGGCCGACTCCGAGGCCGCGGGGACCGCCCGCGTCTACGCCGACGGCGACCTCGTGGGCGAGGCGCAGCTGTCCCGGTCCGGGGGGTGCAGCCCGGTGACGGCCTTCGAGCACGAGTTCGCCGCCGATGGCGCCCACACCCTGGCCCTCGAGGTGGTCGGCGACGGGGAGGTCGTCATCGACGCCATCGAGGTCGAGCGCGACGAGATCCGCAACGGCGCGGACGTGATCTTCGCCGCGGACGCCCGCTGTCTGGCCGCTGGCGACGGCTGTTCGGGTGCGTCGTGTGCGCACCACACGCCCCTCGCCACCCCGGCGCTGTTGCTCGCCGGCTTGCTCGTCGCGCTGGCCGTCCGCAGGCGTTGATCGCTGCACTGCACCAATGCGACCCACCCCCCGTCACCGGCGTGGCCGAGCTGGCACGCGCGTGCTATCTTTTCGAGGGTAGGGAACTCCTCCGGAGGGAAGCATGAGCATTCAGCGATCCGTCAAGAACCGCACGCAGACCCCGTCGCCGAGCAGTGCGGCGATACAGCAACGCGAGGACACGCTGTCGGACCCGCTGCAGGATCCGCTCCAGAAGAAGGAGGAGGTCCAGCACCAGCCCATGGAGGAGGAGGAAGAGGAGCTCATGGCCAAGGGCGACATCCAGATGGAGGATGACGTCCAGCACCAGCCCATGGAGGAGGAAGAAGAGGAGCTCATGGCCAAGGGCGACATCCAGATGCAGGAGGAAGAGGAGGAGATGCTCCAGACCAAGGGGGACCTCCAGCATCAGGCCGAGGAGGAGGAGGAGCCGATCCAGACCAAGGGCGGCCGGGCCGCCCAGGTACACGCCACGGCCAACAAGGGCGTGTCCGGGTCGGGCGGCGGGATCCCCCACGGGGACAAGATCCAGGCGGCCTTCGGCAGCCACGACGTCTCCGGCGTACAGGCGCACACCGACTCCGCCGCTTCGGCCGCCAACGAGCAGATGGGATCGCAGGCCTTTGCCAAGGGCGAGCACGTGGCGTTCAAGGGTTCGCCGGACCTGCACACCGCCGCGCACGAGGCCGCGCACGTGGTGCAGCAGCGCCAGGGCGTGAACCTCCAAGGCGGCGTCGGCAAGTCCGGCGACAGCTACGAACGCAACGCCGACGCCGTGGCCGACGCCGTGGTCCAGGGCAAGTCGGCGGAGGGGCTGCTGGGGGGCGGCAAGGCGAAGAAGAAGTAGCTTCGCTACTCGTCGACGGTCGACAGTTGACGGTCGACGGTTCTGGTCGACGGTTGTTCAGTCGACGGTTCTCGAGGCTGGATCGGTGAGAGTTCGGTAGAACCGTCGACCCAAGAACCGTCGAC
>CAZLEO010000221.1:15623-16233 GCA_964558555.1 uncultured Rickettsiales bacterium | reverse complement strand
AGACGGTGGGGTCTGTGTCGTCGCAGTCGGTGGCGCAGGGGCGGTCGCCGTCGCCGTCGTTGTCCACCTCGTCCAGCGACCAGATGCCGTCGCAGTCGTTGTCGTCGCCGTCGCAGACCTCGGGCGCGCCAGGGTAGGTGTCGGCGTTGGCGTCGTTGCAGTCGCCGTCGCAGGTGGTCAGGCCGTCGCCGTCCGTGTCGAGCTGGTTGAGGCTGGCGTCGGCGTCGTCGCAGTCGTCGCACACGTCCGCGCCGTCCCCGTCCGCGTCCCCATCGTCGACCGCACCGTTGCAGTCCTGGTCCGTGCCGTCGCACGTCTCGGTCGCGCCGCTGTGGACGTCGGGATCCGCGTCGTCGCAGTCCCCCTCGCAGCCCCACTCCCCGTCCCCGTCGCCGTCGGCCTCGTCAGCGGGCACGACGCCGTTGCAGTTGTTGTCGAGGCCGTCGCACAGCTCCTCGGCGTCGGGGTGGATGTCGGGATCCCCGTCGTCGCAGTCGCCGGCGCACTCGGTGTACGTATCCCCGTCCGAGTCGATCTCGTCGGCGGGTACGGCGCCGTCGCAGTCGTTGTCGAGGCCGTCGCAGCTCTCGGCGGCGCCTGGATAGGTGTT
>CAZLEO010000221.1:0-15613 GCA_964558555.1 uncultured Rickettsiales bacterium | reverse complement strand
GGTAGTTCTCCTTGGTTGTCGTTGTCGAGGCTGTTGCTGTTTTCGGTGGCGCCGGGTTTGAGGGTGGGTTCGGCGTCGTCGCAGTCCCCGGCGCAGATCATGTGACCGTCGGCGTCGTCGTCGAGCTCCTCGGCGGGCAGCAGGCCGTCGCAGTCGTTGTCGTGCCCGTCGCACACCTCTTCGGCGCCGGGGTAGGTGCCGGGGTCCTCGTCCCAGCAGTCCTCGCACACGTCGTAGCCGTCGCCGTCGCCGTCCTCGCGGGTCTCGCCGTCGCAGTCGTGATCCACGTCGTCGCATTCCTCGGGCGCGCCGGGGTACACGGTGTCGTCGTCGTCGTCGCAGTCGTCGCCGCCGGCCTCCTCGGCGTCGTGACCGTCGCCGTCCACGTCGGCGAGGTCCTCGCCGTCGCAGTCCTGGTCTATGCCGTCGTAGGGGATCTCCTCCGCGCCCGGGTGGACGGTGGGATCGTTGTCGTCGCAGTCGGTGACGGTGTCGTGGCCGTCGCCGTCCTCGTCCACCGGTCCGACGACGTCGTCATCGTCTCCCACCGTGTCGTCGTCCAGGGAGATCGAGGGATCGCAGCCCACGAGCAGCACCATCGAACACAGCGTCATCCAGCGAAGCAGGGGCATGTTCTCCTCCTCGGCCAGCCGCCACCCATCCTATCAGTAGAGCAGCGACTGCTCGATGGTGAGCCAGGACTGGGCGCCGTCGGGGTCCCTCAAGACGACGTGGACCTGGAACGAGTCCCCCACGTATTCGTCGCCGGGCGTGGTGAGGTTCCACGTGCGCATGCTGTTGGCGCTCCAGTAGATGTGACCGGCGGTGGTGTACATGGTCGAATCCACGTCCCCGTCCTTGCCGTCGTCGTCCGGATCCACGGTGATGTCGAGCTTGGCCTGCCGGCCCACCGGCGGCGGGGGAGGGGACACCAGCGTCCCCTGCAGGTTGTCGAGCATGGTGGAGGTCCAGTCGCGCTCGCCCACCCCCAGGCCTTCGGCCGACGGGTTCTCGTTGGCGGTCACGTCCCACCCCTCCACGCCGCGCACGGTCAACAGCTTCACCGCGGTGGCCGAGTCGTCGGCGGTGATGGCGGTGACGACGATGGGGATCTTCAGGTCGCCCTCGCGCAGCGTCTCGGCGAGGGCGGCGGGGGTGTACTCGTCCAGGGTCTGGCCGAAGAACTCCAGCGCCGGGTAGATGGTGTCGCCGCCGAAGTAGATCTCCGGCGTGCTGGTGACGATGGGCACGCTGCCCTCGATGGGCGGATCGCCGATGGCCCAGTGGATCCCCTCGACGGCCTCCTGGCCGCCGAGGTGCTCGGGGTTCACCACCAGGGCACGCATGTACAGGTGGGTGTGGGGGAAGGTGGTGATGGGCAGCAGCTCCAGCTCCTCGAGGTTGAACACGAGCTCGGACGGCTGCATCTGCACCGACAGCACGCTCAGCTCCTCGACCACGAAGGTGTAGTCCTCCGCCGGGTTGCACGCCCCGGCCGCGAGCAGCCACACCGCGAGCGCCAGTCCTCGAAGGGGCCTCGCCATCAGAACTCCGTCCTCAGCCCGAGCCGGAACAGCGGGATCATCGCGAAGGTCAGCCGCTCGGAGAAGTCTCGGTTGTAGATCAGCACGTCGTCGCGCTGGGCGAAATAGGTGTTCTCCACGTCCAGGTAGACCGCCACCACGAAGGACCGCGCGCGGAACACCTTCTGCACGCGCCAGTCGAGCTGGTGGAATGCCCCCAGGCGCTCGGAGTAGGGGATACCCCAGCGGGGGACGTATCCCCCCAGATCCGCGAGGTAGACCACGTCCCAGATGGGGGTGTCGGGCGCCCCCGAGGCCAGGCGGAAGCGCAGGCCGAAGCTCCACTCGTGGGGCAGCCGGACCTGTCCGGCCACGGTCAGCTGGTGGGGGCGGTCGTACTGGAACAGGCGCCAGGGGTCGTCCTCGCTGTCCCGCCGCATGCTGCGCGACAGGGTGTAGGCCGCCAGGACGTCGACGTTCTCGTTGGGGTGCCAGCGCAGGGTCACCTCTGCGCCGGTGGAGAAGCCAATGCCCTCGTTGGTCAACAGCTGGACGCCCTCGCTCTGCGTCTCGGCCAGGGAGCCCATCAACGCCTCGTCGTACAGGCCGCTGTGGGCCACGACGAGGTCCCACAGCCCGGCCATGTACACGTCCAGCCCCAGGTCCACCGCGGGGATGGGGCTCCACGTGACGCCGCCGGTGCCGCGCAGCGCCGCCTCGGGCCGCAGCACGCTGTCGCCGGCCTGCACGAGGTCCTCCAGCGACGGCACCTGGTGGTACATGCCCAGCGCCCCCTGGACCCGCCACTTCGGCGTGACGCGCAGGGACGTCCAGACCCGCGGATCGAACGTGGTGCGGGTGGCGGGGACGTCGACGGCGTGGGCCAGCCCCTCGTCGTCGGGATTCCACCAGCTCATCCGCACGCCGGGCGTGACCTTCACCGCGGCCGACGGCCGCAGGGGCAGCGACGCGAACACCCCCAGCTCGTTCATGGGGGCCCTGTGCCGTTCGGTGTCCGGGCTCGTGGCGTAGGGGTTGATCAGGCCCGGCTCGTCCTCGCGCGGCAGCGCGAAGAAGTTCTCCTCGTACTCGATGATCCGGTGGCGGTAGTCCACCCCGGTCTCCAGCCGCGTCCTGGGCGAGAGCGCGAACGCCAGGGTGCCACGGACGTCCAGGCGCTTCTCGCGAGCGTCCAGGTAGAGGTCGGGGAAGGCGCTGTAGCTGCTCTTGACCGCCTCGTAGGCCACGGAGAGCCCACCCTCCACGGGCTGCGCCGGCGGCGACTGCCACAGGCCGTGGATCAGGGTGAATCCCGACTCCAGCGCCGCGGTGACGGACACCTCGTCGCCGTCGGACTGGGACATGGACATCTTGTCCGAGCTGGCGATGACCTTGGCGGCGATGCGGTGCCCGCGACCGGGCTCGATGTTGACCATGCCGGTGACGTCCGCGTACACGGGCATGGCCGTGACCTGTGCCGGCATGTCGTCGGGCAGCAGCTTGCCGAGGTAGAGGTCCACGTAGCTGCGGCGCACCGACGCGAACCCGGACACGGGCTTGCCGAACGGGGTCTCCAGGATGACCGTCGCGTCGATGGGGCTGATGTCGACGATGCCCCCGAAGCGGTCCGTGCGCGGCGGGCGCAGGGTCACGTCCACCAGCCCGCCGATGTGATCGCCGTACTCCACCCCCGAGCCCGACGGGTCGAGCCGCACGTGGTCGATCAGGTCCCCTGCCACCACCGTGGTGAGCAGGCCGAAGTGGTACAGCAGGGGCGTCTCCACGCCGTCGACGAGCACGACGCTGTCCCCGCCCTCCATGCCCCGGATCATGGGCGCTCCGGGCATCAACCCCATGGGCAGCACGGGCGTCGGCGCCACGGGCGCCTCGCTCTCGAGGATGCGCAGGAAGCCGCCCGACGAGCCAGCGCTGTCGCGGATCCACTCCCCCTCCACGATCCGCTCCGCGCTCGAGGGGGGGCCGCGGCGTGCCCGCACCACGGTCCTCGACTCGGAGTGGCTGGGCATCACCTTGTAGACCACCTGGCGCAGCAGGTCGTCCTCCACCGGCTCGTCGAACCGTGCCGTGCGGACGCCCGGTCCGCTGACGGTGACCGTCCACCGGCCCACGGGGACGTCGACGAAGCGGAACCCCCCCTCGCGGTCCGTCAGCACCGGATCGGGGGGATCGCCCGCCGGCGGCTCGGCGTCCTCGGCCGGGGAGAGGCTCAGCTGGATACCGGGCAGGAGCTTGCGCGTGCCCGCCTCGCGGACCTTCCCCACCAGCACGCCGGTGTCGGGCGCCGGCGGCCGCGAAGGCGGCAGGACGAAGCGCACCGGCACCACGATGGTCACCGCCGTGGGCACGTCGTCCACGTAGGCGGGCGAGAAGCTGGCGTGGCGGACCGTATTCAGGGCCATGGAGTCGAACGGTTCGCCGGCGCTGAGCTCGATCTCGGCGGCGACGTATCGCCCCGCCTCGTCGATGGCGAGCTTGACCCGCACCTCGACCGTCCCATCGCCCCGCGGGCCGTCCTCGGGGTAGGGCACCACCAGCACCTCCTCGAGGCGCGGCGGGATGACCACCGGCGGAGGCGGCGGGGCCTCCTCCTCGGCGACCGGCTCGCCGTCGGATGCCTCCTGGGCCGGCACTGAGGCGGCCCACCCCAGGGCCAGGGCGATCGCGACCACGGCCAGGGGCGAGAGCAGGTCCACTCTGGGGGGATGGATCACGTGCGCGAGCCCATGCGGGATCGGTGCCAAGGCGGGGGGCACGGCCGTTCCCGGGTCGACGCCTGGATCATCGGACTCCCTTGCCCGTACCGCTCCTCAGGGGGTGTACAGGTAGATCTCGCCGCGGGGCGCGCCGTGGTCCAGCCCGCCGAAGAGGAGTACGCGGCCGTCCTCCAGCGTGATGGCGCTCATCCCGCCGCCCCCGGGCTCCAGCGGCGGCCCCTGCAGGTCGGTGAAGATGCCCGACTCCGTGTCGTACAGCTCGCAGGTGGACACCGGGGTCCCGCCCGTCTCGGTGTCGGGATCCCAGGCCGTCTCGACGCCGCCGCAGATCAGGACCTGATCGGGGCCGTCGCCGATGGGCACGGCCGTGTGCCGCTGCCGCGGGTGGTTGAGCATGGGGCCCAGCTGCGAGAACTCCCCGGAGCCCGGCGAGTACCGCTCGGCCGTCGCCAGCGCGATCCCGGGGGACTGCCAGTCCTCCTCCTGGCCCCCGGCCGACTCGGCGCCGCCCACGATCAGGACGGTCCCGTCGCCCAGCAGCGTGGCCGTGTGCCGCATTCGCGCCTCCACCAGCGGGCCGGTGTTGTTGGCGTTGGTGCCAGGGCTCCACTGCTGCGCCGTGTCGAGCAGCTGCAGCCCGGAGAACGCGATCCCCACACCCCCGGTGATCAGCACGTCGGACCCGGGCGCGCCCAGGTTGGTCACCGTGTGTTGCTCCCGCTCCCCGGCCGTGCCGGACCCGCGGGCTGCGGTCCCGTCGCTGGCGTCGAAGACCAGCGGCTCCATGTTGTACGCGTCCTGCTCGTTGAAGCCGCCGACCACGGCGAAGCGGTTGCCGCCGATGGCCACCGGCCTGCCCCCCACCGTGCCCTGGGCCAGGGTGTCCAGCACGTCGAAGCGATCGGCCTCGGCGTCGAACACCAGCACGTCCATGGCGGGGTGGTCCACGGGGAAGCAGTAGTGGGCCGCACATTCGGTGTCCCCGCCCAGCACCACGACCCGTCCCTCCAGGTCGCTGCTCGTGCCCTCCACCAGGAACGCCGCGAGCCCCACGCGGGGTTCGTCGTCGTGGGCCTGCCCCACGACGCCGGCCTCGGACTCCAGCGTCTCGCGGTCCACGGCCAGGACCTCGTAGCGCTGCACCGGGCCGTCCGAACCCAGGCCGCCGACCACGAGCACCCGCTCGTCGGGCATGAGCACGGCGGCGGCGTCGCTGCGGGGCACGTCCAGACCGCCCGGTAGCAGGCCCAGCTGCCCCTTGAGGGCCAGGAAGACCTCGACGTCCATGTCGGGACCCACCTCGAAGTCCGTGGCCTCGCCGGTGGCGATCAGCTCCCAGCCGTCGCTCGAGCCGGGATCCTCGCGCTTGCCCAGCACCTCGAGCCTGACGTCGCCGGCTTCGGCCCGCGCCAGGTCGTCCAGTGGGTGCTCGCTGAAGGGCGGGTAGAGCACGTAGCTCAGCGGCTGGTCGCCCGTGTAGTAGAAGATGAACTCCAGCCGCTCCACCACATCGAAGACGTCCTGGTTGAGGGGGGTGCGGACGCGGATCGTGCCCTCGAAGGGGTCGTAGATGACCTCGGGCTCGAGGGTCGTGGGACAGCCCGCCGCGGCGGCGACGCACAGACCGGCCAGGATCGCCACCGCGCGACGGAGCGCGGCGTTCGTCATCCGTTCGCAGGACTGCCAGGGCATGGGCCACATCTTCGCACTCGCGAGCGCGCGATCACAAGGCAGCGGCTGCGGTCACTGCGACGTGGTCCAGTAGTGGATGACCACCTCGGAGTCGCGCGGTGGGACCGAGTCCCCCCAGAAGTACACGCCGTTGTCCTCGACCACGTAGGTCCAGCCGTTGATCCCGTCCGGGTCGTGGTCCACGGTCACCTCGTCCACGGTCACCTCGATGGTGTCCGGGTCCGGGTAGTGGGACAGGGCGAACCAGGTGTTGACCCCGGTGGCGATGAGGCCGACGTCGCTCATCATGTCGCCCCAGTCCGTCTGGCAGATGTCGCCCTTGAGCCCGCCGAGGTTGCTGGCCACGGTGACGTAGCGCAGGCCGTACTTGGTGTCCTCGCAGCCGTCGGTGACCGGAGGGCCGACGATGGCCGAGAACGTCACGTTGCGGTCCTCGGTCTTGAGGTTGCGGAACCCGTCGATGTAGTTCACCACCGGCACCAGCAGGTCCGCGCTGGTGTAGCAGTCCTCCTGCTCGGCCCCCGCGGGCAGGTTGCCCTCGTCCGAACAGTCGTTCTCGTCGCTGACCACCACGATGGCCAGGTCGGCGTCCCAGCGCAGGAAGCCGTCGTTCTCGGTGTTGCCGAAGCCCGCAGGCGAGTCGTACAGCGCCTGCTTGGCGGCCTGCAGCCCCTTCTCGAAGCCCGAACCGCCGATGCCCACGACCTCGATCTTGTCCATGAACGCCAGCCCGTAGTCGGGATCCGTGGTGGCGATCCACGGTGGATCACCCAGCAGGATCCCCCCCTCGTGGGTCTCCATGTCGGTGGTGATGACGCCGATGTGGAAGTCGGACTCGCTCTCCATCACCTCGCCGATGAACGCACCGAACCCCTGGATCACGGCGGCGTGCTCCTGGACCATGGACGGCGAGTTGTCCACGACGAAGAGGATGTCCACGGCGACGGACGGGGTCTGCTGGAAGGTCTCGTAGTACTCGCTACCGCTCAGCCTGTACTCGTTGCAGCCCAGCGTGAGGGCCGCGGCGACGAGCACCACCAGGGCCGGAAATCGCATCATCTCTCTTGCCTCCACCCCCCATTAAAGCAGGGTGTTGTGGCAACCTCCAAGCGCTTCATCATGGACGTCTGTATACGCAGGCGTGTGCTATCGTCGAACGCGGAGGTGTCCCATGGTCCGGCTGCGCCGCCCGCTGTCGATCCTCGCCGCCCTCGCCCTGGGAGTCGGCTGCGGCGGCGCCCAGTACGACGACGACGACACCACCGCCGGTGACGACGACGTGACCGCCGGTGACGACGACACCACGCCCCCCGACGACGACGACGCCACGCCCACCGACGACGACGACGACAGCGGCAACGCGGACGGCGACGGAGACGGCTGGATCGCCGATCTGGACTGCGACGACAACGATCCCGATGTTCACCCCGGCGCCTTCGACTGGTGCGGCGACGGCGTGGACCAGGACTGCTCCGGCGAGTTCGACGACGCGACGCTGCAGGTGCTGCCCCCGGTGCTCGCCGACGAGCCATTCACCTACGCGCCGGTGTCCGTGGGCGACTTCCGCGGCTTCGGCTTCGCGGACGTGGCGGTGGCGTCGTACCAGCTCGGGGTGCACGTGCTGCATGGCGACTGGAGCGGCACCATCGCCGGCTCGTCCCAGGTGGCGGGCATCTTCGACGCCCTGGGTGCGTTCGGCGGGGACTTCGACGGGGACGGCGACCCGGATCTGGTGGTCACGCGACAGACGGGCTGCCCGCTACGCCAGCTCCAGAACAACGGCTCGGGGGTGTTCTCCACCGTCGGCGACGTGCCCTGCAGCGGCACGCCGGCCTGGGGCGCGGTCGCCGATCTGGACGCCAGCGGCACCCCGGATCTGGTTCTCGTGGACCCGGCCGGGGCGGCCCTGGACGTGTTCCTCGGCGACGGCGCCGGGTTCACCGCCTTGCCGCCGTACACGCCACAGGTGATGCCCTGGGACGTGGCCCTGGCCGACTTCGACGGCGACGCCTGGCCCGATCTCGTCGTCTCCTCCAGCAACGGGGGGGTCGCGGCGCTGCAGGGGACCGGCAACGGCACCTTCGCCTCCATGGGGGAGATCGGCGGCGGCGCGGGCGCGGAGATCGGTGTGGCCGCGGACGTGGACGGGGACGGCCTCGACGACCTGATCGCCGTGCTGGCCGACGGTACCGTGGAGGTCGCCCGCAACGGCGGCGACGGCGCCTTCGAGGCCACCGTCCCCGCGGAGATTCCCCCGGGCGGCCGCTTCGCCGCGGCGATGGATGCCACCGGCGACGGCTTGCCCGAGATCGTGGTGTGCTCCGATGGTGGCCTGACGTTCCTGCTCAACGACGGGACGGGCGCGTTCCCGACCTACGAGCTGATGTTGCTGGAGCTGGGCGGCGAATGTCGGCCCACGGCCGTGGACCTCGGCGGCACCCCGCACGAGGAGCTGCTGGTGTCCGCGCCCGGGGCGCCGGGGTACTACGTGGTCCAGGTCTGCGGCTGACGGCGCCGTGCTGGAGGAGATGGTGAGACCCCCGACGCTGTGGACGACCGTCGCCCTGACGCTGACGCTGGCGCTGCCGCCAGCCGCCGGCGCGTACACGGCCAACGTGGTCTGGTGGGCCGAGGACCAGCTGCCCATCCCCGTGGAGATCGTCTCGCCGGGCAGCGACGATCTGGGCATGGAGGGCACCGAGGAGGTGGTCCTCGCCGCCCTGGAGCAGTGGACCTCCGTGGCCTGCACGTCCCTGGAGATCGAGTTCCGCGGCTGGGTCGACGAGATCGTGCCCGACGACGGCGTCGTTCAGATCGAGTGGATCGAGGAGGACTGGGTCGGCTCCGAGGACATGGCCGGCGCCACGGCGATCCAGATCGATCCCTTCGAGGAGCGCATCGTCGACGTCAACCTGCTGATCAACGGCGAGTTCATCACCTGGGCCACCGAGGAGTCCAACCCCTACCTGGCCACCAAGGTGCTCGACGTGCAGGCCGTGCTCACGCACGAGATCGGCCACATCTTCGGCCTGGATCACAACGACGAGATGATCGAGGCGACCATGTTCTGGGGGTATGTCTCGGCCGCCGGCGGGTATCTCTCGTGGGACGACAAGTGGGGCATCTGTTCGCTGTACCCCGGCACCGGCGACGAGTGCGAGGTGGACGAGGACTGCGCGGGACACCCCGACCTGACCTACCGCTGCCGTGAGATCGCCGATCTGGGTCGCCGGGTCTGCGAGGAGGTCTACGACGACCTCGGCGGCTGCTGCGATGCCCACTGGAACAACTGCGCCGGCGCCGTGTGCCACATCCACCCCTACGTCTACGAGGGGTACTGCTCGGAGTTCTGCGACGACGAGGCCACCTGCCCGCCCGGGTGGACCTGCGAGTCGGTGACGTTCCTGGGCGAGAAGCTCAGCTGGTGTGTCAGCCCGCTGGGCACCGAGCAACCCTGCGGCGAGGCGTTCGAGTGGCCCGCGGACGACGACGACAGCGCCGCCGACGACGACGACAGCGCGGCCGACGACGACGACCACGTGATGGACGACGACCACGACAGCGGCACCGGCGACGACGGCTGCGGGTGCGCCAACGCCGGGGGGCCGGGCGGCCAGCCGCTGGCCCTCGTCGCCCTGCTCGCCGTGGCCGCGTTCCGCCGCCGGCCTTGACCCGGAGAGCGGTTTTGCCCACTGTTACTGGAGTATGCGGTAGCGGAGAACTGCGATACGGGATCACGGCGGTCGGCTCGAATCCCCCCGGCGCTCGAAGGCGAATCATCCATGGCTGAAGCAGGATCGCTGACCGGAGAAACCCTCAAGCGGTACCGATTCGAGGAGCGCATCGGCGAAGGCGCGTCCTCGGAGGTCTACCGCGCCCACGACCTGCACCTCAGACGGGACGTGGCCGTCAAGGTGATCAGCGAGTCGTTCCTGTCCACGCCCGGTCGGATGAAGCAGATCCTGCGCGAGGCCCGCCTCCACGCCCGCCTCGAGCACGTGAACATCGTCCGCGTGTACGACCTGCTGCGCATCGAGGGCAAGCTGTTGCTGGTGCTGCGGCTGCTCAAGGGGCTGTCGCTGAAGAACATCGCCGAGCAGCGCTGCGGGCCCATGGAGCCCCGCGAGGCCTACGGGTACGCGCGGCAGTTCCTGCGGGGCACGGCGTACGCCCACTCCATGGGCATCGTCCACCTCGACCTCAAGCCGCAGAACATCCAGGTCACGCCCGCGGGCGAGGCGCTGATCATGGACTTCGGTGTGGCGCGCATGATGGAGGACCGCGACCGCCTCACCGGCGGCAAGGTGGCCGGTTCGCCCGCCTACATGGCGCCCGAGCAGGCCCAGGGCCTGTACACGGACGCGCGCGCCGACATCTACTCCCTGGGCATGACCCTGTACGAGCTCCTCGCCGGCCGGCACCCCTTCGTCAACGCGCGGTCGGTCAAGGAGGTGCTCAACTGGCAGATCGAGCGCATGCCGCCTCCACTGACCGACGTCATCTCCGACGTGCCCCCCGAGATCGAGCGGGCCGTGATGAAGTCGCTGGCCAAGAAGCCGGCCCGCCGCTTCAAGTCCTGTCGTGACTTCGCCCTGGCCCTGCGCGGCGGCTGGCGCAGGACCCTTCGCGCGCCCAAGGTGGAGGTGGAGACCCCGGGGAAGCCGGAGGAGACGCCGCCGCCCGTGGTCGAGCCCCCCCCGGTCACCCCGGTGGACGGGCCCACACCAGAGGTCGCAGCCCAGCCCGAGACCAGCGACGAGTCGGTGGAGGACCGCCGCTGGGATCCCCGCGGCTACCTCTCGCTGCCCGTGCGGATCGTCGCCGGCGGCGGCATGGCCTTCGTCAACGGCGAGGCCCTCAACGTGTCCGCGTCCGGCATGGCCGTGCGGATGCCCTACCGGGCCAGCCGGGGCGCCTCGGTCCAGGTGGAGGTCGACCTGCCGCCGTCCCTCAACGCGCCGCCGATCACGGCGCTGGCCGACGTGGTGTGGGTGAGGAACCTGGACGACGGGGACGACTTCAAGGTGGGGCTGCGCTTCACCAAGATCACCGACGCCGACCGGCGCCAGCTCGCCGATCTGGTGCGCGACCACCTCGTGCTCGGCGACGAACACGTCGAGGACTGAATCGGTCCGGTCCGCCCTCAGGAACGGTCGATGGCCTCGTCGGCCGCGGCCAGCCCACTCATGGCCGCCAGCTCCGTGCCGATGGCTCCCTGTGCCGTGTCCGCGCCCACCACGTACAGCCCGTGCACCGGTGTGCGCGGCCGGGGTCGCCCCTCGCCGATCTGGTCCGGGATCTGGGCCACGCCCACCGCCTCGCCGGTACGAATGCGCCCGCTGGCGGCGGCCACGTGGACCTGGGTGGTGGGCTCGCGTCGGACGATGGCGTCGGCGAAGCGCGGGTAGAGGTTCTCCAGGCGCCGCTCCAGCCCCAGCAGCATACGATCCAGCCCGCGGCGGACGGCCACCTCGGGGTAGAACGCCGTGCCGGCGATCACCACCTGTCCGCCCGGCGGGGCCAGGCCGGGATCGAAGTTGCTGGGCACGGTGACGTAGTACCCCATGCCGGCGTCGACGATCCGTCCCTCGCGGAACCTGCGGGCCACGGACCGGGCGGGGGTGGCGGGCATGGTGAACAGCACCGGGCTGTCGATGATCTGCGCGTCCAGGGTGTAGCGGATCATCACCCCGGCCATGGACATGGCCAGGCCGCGCGCCCGCTCGGCGTAAGCCCGGCCCGTCGCGCGCTCCCCCACCAGGGCCACGGTGCGGCGCACGCCGGCGTTGCTGAACACGGCGTCGGCGGTGATCCGCTCCCCGCCGGCCACCACGCCGCTCACCCGGCCCTCGCGGGTCTCGATGTGCTCGACCGGGCGGCGCAACTCGAGGACGACGCCGGCCCGCCGCAGACCCCGGGCGACGGACTCGACGAGGCCGAGGCACCCCCCTTCGGGGTAACCGATCCCGGGGCCGCGCACGATCCTCTTCCAGCAGCGAGCCATCTCCACCGAGCTCGAGACGTCGTACGGCAGCACGAACGCGAGGATGGACAGCAGGTTGACCAGCGTGTGGTAGGTGGGGTCGTCGGTGTACCTCGACACCCAGCGATCCAGGGTCAGGTCGCCCCGGCGCGCCAGCCCGGGGGCGCCGGCGGACATCTGCAGGAAGTGTCGCCCGGCGCCCAGCAGTCTCGTCGGGCGGATCCCGGCGTGCATCACCAGGGACGCCGCGGCGCGAGGCGAGTCGAACCGGCCGGGGAAGTCGAACTCCCGGGTCCCCAGGCGCACCCGCGCGACGGGATTGCGCACCACGAACCGCTGGGGCTCGTCGAGCATGCGGCAGACCCGGGCGAGCTCCCCGGCCTCGCCCATGGAGAACAGGTGGGGGGCGAAGTCCACGTTGTAGCCGTCCCAGCGGTCGCCGCCCACCTTGCCACCCACGCGGGCGTTGGCCTCGAGCACGGTCACGCGGACGCCGGCCGTGGCCAGGCGCGCGGCGCAGGCCAGGCCGCCCACCCCTGCGCCGACCACCACAGCGTGCCGGATCCCGACCACCTCGACCTCCAGAAGACCCACTTCGGGTCGGCGGAGGTTATCATCGATCCGTACCGGTCCGATCCGAGGTAGACCATGCAGCGTGACTTTACTTTGTGGACCCTTCTCGTCTTCGCCGCGTTCGCCCTCCTCCTTCCCGGGAGCGCCGGCGCCTGGAGCCCCGACACCGCCGTGTCCGATGCGGACGCATCGTTTCTCGGCGAGGCGGTCGAGGACCGCGCAGGGCACGCCCTGGGCGGCGGGGGCGACTTCAACGGCGACGGCTTCGACGACCTGCTGATCGGCGCCTACGGCAGCGACGTGGTCGACCTGAACGCGGGACAGGCCTACGTGATCTTCGGCCGTCTGGACGGGTGGAGCGTGGATCTGAGCCTCGCCTCGGCCGACGCCTCGTTCGTGGGCGTGTTCGCCGAGGATCGCGCCGGCGCCGCCGTGTCCTCGGCCGGTGACGTGGACGGGGACGGCTACGACGATCTGCTCATCGGCGCCGCCTACAACGACGACGCGGGTGCGGACGCGGGCCAGGCCTACCTGATCCTCGGCCGGGAGACCGGCTGGATGCTCCAGGAGGACCTGCTCGGCGCGGACGCGTCGTTCACCGGTGACCAGGATCTCGCGGAGGCCGGGTACGCCGTGTCGGCGGCGGGTGACGTGGACGGGGACGGCTACGACGACTTCCTGGTGTGCGCGGCCGGCCACGACAACGGCGGCTACGCGGGGATCACCTACCTGATCCTCGGCCGCCCCGCGGGGTGGATCTTCGGGGCGAGCCTGTCCTCGGCGGACGCCTCGTACGAGGGTGAAGCGTCGCTGGATTACTCCGGCAGCGCCCTGGCCCCGGCCGGCGACATCGACGGGGATGGCTACGACGACTTCGTCGTGGGCGCGTATGGCAACGACGAGGCGGGCAACGCCGCCGGTCAGGCCTACGTGGTGTTCGGTCAGGCAGGCGGCTGGACCACCGGCGTCAGCCTCGCGGCGGCGGGCGCCTCCTTCCTCGGCGAGCTGCCGGACGACCGCGCGGGCAACGCCGTGGCGGGCGCGGGGGACGTGGACGGGGACGGCTACGACGACCTGGTCATCGGCGCGTTCGGCAACGACGAGGCCGCCGCGGGCGCCGGCCAGACCTACCTGGTGCTGGGCCGGGCCGGCGGCTGGAGTCTCGACGCCTCCCTGTCCGGCGCGGACGCGTCCTTCCTCGGGGAGGGCGCGAGCGATCTCTCCGGCTCGGCCGTCGCCGGCGCGGGTGACGTGGACGGGGACGGCTACGACGACTTCCTCGTCGGGGCGTTCGGCGACGATCCCAACGGCACGTACTCGGGCCAGACCTACCTGGTCTTCGGGCAGGAACTGGGCTGGGCCGTCGACACCTCCCTGTCGACGGCGGGCGCGTCCTTCCTGGGCGAGGCCGACCAGGACTGGGCCGGCTGGAGCCTGGCGGGTGTGGGCGACCTCAACGCCGACGGCACCGGCGAGTTCGTCATCGGCGCGCACAACAACGACGAGTCCGGCAGCGAGGCCGGCCAGGCCTACCTGTGGCTCGGCACCCCGACCTGCTCGGACCTGGACGGCGACGGATACGGCGATCCGGGCGTGCACACGTGTCCCGCGGGCGCCGAAACCGACTGTGACGACAACGACCCGACGGTCTACCCGGGCTACCCCGAGGCCTGCGACGGCGTGGACAACGACTGCGACGGGGACGTGGACGAGGACGCCCAGGACGCCGTGACGTACTACGAGGACCTGGACGGCGACACCTTCGGCGATCCCGGCGCGCCGCTGGTGTCCTGCACCGAGCCCGTGGGGTACGTGCTGGACGCCACCGACTGCGACGACACGGATCCGGCGATCCACCCCGGCGCGGCCGAGGTCTGCAACGGCGTGGACGACTCTTGCGACGGTGCGGTGGACGAGGGCTTCGACGCCGACGCGGACGGCTGGTCCACCTGCGATGGCGATTGCGCGGACGCGGATCCCTACATCAACCCCGGCGCGGCCGAGATCCACAACGGCCTGGACGACGACTGCGACGGCCTCGTGGACGAGGGCGTGCTCCCGGTCGGCGCCCTGATCATCACCGAGGTCATGCACGACCCGGCTGCCGTGGCCGACCCCGACGGTGAGTGGATCGAGGTCTACAACGCCACCGCCGTACTGATGAACCTGGTGGGGATGCGCCTGCACGACAACGGCGCGGACTCGGTCACCGTGGACGGTGATGTGATCATCGGACCGTTCGCCCACGCCGTGCTGGGGACCAACGCGGACTCGGCGACCAACGGCGGCGTGGTGGTCCACCACGAGTACGAGGCGGCCGCCTTCTCCCTGTCCAACGCCGGCGACGTGATCGTCGTCGAGCACGACGGGACCGTCCTGGACTCCCTGGCCTATGACCCGGCGATGTCCTGGCCCGATCCCGTGGGCGCCTCCATCTCCCTGGACCCGAGCTCCTACGACGTCTCCCTCAACGACGCGGGGACGGCCTGGTGTGCCACTCACGCCTGGGCCGAGTACGAGTTGCTCGGTGGGGACCACGCCACCCCGGGCCTGTTCAACCCCGAATGCTGCCCGGACGCCGACGGCGACGGGTACACGGACGCCTCGTGCGGCGGGGACGACTGCGACGACGCCGACGCCGCCACCTACCCGGGCGCGGCCGAGGCGTGCGACGGGGTGCCCGACAACAACTGCGACGGCATACTCGACGCCACGGACTCGGACGCGGACGGCGACGGCGTGACCCCGTGCGCCGGGGACTGCGACGACGGCGATCCGCTCACCTACGCGGGCGCTCCGGAGCAGTGCGACGGCCTGGACAACGACTGTGACGGCGCCGTGGACGAGGACACCACCTTCGACCTCGACGGCGACGGATTTGTGCCCTGCGGCGGCGACTGCAACGATCACGATCCGGCGATCCACCCCTACGCCAACGAGGGCTGCGACGGGATCGACACCGACTGCGACGGCATCGTGCCGGCCCACGAGCAGGACGTGGACGGCGACGGCGCCCTGGTGTGCGACACCGACTGCGACGACGGCGAGCCCGCCCGCTACCCCGGCGCGGCCGAGATCTGCGACGGCGTGGACGACGACTGCGACGG
>CAZLEO010000220.1:12790-16236 GCA_964558555.1 uncultured Rickettsiales bacterium | reverse complement strand
ACCAGGCCGTTGCAGTCGTTGTCCTTGGAGTCGCAGACCTCGTCCTCGTTGGGGTTCACGCCGGCGTCGAAGTCGTCGCAGTCGCCCGCGCAGATGTTGAAGCCGTCCATGTCGTTGTCGGCGACCTCGTTGGTGGCGGGGTTGCAGTCGTCGTCGATCTCGGCGTTGCAGATCTCCTCGGCGCCGGGGTTCCGGGTCGGGTCGTCGTCATCGCAGTCGCCCGCGCATTCGGAGTAGGTGTCGTTGTCGTTGTCCACCTCGGTCTCCTCGAGGTCGCCGAGGCAGTCCGAATCGATCCCGTCGTCACAGGTCTCGGGGGCGTTGGGGTAGATGGTCGCGTCGTCGTCGTCGCACTCCTCGCACTCGAGGTAGCCGTCGCCGTCACCGTCGTACTCGTACGCGGCGAGCTGCTCGTCGCAGTCGTTGTCCTGCTCGTCGCACACCTCGGGGGCGCCGGGGTAGGTGTCGGGGTCGGTGTCGTCGCAGTCCCCCTCCCACAGGGACAGGCCGTCGCCGTCGCCGTCGAGGCCCTCGTCGATGTCGTTGTCGCAGTCGTCGTCGATGCCGTTGCAGACCTCCTGGGCCCCGGGCCAGATGGCGTTGTCGGCGTCGTTGCAGTCCTCGCACTCGACGAAGCCGTCGCCGTCGCCGTCGTAGGTCTCGTCGGCGGGCACCACGCCATCGCAGTCGTTGTCGAGCTCGTCGCAGATCTCCGTGGCCCCGGGCCAGGTGTCGGAGTTGTTATCGTCGCAGTCGCCGCCGCACACGGTGAACCCGTCGCCGTCGTCGTCGGTCTGCTCGTCGATCACGCCGTCACAGTCGTTGTCCACCCCGTCACACACCTCGGCGGCCAGGGGGTACACGTCGGCGCGGGTGTCGTCGCAGTCCACGGGCACGTCGCACAGGCTCCAGCCGTCCTGGTCCACGTCGAAGTCCTCGTCCACGAGGCCGTCGCAGTCCGTGTCGAAGCCGTCGCAGACCTCTGCGGCGAACGGGCGGACGTTGGGGTCGGAGTCGTCGCAGTCGCCGTCGCACTGGGACAGGCCGTCGCCGTCGTTGTCGGTCAGCTCGTCGGCCACGCCGTCGCAGTTCTGGTCGATGCCGTCGTCGCAGATCTCCGGCGCGCCGGGGTAGACGGTGTCGTCCTCGTCGTCGCAGTCGCCGTCGCCGATGCCCCAGCCGTCCTCGTCGAGATCCCCCCAGTTCGTCCACAGGCTCTCGTGGAACGGCACGTTGTAGTTGAACTCCGAGCAGGTGCCCAGGAAGAAGCCCGAATCGGTGACCATGAGGACGTTGTCCTCCACCGCCACCACGGTCTGGCCCGACGTGCCTATCCCGAGCTCGATGCCGGCGCCCCCCACGGCGAGCTCGCTGCCGTACGCGTACCAGAGGTCCGTGATCCCATCGACGAGGGGATGTCCGGGGACGACGGTGGCGTTGAACGCGCAGCCCGAATCGAAGGAGCCCCCGGTGAACGTGGTGCCCATGCCCATGGAGCCCAGCAGGTTGTTGAAGATGCCCATGGTCGACGACTGATAACCTTCGGCCTCGGCGATCATCACCAGCAGCCCGCCCTGGGCCACGTAGTCCACCAGCGCGGCGGTGATGGTCGCGTTGTAGGTGTTCGCGGGCACGGACAGGAAGACCAGGCGGTAGTCCACCAGCGAGCCGGGAAAGCTCGACATCAGGTCCACGCGGCTCGCGCCCGCGTTCGCCAGCGCGTTCTCGAGGTTGGTGGTGTTGGACGAGTAGCCGCCGTTGCCGTGGTAGAAGAGCACGGCGTCGCCGCTCTGCGCGCGCGCCGTGGACGCCCCCAGCAACACCAGCCCGATCGCGGCCAGTCCGAGGAATCGAATCGTCGACGATGGCATGTGTGCGCCCTCCTGGGGCCCCATGTTACCCACGGAACCTCACGCGGGCCCAGGGAGGAATCGCGCCCTCCTCGACCGGCGGGGTTGACCCTTCGCCCGCACTGGATATACTGAACAAACGTTCATGTCCACACGATCCGGTACCGCCTCTCTGCCCCTCCACCACGGCCGCGTGCCCGGCTGGCTGGCCACGCGCATGGCCGAGCTCGGGGCGGCCATCACCGAGGCCGTGATCCTCGCCGAAGGCCGCCGCGGCTTCCTGCGGCGGCTGTCCGATCCCCTGTGGTTCCAGGCGTTCGGCGCGGTCATGGGCATGGACTGGCATTCGTCGGGCATCACCACGTCGGTGATGGGCGCGCTCAAGCGGGGGCTGGGGCCGCGGGCCGACGACCTGGGCATCCACGTGTGCGGCGGACGGGGCAAGCACTCGCGGCGCACACCCGCCGAGCTGCTCGAGCTCTCCGACCGCATCGGCCTCGACGGGGACGCGCTGGTCCGCACGTCGAAGCTCGTGGCCAAGGTGGACAACGTGGCGCTGCAGGACGGCTTCCAGCTGTACCTGCACTCGTTCGTGTTGACCACGCGCGGTGACTGGGTGGTGGTCCAGCAGGGCATGAACGGCAAGGCGCGCCAGGCCCGCCGGTACCACTGGCGCAGCGAGGCGGTGAAGTCCTTCGTGGAGGAGCCCCACGACGCCGTGATCGGCCCCAACAAGGGCACCATCCTCAACCTCACCGATCGCCGCTCGTCGGCCGCGCGGGGCGCCACCGAGCAGATGGTCGACGAGACCCCCGAGAGCGTGGTGGACGAGCTGCGCGCCGTGGTCGGCGGCCGCCACGCCCAGCTCCCGGATCACCACGACGTGCGCCTCTCCGACGTGTTCCTGCGGCGGCTGCACGCGGTCCTCGCCACGGCGCGCGACGCGGGATCGAACCGCTTCGAAGACCTGCTGCTGACCCGGGGGCTGGGCCCCCGCACCATGCAGGCCCTGGCCCTGGTGGCCGAGGTGGCCCACGGCGCGCCCTCGCGCTTCGACGACCCGGCGCGCTTCGCGTTCGCCCACGGAGGCAAGGACGGCCACCCCCACCCCGTACCGCTGAAGGTCTACGACCGCACCCTGGGCACCCTGCGCCGCGCCATCGACGACGCCAAGATCGGCCGCGACGACAAGATCCACGCATTCCGCCGACTCGAGAAGCGCGTTCGAGAGGTCGAGGGCAAGGTCGACGGCCCCTCCTTCGACGCCATCGTCGATCACGAGTGGGACCACAGCCCGCAGCGCGGCGGCATGACCGTACTGGGCCCCGCCAGCGACGGGGTGCGCCGCAAGGTCCGCGGCGACGGCCGCGGTGAGATCCGTCCGGTGGAACAGCTCGATCTCTTCGCGTGAGCGCGCGCCACGCGTTCGCAATAATCCGAGGTGTCGTTCGTTCCCCTCCGGTGTGGGCGCGCGTGCCCGCACCAACCTCCAGGAGGGGTGTATCCATGACCAGGCTTTCCTTGCCGTGGCTGTATCTGCTGGCCCTGGCCGCGCTGTTCGCGCTGCCCGGATGCCCTGAAGAGGCCGACGACGAC
>CAZLEO010000220.1:0-12780 GCA_964558555.1 uncultured Rickettsiales bacterium | reverse complement strand
CCCGCCCCCCCCCCCCCCCCCCTGGGCCCAGCCCCCCCCCCCCCCCGGGGGCGCCGAGGACGCCCACGACTCTGCCGGCGACGACGACGACACCGTGTCCCCGGATCAGGACGGCGACGGCTGGACCGTGGAGGGGGGCGACTGCGACGACACGGATCCGGAGGTGTATCCCGGCGCGCAGGAGCTGTTCGGCAACGGCGTGGACGACGACTGCGACGGGCTGGTGGACGCGGACTACGACCAGGGCACCCTGGTCGAGCAGCTCGTGGCGATCCACGGCGACGGGCTCGACCCGCACCTGGCCGGCCCCCGCTCGGGTGACTTCGATGGCGACGGCATGGCCGATCTGTTCTGCGACGGCCACGACGCGGTGGATCCCCTGGAACCGTCCGCGTACTGGTTCGGCGGCCGCGCCATCTGGCCGCGCGAGCTCGACCACACCACGGCCGACGGCAGCCTCACCGGCGACGCCGGCACCGGCGAGGTGGACTGCACCTCGGTGGGCGACGTGGACGACGACGGGTACGACGACCTGTTCTGCGAGATCGGCGACGACCAGTGCCTCTTCCCCGGCGGCGCGGCGCCCTGGCCCGCGGGCACGACCACGCAGTCCCCTGCGGCGTGCATCCAGCCCGATCCCCTCGACGGCCTGACCCTGCACTCGGTGCGGCGGATGCGCGATCTGAACGGCGACGGCATCGCGGACATCGCCTTGGGCTACGGCAATCGCGCGACGGTGGACGGCGGGAGCTTCCGCCGCGCCATCGATGTGCACATCTTCTACGGCCGCGCGACCTGGACCGACACCCTGGTCACGGCGTCGGATGCCTCGATCTCCGTGGGCCACGCGGACCGGATGATGACCCGGCTGCAGGTCACCGACGAGGACGGCGACGGGTACGTGGACCTGCTGGTGTGCATGGGCAGCCCCGTGGCGGGCGTGCTCACCGAGACGCACCTGCTCTATGGCGACGTGGGGCGGTGGCAGCCCGGCATGATCCTGGCGAGCTCGGAGGCGGTGTTCGAGGGGGTGCGCGACGACGGCAGCGGCTTCTTCGAGGCCGTGCGGGTCGCGGGCGACCTGGACGGTGACGGGGTCAACGACCTGCACCTGGAGGCCCTCGAGGACGGCGATCGGTTCCGCCTGGGCACGGGCTCACGCTGGTCCGGCGTGGTGGCCATGGACAGCTGGGACTTCGAGCTGACCTACACCGACTTCCACGAGCCCCTGGGATACCCGCACTTCCTCGACTTCAACGGCGACGGCCTGCGCGACGTGGTGCAAGGGCTGGCCTCACCGCTGAACTTCGACGGCGAGGCACACGTGTTTCTCGGCCGCCCCGGGTTGAGCGGTACCGCCCTGTGGACCACCGCGTCGATTCGCCTCAACGGCCCGGGCCAGGTGCCCTACGGCGGCGGCTTCGCCTACCCGGCGACGGATCTGACCGGCGACGGCGTCGGCGAGATCATCGTCGGCTCCACCGTCCAGTGGGACGGCGACACGCGCTGGTGGTACCTCGCGCCCGGCTTCACCGGCGCGGATCCCGGCGCCACCGACGACGACGGCGACGGATTCACCGAGCGCGACGGCGACTGCGACGACACCGACGCGGCCGTGTATCCGGGCGCCGCCGAGGGCCTCGACCTGACCGACACCAACTGCGACGGCGTCATCGCCGATCCGGGCGTGGCGTCCATGACCCTGGCCGGCGACGTGACGTTCAGCGGTGGCGCCTTCACCGGCAGCCTCGTGCTGACCTACCTGGACGCCAACGGCGCCGATCTGTGTACCCATGATCTCGGCGCGAGCGGCACGACCCTGTCCGACGACTACTCGGCGTACTGCCCCGACTGCACCGAGCAGTGGGACATGGCGCTGACCGACCTGGGACACTCCTGTGCCTTCGACGCGGGCGCCCTGGCCGCGCTGGACTGGTTCGGGGTTGCGCTGGGCCAGCTGTGGGCGTCGGACGTGGCGCCCTACGGCTACTGCATCGCCGACGACTGCGGCAGCCACGACCTGGACGCCGAGCTCGACGCCTGGATCGCGGGCGGAGATCCGGCCGCGTGGCTGTGGGGCCCCGACCTGTTCGAGGTGGGCCACCCGGAGTTCGTCGGCTTCCTCGACGCGACCCCCGGCGGCTTCGACGGCCTGCCCGCGGACGGCGACTACGAGCTGGTCCTGGCCTGGACCTTCGACTGGCCTTTCGAGATACGCTGAGCCCACGGATCGCCGCCCCCTTTTCCCGCCCCCGCAAATTGACCCCCCCGGCCGGCGCTCCTACCATCATGGAGCCATGCCAGCACAACAGACAGACGCGGAGTTCCGCATCGAGGAGACCGAGCCGTTCGCGCTCGTGCCGGTGGAGCCCAGCGCGGACACCCGCTTCCGCCTCCCCGCGGCCATGCACGACCGCGTGATGATCGACGTGATCCACGCCGGCAACGTGATCCCGCCGGACTTCATGGTGGACAAGCGGGGCAAGGCCATCCGTCCGGAGCGGTTCCAGAGCGCCTACGTGCGCGAGCGCGACTGGGGCGCGCCGCTGGTCGCCCGCGCGCTGGTCTCGCTGCTGGGCCTGCCGGGGTACCACCGCGTCCGCATCGCCCGCACGCTGATGGACTTCGGCCGTTTCCCCGGCGTGACACCCCACGGCGCCCGTCACACCGAACGGCTGGCCATCAACAAGCCGTTCTCGCACCTGCTGTCCCACCCCCAGAAGCGGCACCTGCTCAAGGACGTCTACGACGGCATCTCCGACTCCATGGAGTCGGCCATCGTCGGCAAGCTCATCAAGATCGCGGTGCACACCTACGACCAGTTCAGCCCCAGCGGCGCCGAGCGACCGGAGTTCTCGGTCATCACCCGGTCCGAGGGCATCGAGCGCGAGACGCCGGGGTACATCACCGCGTTCGATCCGCTGTATCCCAAGGAGCTGGGCGAGTTCACCGCCGATCCCGTGCTGCGCGACCGGGTCTCGCTGACGCTGCAGAAGAAGGGCCTGTTCGTGGAGCCCAACTACCCGTACTCCCTGCCCGAGGGCAGCCTGGAGGTGCGGGCGCGCGTGTGGTCGTTCTTCGTGGAGCTGCGCCGTCGGTTCGAGCAGGAGCGGCCCGAGACCGTGGATGATCCGAGCTTCTGCATGGTCTGGAAGATGCTCACCGACACCAACCTGCGGCGGGCCGACTCGGAGATGCTGCGGTCTTACCTGCACTCGTACCGCCGCGCGACGCCCGACCAGGAGGACCGCCTCGCCGGCGCCCTGGCCGCATACGTCCAGGTGGGGGACTTCCTGCGGCGCGGCCGCGGCCGCATCGTCGCGGAGTACCGCGACTCGCCCTCGCGGCTCAATGCCATGGCGCTGGAGGTGCGCAAGGACCTGCTGTGGGACTTCGACTCCCGCGGCCGTCCGGTCACCCCCCACCAGGAGGAGGCGTTGCTCTTCGCCAGCGCCATCGCCGAGGGGGTAGTCACCTACCTGCAGGAGGACTGCACCGCGGAGTTCGGCGCGTGATCCGCGCCCTTGCCTTCCTGATCGCCCTCGCCGTCGGCCTCTGTGGATGTGACAAGGAGCTGCGCTACGGGCCCGAGGTCGAGGCGTCGGCGTCCGCACTGGTGACCGAGGCGGAGCTGATGGAGATCGTCGGCCGGCTGGCGTCCGAGGAGATGGACGGCCGCCTCGCCGGCACGCCCGGACACCTCGCCGCGGCCGAGTACGCGGCGGGCCGGTTTGCCGAGCTCGGGCTGCAACCCGGGGGTGGCGACGGGTTCCTGCGGCACTTCTCCCTGGAGGCCAACGAGATCGTCGGCGAGGTGAGCCTGGCCCTGGTGGATGACGAGGGGGGCGAGCGCCCGCTGCGACACGGCGACGACTTCGTCGCCCGCGGCTTCACCGGCTCCGGCGACGTGACCGCGCCGGTGGTCTTCTGCGGGTACGGGCTGTCGATGCCAGACCAGGGCTGGGACGACTACGCCGGCGTGGACGTGCGCGGCAAGGTGGTGCTGGCGTTCAAGCAGGCGCCGCCGTTCCAGGTCCCGGGCGTGGAATGGGGCGAGGCCTGGCTGCCGCGTCCCAAGGCCGTCGCCGCCGCGCAGAAGGGCGCCGTCGCGCTGTTGCTGGTGTCCCTTCCCGACTCGGAGCGGCCCCAGCCGCTGATCGGCAGTGTGCTGCACGGTCCCGGTGATCAGCCCCTGCAGATGCCCCAGATCCAGGTGTCTGGCGAGGTCGCGGACACCCTCCTCACCGGAACCTCGACCACGCTGTCGCAGATCCAGACGACCATCGAAGAGACGGGGCAGCCCTGGCCCGCGGACCTGGGCCGGGCGGTGCACGTGAGCGTACAGGCGAGCTACGACCCGGATCGCGACACCGCCAACGTGGTGGCCGTCCTGCCGGGCAGCGATCCCGCCCTGGGCGACGAGCACGTCATCCTCGGCGCTCACCTGGATCACATCGGCCGGCAGGGCGACGTCCTGTTCCCGGGCGCCAACGACAACGCGTCGGGGTCCGCGGCGGTGATGGCGGCCGCGGCGGCGCTGTCGCGCGGGAAGTTCAAGCCCCGCCGCACGGTGGTGTTCATCCTGTTCTCGGGTGAGGAGCAGGGCCTGCTCGGCGCCGAGGCCTACGTGGCGGACCCGTTGCTCCCGCTCGGCAGCGCGGTGGCCATGATCAACGTGGACTGCGTGGGTATGGGCGATGGGCTGCACCTGGGCGGCGGCGGGGCGAGCCCGGTCCTCATCGGCCTCGCCGAGGCCATCAACGCCCGCACCAGCGCCATCGAACCCGGCGACACCGGCTACGGCGGCTGGGCCGACGCCCAGCCCTTCTTCGACACGGGCATGCCCACCCTGTCCGTGGCGACCCGCAACGGCTGGCACCACCTCCATCGCCCCACCGACCGCCCCGATGTCCTCGTGCCCGACCTGTTCACTGGCGCCGCCCGCGTGGTGTTCCTCGTCACGGCCGCGGTGGCCGACGGCGAGTACGCGGCCCGCGAACCTCGTCAGCCGCCACCTCAGGGCTGAGCCCTTCACCATCGGCTTCACCACCGATTCGACAGACACCTCTCCCGGTGATTCAATGGCCGCAGGAGGTGGGTCATGTCCCGATATCTCACCGTACTGCTCGCCCTGTGCTTCGGACTGACGCTGGCGGCCTGCTCCAAGGACGACGCCGACGACGACTCGGCCGTGGGCGACGACGACGTCGGTGACGACGACGTGGGTGACGACGACGCCGCAGACGACGACGCTGCGGACGACGACGCCGCGGACGACGACGCTGCAGACGACGACAGCGCGGCCGCGGACGACGACGACGACACCTCCAACCCCAACCTGCTCGACGTGGAGGTCACCTGGCTCGACACGGAGGTGCCGGGCAACCCCGATCCGACCATGACGCTGGAGGATCTCGGCGGCGGCGATCTCCTGGTCAACCTCGACACGTGGCACCTCAACTGCTGCATCGACCTGATCGTCGGCGCCGCCATGCCGCGCACCGGCCTGTGCCGCGTCAACATCGACGACATCGGCAAGCCCTGCTACTGCGAGTCGGGCATGGACGTGGACGTGACGGTCCACGGCCTGCCGGTCGGACCGCTGGAGGTGGTGGTGCTCTACGGGGGGATCGACGTGGCCATCGGCGAGGTGGAGCTCGGACCCTAGCGCAGCCCCTCGGTCGTCATCTCCATCTTCAACCGGCGCTTGAACACCAGGATCCCGCCCACGCCCTCGGTCTCCCAGCTCAGCGGCACCAGCTTGCCCGCCAGCTGGCCGAACTCGACCCTCGAGGACATGGACTTGACCATGCGCGGATTGCGGGCGTAGCTGAACTCCACCCAGCGGGGCTGGAGGGTCTGGGGATCCCAGGCGATGCGCCCGACGCTGAGGTCGGTGAGCTCCTTGCGGCTCTTGCCCTCCACGGGTTCGAAGGTCGCCACCGTCAGGCCGCCCTCGGCGACGGGATCGCCGAAGCGGTAGTGCTCGGCGTCCTCCCCCAGCGGCAGCGACAGGTCCAGGTTCATGGACTGCTCGCCCCCGTGCTCCTTCTCCTGCTCGATCTCCTGCTCCTCGTCGGTGGACACGGCGCCGAAGGACTTCTGGGCGTCCTCGTCGTCGGTCACGTCCACGCCGTCCTGGAGCACCTGCAGGGTGTTCGTGGTCGCCTCGCCGCTGGCGTCGTAGGTGACCTCCATCCGCCGTATCTGCTCCTGGCTGTCCGAGCCGTCCGTCTTGGAGATCTCGGTGCTCAAGCGCACGGTGTACGTGCACTCGCCGTCCCAGCACTCGAACATGCCCAGCGCCTCCTCCATCGCCGCGAGGGTCTCGGCGGGCGGCCCCGCGGTCGCGGGTAGGGCCGTGATGAGGGCCGCGGCGGCTGCGGCGAGCAACGTCGTGCTTCGTCGGATTCGTGATCGCATGGAGCCTCCAACACCCGGCCCGGTCGTCTCTTCCCGCGTGCGCGGGGTCAGGAATGTCCCTTGACGATGACAGTCCTGGTGGTCACTCTTCATCCGAATCATAGCCCCCGATGGGAGAAGGCGGACGAATGGCATTTGCCCTGCGATCGACGATGGCGGCGCTGCTGATCTTCACGGCCACCGCGGCCGGCGCCCAGACCACGTTCCTCGACGACGGGGGGCGCATCGCCGTCGCCCACGCTGCCGGCGAGATCGACCGCAGCGAGGCGCTGTGGCTGCAGTACCTGATGCACTTCGAGCCCGCGGCCCTGCCCGCCACCTACCGCGGCGAGCAGGTCGAGGGGTGGCGCTGCTCCACCGGCCTGGTGGCCGATCTCAAGGCCGACTGGGACACGTTCGACCCGCAGCAACGCGCGCGCATGACCTCCAAGCTGGCGCCGTGGAAGGACGATCTCGTCGACGACGCGCCCATCGATCCCGCCCCCTCGACCCTGGACGACGACACCTGCTGGGGTCAGTACGGCGAGAACCGCATCATCGGCGAGCACTTCGCCGTGGAGTGGGACACCGGCACCATCTCCCAGAACACCGCCCAGTCCTTCCTCGACGCGCTGGAGTACTCGTGGGACGTGGAGATCGAGGAACTGGACTGGCGCATCCCCGACGGCAGCGACGACTACCTCATGCTGGCCTACGTGGCGGAGGGCAACTACGGCGGCGCGTACACCACCGTGGACGCCTGCGACACGGACTACGTACCTTACATCGTCGCCTACGCGGGCAGCTTCGCCAGCGGCTCGTGGTACCAGGACATGGCCTGTCACGAGTTCAACCACGCCATCCAGTTCGGCTACGGATTCGCCCACGAGTTCTACTGGTGGGAGGCCACGGCCACGTACATCGAGGACTCGGTCTACCCGGACCACCACGGCTGGGCGCCCTACGTTTCGGGGTACGCGGACAAGCCGTGGATCGCCATGAACGCCTCGTCCCAGCAGGACAGCGAGATCTTCAACCACATGTACGGCATGTCCATCTTCGCGTTCTACCTGCACGAGTACGTGGGTGGCGCCGACTTCGTGCGCCAGACCTGGGCGGAGTCCGAGGGCAACCACAGCACCTACGGCCTGTGGATCGGCGACGTGATCGAGGACCTGGGGCACGACTTCGACGAGGTCTACCGCGGGTTCATGGCCACCAACACGGTCATGGAGTACGAGGACCAGACCTACTTCCCGGGGATCAACGTCACCCAGGGGATCGGCGCGTTGCCCGGAGGCGGGGATTCCTATGCGGGCCAGGAGCCCCAGCCCTACGGCCAGAACTACATCACCATCGACACGGACGAGGCCACGTCCAACAACCCCGACCTGTACGTCACCTTCGACGGCGAGGAGGGGGTCAGCTGGGACGCGGTGCTGGTGGGCACGTCGGCGTCCCAGGTGCTCGACATGGTGCCGCTTGAGTTCGACGGCGCGCACGGCGAGGGCCGACTGCCGAACTTCGGCGACCACCGCGAGGCCTGGCTCGTGGTCTCCCCCACCACGCTCAGCGGCTGGGGCCGCACGTACCAGTACAGCGCCGAGGCCGTGCCCGGGCTCAATGCCGGGGACGACGACGACGACGATGACGACGATGGCGATGACGACGACGGGGGCTACTTCAATGGCGGCGAAGAGGGGGACTGCAGCTGCCGCGCGGACGGCGGCGGCCCGGCTCCGGTGTTCGCGCTGTTGCTGATGGGGGTGTTGTTGACGTTGCGCCGCCGGTAGGAGCGTGCCGCGGCAGGGCCGCGACACGCCCCTGATCCAGGGGAGGGCGGACGGGAGGCGTCAGCTGTACAGCACCAGGAGGAACGCCATGGTCGAGGCGAGAATGGACCCGCCGGCGGCCAGGGCGATCAGATCCTGGAGAATGGTATCGGCTCTGTTGGATCGTCGCTGCTTCATCACTTGCTGAACATCTCCCGTCCGATCCCAGCGTAGCCGGGGTTCCGGCTTTCCCCGATTACCGCCGGGTTACCGGCCGCGGATCCGGGCCGGGTACAATGGATCCATGTCGGTTCGTTGTGCACTGGACTGCGACGGTTGCCCCTGGCCACGGAATCCGGGGGTGATGTTGCCCCCACCCGAGGCCGGCGGCGCGCCCCTGACGCTGGTGGGCTGTGGGGTCCGCCCGCCCGCGCATGGCGCGTGGGCGAGGTGCACGCTGTGGCCGATGCCCGACGACGTCCTCGACGGCCGGCCGAACCGAATCGCCGTGGTGCTGGGCGACCACGACGCCGACGAGGTGACCCGCGGACTCGCCGCCCTGGTGGCGGAACGTGCGGTGGAGGGGGTGGACGTCGTCGTGCCGGCGCAGACCCTGCGCGCGCTGGCCCTGCACAACCCCTCGTGGACGGGCCGGCAGGCGGGCCTGCGGGTGCTGGGCATCTCCCGGGCGTCCGTGTCCTGGGGCGGGCGGTGGGACCTGGAGCGGCTCGCCGCGTACGACGGCGGCTCGGGCCGGCGGATCAACACCTTCGACGGCGCCGGTTTCGCGCTGCTCGAGGTGCGCCGCGATCGGGGCGCCGAGGCCGAGGGGCCGGACGAGTCGGACCCCCCGGCGGGGCCGGACACCCCCGCGTATCCGCGACTGCTGGATGTCGTCACCTGGGAGGACGGGCGGATCCAGGCCATCCTGCGGCCCACGCCGGCGTGCGATCTGCGCTGCCCCCACTGTTTCGTCCCCCCGTTCGAGGTGCCCGAGCCCGAGGACATCGACGCCGCCCTGGCCCGGGCGGACGCCGCCCTCACCACGGCGCGCGAGGCCACCCTGGTGCTGTCCGGCGGCGAGCCGTTGCTGTCGCCTGACCTGGATCGGATCGTCCTGTGGGCGCTGCAACGCCCCACGGTGCGCCTCTCCTTGCAGACCCACGCCGCCATGGTGCCGCGCCGCCGAGAGACACTCGACGCCCTGGTGAGGGCCGGCCTGGGCGACGTGCTGGTGAACCTGCCGTCGTTCGACGAGGCCGTGTACCAGGAGCTCACCGGCGGGGTCGGGGACCTGCACGCCGCCCTCGACGGCGTGGACGTGCTCCTGGGGTTGGAGCTGCAGGTGACCCTCAACGTGGTGATCACGCGCCTCAACGCCGATCGGGTGACCGAGACCATCGGCCGGACCTTCGGCCGGTGGGGCCGTCGCCTGCGGGTGACCCTGTCCACCCTGTCGCCCAACACGCCCCGCGACGTGCTGGCCCGGCTGGGGATGTCCCACGCCGCGGCCCGCGAGGTGTTCGACCGCGCCCTGGACGAGGCGCAGCGGTGTGGCGTGGATCTGGTGGTGTCCGGGGGGGATTGCGCCCCGCCGGCGTGCCTGCTGCCGCCGGACCTGGTGGGCGAGGGCTCGTGGTTCCAGCACACGACCGAGCCGATCCTCGTGAGGGACGGCGGGCCGGTGGAGGAGGGGGTCCGCTACAAGACGATGTCGTGCACCACCTGCCGCTTCGACGAACGTTGCCCCGGCGTGGCTGCAGCCCACGTGGCGCTCTTCGGCATGGACGGGATACGGCCGGTGCGCTGATCAGCGCCGCTGCGCGCCCACCTGCCGCAGGGTCACCGGGATGGCCACGATCATCCAGATCACCAACGTGATCGCCATGACGCCGCACAGGCCGTAGACGGGGGTGAGGACCAGGTGGGTCGTCTGGCCCGTGGCCACGGCCAGGGTGCCGGCCAGGAGCGCCACGAACAGCAGCATCGTCCACAGGTTGAACCACAGGAGCAGCGCGCGCGTGAGCCGCATCTGGGGCCAGAACACCGTCACCCACTGCTGGGTCCGCGCGTTCCGCGCCAGCCCCATCACCCGCGCCGGCACCGCCATGGTCAGGTAGGTCAGCACGAAGACGCCGAACAGGACCCACAGCTCCACCTTGGATCCGAAACGATCAGGGGCGCCGGACATGTCGAAGTGCATGGGGACGGAGTCGGGCAGGGTGGCCCAGGAGACGACCACGAGGGCGCCGCCGCCGAGCAGCGCCAGCAGCGCCAGGGCCTCGAGGATCCGGTCGATCCACGACATGGAGAACTCGTCACGACGGTTGCCCATCGTCCCCTCCGGCCCGCGGTCGGCCCGCGGTCAGCCCGCCCGCTCGAACGCCGCGCGGGTCTCGGGATTGACCCAGCATACCCACAACGCGTACAGCCCGTACGCCGTACCCAGCGGCGGATTGTTGGCCACCGACATGGCCGCCCAGACGGTCTGCACGCCACGCCAGCGCCCCTCGGACACGCGCGACCCCATGGCCCACGCGAACACCGCGAACGCCCAGCACGACACCACGCCCAGGGCCAACGCCCCGAACAGCGCGCCCTGCTCCTCGGCAGGGACCGGGCCCACGAAGGCCCACACGAGCGCCAGCGACACCGGAATCACGACCGCTCCGACGACCGCGTAGAAAGCCGCTGCCATGTAGTTGAAGAGCCCGAGGTAGTCCAGGTGGTTGCTCATGGTGTCCTTGGCCTCTCCGGCGTGTTCCGCCTTGCTGGTTACGCGCCGAACTACCGGGGATCGGGGAAGTTATTCCGGGGTTCGCGCCTTTTGTGACCGGGTCCCGTTGCACGCCGCTTGCACCCTTTTTGTGATCCAGCTGTGCCGGCTCGCCGCACCGCCCCAACGTGCCGTGATCACCATGGAAGGTGACGCTCCGGCGCGCGCACCGGGGCGGCCGGAGGACCGATGAGACGAACCCTCACACGACTGACCCTGGCCCTGGTGAGCCTGGCCGCGGCGACGGGTCTGTGGGCGTGCGGCGCCCACCTCCTGTTCGCTCCAGACCTCGATCGCTGGGTGAGCGACGACGCGGTCTCGCCCCGCGCCGACGCCATGGCCGCGCGTTACCTCGACCTGTGGTCCGACCCCGACACGCTGGCCGACGAGCACGGCCACATCCGTATGAGCAACCCCGAGTGGGACTTCATGGGCCGCACCTTCCTGGTGATGGCCCTGGCCAACGCGGCCCTGCGCGATCCCGCCCGCGAGGACGAGAGCCTCGCCGTGATCGACGCCGTGATCGACGACACCCTCGCCCAGGAGCGCGCCCACGGCGTGCACCACTTCCTCATGGGTTACTCCCGCTGGTCCCCCTTCGTCGTCCAGCCCGAGGCCAGCATCTTCGTGGACGGCGAGATCGCGCTGATGATCGGCGCGCGGCGTATGGTCCGCGACCGCGACGACCTCGCCGCCGAGCACCGCCGCCGCGTCGATTCCATGGTCGAGCGCATGCGCCTGAGCCCGGTGCTGTCCGCCGAGAGCTACCCCGACGAGTGCTGGACGTTCTGCAACACCGTCGCCCTGGCTTCGATCCGCCTGCACGACGTGCTCGACGGCGCCGACCACTCCGAGCTGCTGCGCGACTGGGTCGACACCGCCCGCGCCGAGCTCGTGGACCCGGACACCGGCCTGCTCGTGTCCTCGTACACCTTCGACGGCCAGCACCTCGACGGCCCCGAGGGCTCCTCCATCTTCATGGCCGCCCACTGCCTGCTGCTCGTGGACGAGGCCTTTGCCTGGGATCAGTACACCCGCGCACGCCGCGAGCTCGGCCGCACGCCGCTGGGCTTCGGCTTCTCCCGCGAGTGGCCCTCCTCCTGGACCGGCCCCCAGGACGTGGACTCCGGCCCCATCGTCCCCATCGTCGGCGCCAGCCCCGGCGCCAGCGGCCTCGCCCTGCTCGGCGCCACCGCCTTCGACGACCGCCCCTTTACCAGCGCCCTGATCACCTCGCTGCGCCTCGGCGGCTTCCCCATGCGCCGCGACGGCCAGCTCTCCTTTGCCGCGAGCAACCACGTCGGCGACGCAGTCATCCTCTACTCGCTGGTGCAAGGCCCGCTATGGGCCCGCGCCATGGAAGGGGGTGCGCCATGAGGCTGCGCATCCCCTGGGTCTCCCGCATCCTCTTCGCCGCCGCCGCGGCCATCGCCGCCCCCTTCGCCACGTTTCACCTGTTCGGCTGGCGCGAGAACGCCGCCATCCTCTCGGGCACCCTCCCCGCCGGCGGCGAGCCCGCCATGTGGGCCGGCGCCGCGTACGTGCTGCTGTATGCCGCCGCGGTGACCGTGGTGCCCGTGACCGTGCTGTGGGCCGTGCTCTACGCCGTGGGGGCGAGTCTGGCCGAGGGGAAGGAGGGCTAGCTTCCGGGCACGGTAGGTCACCAAGTCAGATGTTTGAGTTGGCCGATTTGTTCGTCAGAGCGACGAATCCACCAAGTCAGATGTTTGAGTTGGCCGATTTGTTCGTCAGAGCGACGAATCCACCAAGTCAGATGTTTGAGTTGGCCGATTTGTTCGTCAGAGCGACGAATCCACCAAGTCAGATGTT
>CAZLEO010000219.1:2681-16362 GCA_964558555.1 uncultured Rickettsiales bacterium | reverse complement strand
AGCGCATCAGCGAGCGCGGCGGCGTGCTCGGCGCCATGGAGCTGCAGTACCAGCGGTCCAAGATCCAGGAAGAGTCGATGCACTACGAGTACCTCAAGCACAGCGGCGTGTACCCCATCGTCGGCGTCAACACCTTCCTCAACCCCGCGGCCGAAGCTGGCGAGTCGCTGGTCAAGGAGACGGCCCTGACCCGGTGCTCACCCGAGGGCAAGCAGGCCCAGATCGACAACCTGCGCGCTTTCCAGGAGTCCAACGCGACCGAGTGCGAGCGGGCCCTGGCCCGGCTGCAGCAGGTCGTCCTCGACGGGGGCAACATCTTCGCGGAGATGATGAACACCGCCCGCGTGGCCAGCCTCGGCCAGATCAGCCATGCGCTCTACGAGGTGGGCGGCCGGTACCGGCGGTCGATGTGATCCTCTTCATCGTCATCTGGGGCAACAAGTGGATCTTCAAGCCCGTCCAGGGCGGCTGGTGCGGCGAGATCCACTGCCCCGACTGTGGCGTCCCCCGCAACTTCGTCGAGAAGCAGCCCGTCAAGTACTTCACCCTGTACTGGATGCCGCTGTTCGCCACCTCCAAGGGGGATCCCTTCATCGAGTGCGTCAGCTGCGAGGGCAAGTTCGACAAGCCCGACGACATCGAGCAGATCGTCCCCGGCAGCGGCCCCACCCGCCGCATCCCCTGACCCGTTTTTGCAGCTCCTCACCTTGACTCCCGGCCCCGTACCATGTACATGAATGAACGCTCATTCATTTCCGAGAAAAGGAGGATCCATGGGCATCCAGATCGAACGTGTGGGCGTCTTGGGTGCAGGGGTCATGGGCCAGGGAATTGCCGCGCACCTCGCCAACGCGGGCATCCCCTCCTATCTCTTCGACATCGCCCCGGGCGAGTTGAACGAGAAGGAGACGGCCAAGGGACTGACCCTGGAGGACCGAGCGGTACGCAATCGGTTCTCCGACGCCGGAATGAAGGCCATGAACAAGGCCAGGCCGGCGTTGCTGTACCGCAAGGACCTGTCCAGGCTCGTCACCCCCTGTAACTACACCGACGACGCACAGAAGCTCTCCGAATGTGACTGGATCGTCGAGGTGGTGCTGGAGAGGATCGACGTCAAGCAGAAGGTGTTCACCATGGTGGACGAACACCGCAAGCCGGGCAGCGTCATCACGTCCAACACCTCGGGGCTGTCCGTCTCGGCCATGACCGAGGGCCGCAGCGAAGACTTCCGCAAGCACTTCATGGTCACGCACTTCTTCAACCCGGTGCGTTACCTGCGCCTGCTGGAGCTGGTGCCCTGCGACGACACGGATCCCGACGTCTACGCCCAGATGGCCGACTTCGGCGAGAACGTGCTGGGCAAGGGCATCGTCCACGCCAAGGACACGCCCAACTTCGTGGCCAACCGCATCGGGGTCGCCGGCATCATGTCGGTGATGCACTGGATGAAGGAGTTCGACCTGAGCATCGCGGTGGTGGACAAGGTCTTCGGTCCGCCCATGGGTCGGCCCAAGTCCGCGGTCTTCCGCACCGCCGACATGGTGGGCCTGGACACCCTGGCCCACGTGATCGACACGGTCTACCAGGGCTGCGCCGACGATCCGTGGCGCGAGCGGTTCCTCGTCCCGGACTTCATGAAGAAGATGGTCGAGGACGGCCTGCTGGGCTCCAAGTCGGGCGCCGGCTTCTACAAGAAGACCAAGGTGGATGGCAAGAAGGCCATCCTGGCGATGAACCTCGAGACCATGGAGTTCGAGGCCCAGGAGAAGGTCCGGCTGAACTCCATCGGCATGGCCCGCGACAAGGACGACGTGGCCGGCAAGGTCAACGCCATGGTCTGGGCCGACGACGTGGGCGGCAAGCTCGCGTGGAAGGTCACGGCCGAGAGCTGCATCTACTCGGCGCAGCTGCTGGGCGAGATCGCCGACGACATCGTCAACATCGACCGCGGCATGCGCTGGGGCTTCGCCTACGAGGGCGGTCCCTTCGAGGCGTGGGACGCCATCGGCGTCGAGCGTTCGGTCGTGCGCATGGAAGAGGAGGGGATGGACGTCCCCGCCGTGGTCAAGACGATGCTCGCCAAGGGCGAGGGCAGCTGGTACGTCAATCGCGACGGCATCCCGCACTACTGGTGCGCCGTGGACGAGGCCTACAAGCCCGTGCCCATCGCCGACCGCCTGATCTTCCTGCCATCGCTCAAGGAGCGCAGCCAGGTCATCGACAAGAACATGGGCGCCACCCTGATCGACATGGGTGACGGCGTGGGCTGCGTCGAGTTCCACACCAAGATGAACGCCATCGACCAGGACATCATCGCGATGCTCGACCTGGGCGTGAAGAAGGTCAACGACGGTGAGCTCGTCGGTCTGGTGGTCGGCAACGAGGCCACCAACTTCTGCGTGGGCGCCAACATCGGCATGGTGATGATGCTGGCGATGATGAAGCAGTACGACAAGATCGGCGAGATGGTCGCGGCCCTGCAGGACAGCGCCATGGCCATGAAGTACTGCCGCGGTCCCGTCGTCACCGCGCCACGGGGCATGGCCCTGGGCGGCGGCGCCGAGATCATGATGCACGGCACGAAGGTGCGCGCCGCGGGCGAGACCTACATCGGTCAGGTCGAGCTCGGCGTGGGCGTCATCCCCGCCGGCGGTGGCTGCAAGGAGCTGGCCTTCCGCTACTACGGCTCCGTGCCGGACGGCGTGAAGGTGGACCTGTTCCCCCACATGCAGCGCGTCTTCGAGCTCATCGGCATGGCCAAGGTGGCCACCAGCGCCGAGGAGGGCCGCGAGCTCGGCTTCTTGCGCACGGGCGACGCCGTGACCATCAACCCCGACGCCGTGCTGGCCGACGCCAAGGCCGACGTGCTGGGGCTGCTCCAGATGGGCTACCGGCCGCCGGTGCCCAGGACCGTCAAGGTGCCCGGCTCCACCGGCATCGGTGCGCTCAAGATCGGCATCCACACCATGGTGGGTGGCGGCTGGATCACCGAGTACGAGGGCCACATGGGCCGCAAGCTGGCGCACGTCATCTGCGGCGGCGACGTGCCCTCCGGCACCGAGCTGTCCGAGCAGGAGTTCCTGGACCTCGAGCGCGAGGCGTTCGTGAGTCTGTGCGGCGAACAAAAGACCCTCGCCCGTATCCAGCACATGCTGGAAAAGGGCAAGCCCCTGCGGAACTAAGCAGGCGAAAGGAGACACACGAATGACTACAGGAGTTGTCGTCACTCACGCCTACCGCACCGCAGTGGGCAAGGCCGTCCGCGGCACCCTTCGACAGACGCGGCCGGACGAGCTGCTCGGCGTGCTGATGGAGAAGTTCATCGAGCGGATCCCCGAGCTGGATCCCAAGACCATCGACGACATCATCATCGGGTGTGCCATGCCCGAGGGGGAGCAGGGGCTCAACGTCGCCCGCAACTCCGCCTTGCGCGCCGGCCTCCCGGTGGAGGTGCCCGCGATGACCATGAACCGCTTCTGCTCGTCGGGGTTGCAGACCCTGGCCACGGGAGCGTCCAAGATCGTCGCCGGCTGGGCCGAGGTCTGCCTCACCGGCGGCGTCGAGTCCATGTCCATCGTCCCCATGGGCGGGCAGAAGCCCGCGCCCAACCCGTGGCTCGCCGAGAACTTCCCGGCCGCCTACGAGTCCATGGGCATGACCTCCGAGACCGTGGCCGAGCGCTACGACGTCAGCCGCGAGGACCAGGACCAGTTCGCGCTGGATTCCAACAACAAGGCCCTCGCCGCCATCGAGAACGGTCGATTCAAGGACGAGATCATCCCCATCGACGTCCAGCTCGACGGCAAGACCCTCACCTTCGACACCGACGATGGTCCCCGCAAGAGCACGCTGGAGGGGCTGGCCAGGCTCGGGACCCCGTTCAAGATGGGTGGAGCCTCCACCGCGGGCAACTCGTCCCAGACCTCCGACGGCGCGGCGCTCGAGCTGATCATGACCCGCGCCAGGGCCGAGGAGCTGGGCCTGACCCCCCTGGGCGAGCTCGTCACCTATCAGGTCGCCGGCTGCCACCCCGACGAGATGGGCATCGGTCCCTCCATCGCCATCCCCAAGGCCCTCGAGGCCGCCGGGCTGGAGATCAAGGACGTCGGCCTGTACGAGATCAACGAGGCCTTCGCCAGCCAGGCGCTGTACAGCGTCCGCAAGTGTGGCATCGACCCCGCCCTCGTCAACGTCAACGGCGGCGCCATCGCCCTGGGTCATCCCCTCGGCTGCACCGGCGCCAAGCTCACCGCCTCGTTGCTGCACGAGATGGGCAAGCGTGACGTCGAGTACGGGATCGTGTCCATGTGCATCGGCGGCGGCATGGGTGCCGCGGCGATCTTCAGGCGCGGCTAGGCCCTCGCCCTTCCCGACCCCCTCCCTCCCCGCAGTCGTCAGAACGACAGGTACTTCAACAGGTGCACGTTCATCAGGTTGTCCTGGTACCCCTTCACCTGGGGAGCCAGCAGACAGGCGCTGGTGGTGTTGTACAGGGGTACGATGGGGGCCTGCTCGAGGAGGCGGCGCTCGGCAGAGGCGAGGAGCCGGGTCTGGGAGTCGGGATCGGTGGTGAGGCGGGCTTCCTTGACGAAGTCGTCGAACACGGCGTCGTTGTACCCGCCGGAGTTCAGCGGGCTGGCGGAGAGGAAGATCTCCATGAAGTTGGAGGGATCGGGGTAGTCGGCGACCCAGGCACCGCGGGCGACCTGGAAGTTGCCCTCCTCGACGACTGACGAGTGGATGCGCCACTCGCGCTGGTACACGGCCACTTCGACGCCGAGGCTCTCGCGCCACTGTCGGGCGACCTCCTCCATCGCCGCGATGTTGGCCGCGCCGTCGTCCACGGCGATCTCGATGGTGGGCAGACCATCGCCGCCGGGGTAGCCGGCCTCGACGAGCAGGGCCTGGGCGGCGCCCACGTCGTGGAGCAGGCCCTCGGCGGGCTGGTATCCGGCGAGGCCGTCTGGAACGAGGTGATCGGTGGCGGCGCGGCCGCCGGGGATGGCGACGAGGTCGCGGTCGAGGGCGTGGGCGAGGGCCTGGCGGACGCGGGGGTCGTCCAGGGGGTGGCGCTGCAGGTTGAACCGCAGGTAGCCCGTGACCAGGCTGGCCTGGGCGCGGTAGGCCTCGTGCTCGCGGTCCGACTCGTCCAGCTCGCCGCCCCCCGAACCGGTCCAGTGCAGCTTGCCGGTGTGGAATGCTGCCGAGAGGCCCTCCTCAGGCACCCGGCTCAGGGCGACGACCCGCTCGACCTTCACCGCCCCTGCGTCCCAGTACCGCTTGTTGCGCTCCAGCACGAAGCGGTCCTCGTGCGCCTCGACGAGGCGGTACGGGCCGTTGACGACGATGTTGCGGGGATCGGTCCACGCCCAGCCGTGCTTCTTGAGGCACTCGGACTGCACGGGCAGCATCACCGCGTCGGCGGTCAGGCCCAGGAAGTACGGCACGGGCGCCTCGAGGCGCACCACCAGGGTGTGGTTGCCCGTGGCCTCCACGCCGAGGGTGGACGCGTCGGTGGTCAGGCCCAGGTGTAGCTCCCGCGCCCCTTCGATGGGGTACAGCAGCGTCGAGTAGCCGGCCTGCGTGGACGGATTGAGCACCCTGTTCCAGGCCGTTATTAAGTCCTGGGCCACCACCGGCGTGCCGTCGGACCAGCGGGCGTCCTGGCGCAGGTGGAAGGTGTAGACACGGCGGTCGTCGCTGACGTCCCACGAGCTGGCCACCCCCGGCTGCAGCGCCTGGCCGGCGGCGTCCCACACCGTCAGTCCCTCGAAGACGTTCTGGGCCAGGTAGGCCCCATAGGAGTCGGTGAGCAGCCCCGGATCGATGGTCCGGGGCATCGGGCCGTTGTAGTAGACGAACTCACCGCCCGTGTCCGGGGGCGGCAGCTCCTGCGGCGTACAACCGGCCAGCGCGAGACCCAGCGCAACAGCGATCAACAAACATGTCATGGTCGTCTCCCGCCGCAAGCATAGCCCGGAAGACTCCCCCCTTACGACCCCTACTGCACCGTCGACCGTCGACTGTCGACCGTCGACCGCGGGGCGAAGCCCCGCTAGTACACGTTGTTGGCCACGATCATCTCCACCCCGGTGGTGTGGGTGGCTTCCCACACGCACAGCACGCCGTCCCCGTCCACGTCGGTCATGCCGCGGGCGCGGAAGCGGGAGTCCTGGTGGGTCGTGAGGACCTGGTACTGGGAACGCACGCGGCCGTCGGGGGCCCAGCCCAGCAGGGAGAAGGGGTGGTCGTCAGCCAGCACGACCGCGGTGGTGGACCGCCCCGGCGAGGTCTCCGGGACCAGGGAACAGGCGGTGAACAGGTCCCACTCCACCTGATACGCCACCTCCTGTACGCGGATGGTGGCCAGGTTGGACGGCACCTCGGAGCGGCGCGCGCGCAGCACCATGTGCATGTAGTTGGGGATGGCGATGGCGGCGAGCAGTCCGATGATGGACACCACGATCATCAGCTCGATGAGGGTGAAGCCGGAGCGGTCGTACCCGTCCCCTTCTGCTCCGGATGCCTGCGTCGGCCCGCAGTTCGTCACGTGACCCGTTCCAACGACTCCAGTTCCCAGGTGGGGTCATCTTACACGAGATCGGGCCGACCTCACCGTGGATCGTGAGGAATCCCTCAGTACACGTTGTTGGAGACGATCATGTGCACACTGAGGGTCTGGGTGGTCTCCCAGACACACATCACGTTGTCCCCGTCCACGTCGGTCAGGCCGCGGGCCTGGAAGCGTGAGTCGCCGTGCGTGGTCAGCACCTGGTACTGGGAGCGGACGCGGCCGTCGGGAGCCCAGCCCAGCAGGGAGAAGGGGTGATCGTCGTCCAGCACGACCGCGGTGGTCGAGCGTCCGGGCGAGTCCTCCGGGGTCAGGGGGCAGGCGGTGAACAGGTCCCACTCCACCTGGTAGGCCACCTCCTGCACGCGGATGGTCGCGAGATTCGACGGGACCTCCGACCGGCGCGCGCGCAACACCATGTGCATGTAGTTGGGGATGGCAATGGCCGCCAGCAGCCCCATGATGGACACCACGATCATCAGCTCGATGAGGGTGAATCCCGTCGGCCGGGCACACGTGTACTTCTCTGTATCAGGGTCGGAGTCAGACAAATTGTCCAAGGAGGAACGCCACCCAGGGTTTCGGACACGATGAGCTCAGTGTACAGGTCGCCGACGTAAACCCCCTAAAGAACATTGTTTTTTTTTGTTCTGGGGCGCCACCGCGGCCCCCTGGGTACCTTGTGAAGGTCCGGTAAACGGGATACTCTGGACCGTGGCCGAGACCGTATCGCTCGGCCCTTGCACACAACCCGAGGGACGACCCATGCGAACGAGTACCGTGGCGAGCGCGATCATCGCCCTGCTGATGCTGTTGCCCGTGTCCGCCGGAGCCCAGCCCGAACAACCCCGCGGCTGGTACATGGACGTGCAACGCTACCACCCCACCTTCGATACCCTGGGCGGGTTCCAGGTGGAGTCGTCGCGCGTCCTGGACCTGTGGCAGCCCGCCTTCGGTCTGCACTTCAACTATGCCAACCGCCCGCTGGCCCAGTACGACACGGTGGAGGGCCAGCGGCAGTTCGTCGGCGCCCTGGTGGGCGACCTGTTCGCCATGGACCTCCAGGCTGCCCTGGGCTTCCGCTACGCGGACGTGGCCATCATCATCCCGGTGACGCTGGCCATGACCAACAAGGCCGGCGACGTGTACGGGTACCCGGACTACGACACCTACAGCGGCGTCGGCGACATCCGCTTCGCCGCCAAGGGCAACTTCCTCGATCCCACCCAGCACCCCGTGGGCCTGGGCCTGATCCTCCCGTTGAGCCTGCCGTCGGGCAACGCGCACCTGTACAACGGCAGCTGGGGTCCGACGTTCGCGCCCCAGTTCCTCGTCGAGACCATCCAGCTCGACGGCAAGCTGCACGCGGCGATCAACGTGGGCCCGTCCCTCGCACACACGGTGATCTACGAGTCGGTGGAGGGCCGCGAGATCATCCGCAACGGCCCCGAATTCCGCCTGTCGGCCAACGTGGGCTACCGGGTCGCCGATCCGGTGGACCTCAACGCGGAGATCATCACCGCCTTCGGCCTCGGCGGCGAGTCCATGGGCACGCGCAACCCCGTCGAGTGGCGCGTCGGCGCCCGCATCTACCCCAAGGACTGGCTCAGCCTCGACGTGGGGCTCGGCAGCGCCCTGTCCCCCGGCATCGGCGCGCCCGCCTTCCGCTTCCTCTTCGGCGCCTCGGTCACGCCCTCGCTGATGAAGGACACCGACCGCGACAAGATCGGCGACCGCGACGACCTGTGCCCCGAGGACCCCGAGGACCGCGACGGCTTCGAGGACGTGGACGGCTGCCCCGACCCGGACAACGACAGCGACGGCGTGGAGGACATCTACGACGAGTGCCCCGACGAGCTCGAGAACCGCAACGGCTTCGAGGACCACGACGGCTGCGCCGACGAAAACCCCGACGCCGACGGCGACGGCATCGCCGCCGACCTCGACGACTGCCCCGATCAGGCCGAGGACATGGACGGCTTCGCCGACGGCGACGGCTGCCCCGACCTGGACAACGACAATGACGGCGTCGCGGACGCCCAGGATCGCTGCCCTGAGGCCGCCGAGGTCTTCAACGGCGTGGACGACACCGACGGCTGCGCTGACGAGGGCCCCGTCGCCCTCGACATGACCGCCGGCAAGATCGCGCTGGTCGCCCCCCTGAACTTCCTCAGCCGCAAGGCGGTTCTCGAGGACGACGCCAAGGCCACCCTCAACGCCGTGGCCGCCCTCGCCAACGCCCGCCCCGACCTCCTCCAGATCGAGGTCCAGGTCCACACCGACGACCAGGGCGACGACGACTTCAACCTCCGCTTCTCCGACGCCCGCGCCCAGATCATCCGCCTCTACCTCATCGAGCAGGGCGTGGACGAGCACCGCCTCGTCGCCAAGGGATACGGCGAGAACAAGCCCCTGATCGAGGGCAGCTCCTCCAAGGCCCGCGAGGCCAACCGCCGCGTCGAGTTCGTCATCCTCGACGTCGCCGAGTAGCCCTTGCCCTTCCCCCGCCTCCTCCTCGGCGCCCTCGCGCTGCTCGCACCCCTCTTCCTCTCCTCCTGCTACGGCGAATCCTATTGCCCCGTCTACGCCGCCTCCGGCGGGTCCACCTGCGACTACGGCTACCACGTCTGCGACGTCGCCGACGCCCCCGACGCCGACCACGACGTGCTGTGCGACACCGTCGGCGGCGCCTTCACCTGCGAATGCCGCGTCGACGGCCAGGTCACCGGCACCTGCGACACCGACGCCATCTGCGCCGCCACCTATCCCGAGTTCGACTACGTCGCGATGACGGATGCGGTGAATGCGTGTTGTGGGTGGGCGATCGACGGGAGCGTGTTCGAGTAGCTTCGAGATCGGGCGAGGAGTGGCGACCCCGGAAGGATTCGAACCTTCTACCCCCAGCTTAGGAGGCCGGTGCTCTATCCAGATGAGCTACGGGGCCGATGGGGGTGTTTCATATCGCTGCGGCGGCAGAGTGTCAACGACGCAGGCGTGGGGGACGCCGGGGGAATGCGGGGGGTGCTCGTTCTTGACTGGGTTGGGGTCGCGTGGTACGCGTGCAGCATAGGGTACCTGCGTGCGATCCGAGGCCTGGATCGACTGAGGGGAACCGCCGAAAGGACTGCTCATGATCTGGTCCCGCCTTGCCGTGCTGTGGAGCCTGTTGCCGGCCGCGATGTTGTTGACGCTGGCGATGAGTACGGGTTGCTCGGACGAGGGAGTGTCGGACGACGACATCTCGGCGCAGAGCGACGACGACGACGCCACGGCGTCGGACGACGACGACACGACGCCGGAGCCGGAGGAGGTGTTCCGCGGGCTGTGGGCGTCCATGGAGATCTCGTCCAGCGGTGAGGTCCTGGTGGCGTACTACGACTACCTCGAGGGTGGCCTTGGGCTGGCCCGCGGCACGGGCGGATCGTTCACCCACGAGCAGGTGGACGGGTACACGTACGAGACCGAGGGCGGGCTGCCGGTGAACCCGGGAGACCGCGGCCGCTACGTGGACATGGCGCTGGACTCCTCCGACACGCCCCACATGGCCTACCACGACAAGGACGAGACCACGCTGATGTACTCCACCTGGGACGGCGAGGCGTGGACCAACGAGGTCCTCGACGGCACGTCGAGCTCCGACGAGGTCGGCACCTTCGCCTCCATCGCCCTGGACGGTTCGGGCAACCCGGCCATCGCCTACTACGACGCGGGCGAGAAGCAGCTCAAGCTGCAGTACTACAGCGGCGGCTGGATGGAGGACATCGTCGACGAGGGCGAGCTGCTGGCCGACGGCGTCGCCGCCGAGCTCGACGAGGCCGACGTGGGCAAGTACGCCCACCTGCTCATCGACGGCTCCACCTACTGGATCGCCTACTACGACGTGGCCAACGGCAACCTCAAGCTCGCCCAGGGCACGCCGGGCGCGTGGACCATCCAGACCCTGGCCGGCGACGGCGACGGCGACAAGGGCGCCTGGCCGCACCTCTTCGTCGAGAGCGCCAGCGTGCTTCGCATCGCCTTCCAGGACGTGGGCGAGCAGGACCTGCTCATGGGCCGCTACGAGGCCGGCGCCTTCAGCTGGATCGCCGTGGACACCCGCGAGTTCGTGGGCGCCGACTCCGTCATCGCCACCGTCGGCTCGACGGTCCGCGTGCACTACTTCGACGGCCAGGACAACGACGTCAAGCAGGCCATCGATCTGGGCGACGGCACCTGGGACGTCTCCACGATCCTCTCCGACGGCGCCGTGGGCTTCTCCAACAACCTCGTGTACCACGACTCCAAGATGAAGACCTGCTCGTTCAACTACACGACGGGTGACTTCCACTATGAGGAGATCACGCCCTGAGGGCGTGAGTCGACGGTCGACCTTAGGGCCGCAGGCCTACAACAAGTCCTTCACCTGCATCACCAGCGCTCCGATCAGACACGCGATCAAGATGATCACGCCGATGTAGAGCCAGCCCATGCCTCCGGAGGATCTCCGGCGGGGGCGGATGCGGGCGGACGTGGAGGCCTCGTCGAGGACGGGCGGGGGAGCGGTCCGCTGGGAGGGGGGGCGGTTGCGCACCACGGGCCGCTGGGGCGGCGCGGGGGCGGGCTTCTCGGGCGGCGGCGACGGCTTCTCGGGCTCGCGGATCTTGGCGAGCTTGGCCGCGGCCTGCGCCCGGTGGATGGGTATCTCGGCGGTGTCGACCAGCGACAGACCGGGGCGCAGCTCGATGCCGGCGAGGGGATCGTCGGGGGCGAGCTCGCCGTCGGCGTCCCCAGCGGTCTCCGCGGGCTCGGCGGGCGGCGGCTCGGCCTCGTCGCGGACCTCCTCCAGCGACTCCATGGCCGGGGCAGGCGGCGGCTCGGCCGCAGCGTCGACGTCGGCCGTCTTCGCGTCCGCTGCGGGCTCCTCCTCCACGGGAGAGGCCTCGTCCGGGGGCACCTCCGTGCTCGTGGCGGCCCGGGAGCGCCTCCGCATCGGCTTGAGCCCGGTGAGCGTGGTGGAGAAGTGGCTACTGAAGCCCGGGAGGTCGCGGTCCTTGGGATCGTTGCCGTTGGTGTCGGACATGGTTCCTATCGCCTGCTCCCAGGGATTGTACGCCCAAGTCCGTGCGCGGCGCTACAGGGCTTCGAGGGCGCGGTCCATGGACCTGGTGTAGGGGCCGGGCGGCACGTACCCCTGGATGGCCGTGCCCTCGATCTCCGTGCCGTCGGGGCGACAGAAGACGATGCGCGGTGCACCGGGCACGCCGTACTTCTCGGCCAGCGTCTCCTCGAGGGGGACCAGCTGCGTCATGTCCACGGTCACCGAGACGAACGAGCGGCTGCGTTGCACCACCCCGGGGTCGGGGAAGGTCTTGTGCTCCAGCTCGCGGCACTGGGGACAGTTGTCCTGGGTGAAGTCGAACATCAGCGGCGATCCCTCGGCCTCGGCCCGGTCCAGCGCGGCCTGGATGTCCGTCTCCCAGGCGATGGCCTCGGCCGTCGCGCCGTGGGAGCCGCCCGTGTCGTGACCGCCGTAGAGGGCGCGGCCCAGCATCAGGAAGCCGATCATCAGTAGCAGCACCGCCACCGTGCGCAGGATCCACGCGGGCCAGCCCGCCTCCGGCTCCATGGCCGTGAACACCCCCAGCACCACCCCCCACATCACCATCGATACGGCCATCAACACGCCGATCAGGGCGTCGGGGAGGAATCCTGCGGCGCCGAGGAAGTACAGGGCCGCGAGGATCATGATGAACCCGAAGGAGTTCTTGACGTGGGTCATCCAGCCGCCGGCCTGGGGCAGGCGCTGCAGGGACTCCGAGAAGGTGCCGATGACCAGGAACAGCATGCCCACGCCCAGCGAGAACACGAACATCACACCGAAGCCCTGGGCCAGGGTCAGCTGGCCCGAGGCGATCATCAGCAGGATCGAGCCGACCACGGGGCCGGTGCACGGCGAGATGACGATGCCACCGACCAGGCCGATGACGAACACGCCGAAGTAACTCTGGCCGCCCACCTGGCTGAGCTTGGTGTTGACCGAGGCGGGCAGCGCGAAGTTGTACACGCCGAACATGCCCAGGGCGAGGAACGCGAACAGCAGGGCGATGGCGAGCATCACCCATGGGTTGCCGAACGCGCTGCCCAGCATCGTCTGGGTGGACGCGGCCACCACCCCCAGCACCGAGTACAGCGTGGCGATGCCGAGCACGTACACCAGGGCCAGCGAGAATGCCTTGGCCCGGCTCGTGGTCCCGCGGGCGCCGATGACGGCCACGGTGATCGGGATCATGGGGTAGACGCACGGCGTGAAGCTGGCGGCGATGCCGCCGAGGAAGGCGATGATCAGCACCAGGATGAAGCTCTTGCCGGCGGCCTTCTCCAGGGCGCCGGCGAGGCGCTGCTGCAACCCGGCCAGGTCCATGTCTCCGGAAGGCGCCTTGGTGACGGTCTCGGCGGTCCGGCGATCCGGCTCGGTCTCGGCCTCGGTCTCGGCCTCGGTCTCGGCCTCGGCTGTGGCCTCCTCGCCTCCGCCGGCGACGGTTGCGACCTCGCCGCCCTCGCCGACCACCACCTGCAGGTCGAACACCTCCGAGGTGGGGAAGAAGCACATCTTGGGATTGCAGCCCCTCCAGCGGACCTCGGCCTGGACGGGGTACGTGCCGTCGGCCGTGCCGTCGGGCACGGTCACCGGCACGGTGAGGACGATGGATTCGTTGTAGATCTCGACGTCCTTTTTCTCCCACTTGTCGAACTTGGTCACCGGCGGGGGATAGACCGGCTCGCCCGCGGTCAGCGCACCCACGTCCAGCAGCGCTGCGGACGTGGCGTCGCGGTAGATGTAGTGGTCCGCGGGGATGGCGATGGACACCTTGACGGTGACCGTGTCGCCCGCGGCCGCGGGCACGCCCTCGAGGGTGGCGGTGGCGGTGAAGGGTTGCTGGCCCACCGCCAGGGCCGTGGCGGGGTTCATCAGGACGAGGGCTGCGAACGCGGCGAGGAGTGTGCGCATGGTCGATTCCCTTCGCGCCAAGATGATTAACCACGGGACCGCGTTGGGCAAGGGACAAGGATATCGGTCCGCGCGGGCGTGGCCCCCCCCCCGCCCCCCCCGGCCCCCCGCCCCCCCCCCAC
>CAZLEO010000219.1:0-2671 GCA_964558555.1 uncultured Rickettsiales bacterium | reverse complement strand
CGCGCGGGCGTGCGCCCGCGCGAGCCCCGGTCGACGCCGTGCCCTCGACTTCATTAGAATCTCCCCATGGGCGGCAGAGCACCCACCGACGACCAGCTGGAGCAGGCGCGGCAGCTGGCCGACCAGGACTCGACAGCGACCCACCATCGCGTGCGTTTTGCGGAGTTGCTGCGGCTGGCGGGGCGGGTCGACGAGGCCGCCGACGCGTACCGGGTCGCTGCGCGGGCGTACACGGTCCAGCGGGACTGGTACCGCGCCTTCGCCATCGCGCGGTCGCTGCTCTTCCTCGACCCCTCGGACGCGGAGACCCAGCGGTACATCAACGCCGAGTACTCGCGGCACCGCGCTGGCGCCACCACCAAGATCGAGGCGCGCGACCGCTCCCTGATCTCGTCGGTCATCGAGGCGCCGCTGCCGCCCGCCCTGTCCACCAAGCCGCGGTTCCCGCTGGAGACCTCGCGGGCCCACGAGCTGATCGGCCTCGACGTCCTCGCCGACGTGACCCGCGAGAGCCTCCTGGAGATGCTGCACCAGCTGCGCACCGTGATCGTCCAGCGGGGCGAGACCATCTTCCGCGAGGGCGAGATGTCGGACGGCATGTTCGTCATCCTTCGCGGCGAGGTCTCGGTCCGGGTCGTGGACGACGTGGGCCGCCTCAGCACCCTCGCCTCCCTCGGCCAGGGCCAGTTCTTCGGCGAGTTCGCGCTGCTGGGATCGCCCTTGCGCACCGCGCGGGTGGACGCCTCGACGAGGGTGGAGCTGCTCGACGTGGACAGCGAGGTCTACGAGCTGCTCACCGAGCGAAGCGCGGTCTTCCGCGACGCGATCCACGAGAACTGGAGCCTGCGCGAGCGCCAGAACATCGTCGCGCGCATCAGCGTGCTCTCCAGCCTGCCCGAGGAGGGCCGGGCGCGTGTCGTCGAGGCCCTGCAGCGCGCCCCTGTCCGCGCCCGCGAGCTGGTCGTCCGCAGCGGCGATCCTGCCGATCGTCTCTGCATCCTCGGGCGGGGCAGCCTCGAGCTCTACATGCGCGACGAGGACGGCATGAAGCAGCAGCGCGAGCCGCTGCAGGCCGGCCACGTCCTGCCCGACCCCGGCCTGGTCGAGGGCAGCGTCTACGGCGTGCACGCACGGGCCCTGGAACCGTGCACCATCTTCTGGCTGTCCAGGGATCTGTTGCTGGAGCTGGCCGACGAGCTCACCGAGGATTCGTCCCCGCTGCAGCGCTTCTTCGGCCACCGCGATCCCCCCGGAGGTTAGACACCTTGCCCAGGCGCATTCCCCCAGCCGAGACCGTCGAATCCGTGCACCTGATGGCCATCTGCGGCACCGGCATGGGAGCCTTCGCCGGCCTGCTGCACGAAGCCGGCTTCACCGTCACCGGCTCGGACGCGGGCATCTACCCGCCCATGAGCACCCAGCTGCAGAAGCTGGGCATCGACCTCATGGAGGGCTACCGCCCCGAGAACCTCGCCCACGCCCCCGACCTCGTGGTCGTCGGCAACGCCATCACCCGGGTCAACCCCGAGGCCCAGGCCCTGCTCGAGTCCGCGCTGGACTACACCTCGTTCCCCGAGGCCCTCGCCGACCTGTTCCTCGCCTTCCGCCACCCCGTGGTCGTCTCCGGGACCCACGGCAAGACCACCACCTCGGCGCTGCTGTCGTGGTGCCTGCTGCACGCGGGGCGCGACCCCGGCTTCCTCGTCGGCGGCGTGATGAAGAACGTGGACGGCAACTTCCGCGCCGGCGTCGAGGGCGCCCCCTTCGTGGTGGAGGGCGACGAGTACGACACGGCCTTCTTCGAGAAGACCGCCAAGTTCCTGCACTACCGCGCCCGCACCGCCATCCTCACCAGCGTCGAGTTCGACCACGCCGACATCTACGACTCCCTCGATCGCATCGAGCGCGAGTTCCAGCCCTTCGTCGCCGGCCTGCCCGAGGACGGCCTCCTCGTCGCGTGCCCCGACGGCGAGGCCGTCGATCGCGTCATCGCCCACGCCAGCTGCCCCGTATGGACCTACGGCGCCCGCGGCGACTGGACCGGCGAGATCCTCGGCACCGGCGAGCGCGGCATGGACTTCCGCGTCCTCGAAAACGGCCGCGAGCGCCTCCGCGCCCGCTGCCTGCTCGTCGGCGAGCACAACCTCGACAACCTCGTCGCCGTCAGCGCCGTGCTCCTCCACCTCGGCCTGACCCCCGACGAGATCGCCGCCGGCCTCGCCGCCTTCGACGGCATCCGCCGTCGCCAGGACCTCATCGCCGACGTCGCCGGCGTCGCCATCCTCGACGACTTCGCCCACCACCCCACCGCCGTCCGCGTCACCCTCCACGGCACCCGCCTGAGGTTCGGCGAGCGCCGGATCTGGGCGGTGTTCGAGCCGCGGACGAACACCTCGCGCACGGACGTGTTCCAGAACGAGTACGCGCAGGCGTTCGAGCACGCGGATCGGGTGTTGCTGGCGCCCGTCGATCATCCGGAGAAGGCGCCGGAGGGGCACCTGATGGACATCGATCGGCTCGCCGCGGAGATCGGTGAGCACGCGCGGACGCAGGGATCGGTGGACGAGATCGTTCAGACGCTGGCGAGGGAGTGTGAGGCGGGGGACGTGGTGCTGATCATGAGTAATGGGGCGTTCGGGGGGATTTACGCGAAGCTGCCGGAGGCGTTGGC
>CAZLEO010000218.1:0-16449 GCA_964558555.1 uncultured Rickettsiales bacterium | reverse complement strand
CGATGAACTGGTTGATCAGGTAGCCCTCGGAGCCCATCACCTCCACGCCGTCGTACCCCGCCTGGCGCGCCAGCTCGGCCGCGCGTCCGAAGTCCGCGATGGTCGCGACGATCTCGTCGTCGCTCAGGGCGTGGGGTGTGAGCATGTTGATGGGCGCCTTGCGGGCCGTGGGCGCGACCAGGGCGTCGTGATAGCCGTACCGCCCGGTGTGCAGCAGCTGCAGGGCGATCTTGCCGCCGGCGTCGTGCACGGCGTCGGTGACCACGCGGTGGCGCGCCGCCTCGTCGTCCGAGTCGAACACCGACGCGCGGGCGTGGACGCGGCCCGCCTCGTTGGGAGCGTAGCCGCCGGTGACGATCAACCCGACGCCACCCGCGGCCCGCTCGCCGAAGAACGCCGCCATGCGCGCCGGTCCGTCCGGCGCCTCCTCCAGGCCGGTGTGCATCGAGCCCATGAGCACGCGACTGCGCAGGGTGGTGAAGCCCAGATCGAGGGGCTGCAGCAGGTGGGGAAAAGACGTATCGCGCATCGTGGGCCTCCGGACGCCCGCAGGGCGGCGGACAAGGTATCATGGCCGCGAGGGATCGTTGTTCCGCCCGTCGGGGGTGGGCCCGAGGGCGCCTGGATCTGGACGGATGACTCGTTGCACGCAACTGCGCCGGTGGACCGGCGCGTCGCTCCTGAGTGTCGCCCTGGGGATCGCCGGGTGCGCCCGCACGCCCACCCTCGCCGACCTCCAGCAGCAGGCCGCCGCCGCCGCCACAGCGCCCGCCGACGTGCACCTGCGGGCGGACATCCATGCCTTCGGCCTCGACATCGGCTCGCAGCGATACGACGGCGAGGTGTGGCGGATCGGCGGCGATCTGCGCTTCGAGACCTGGATCCACGGCCAGGTGGGGCGGGAGGGCGTCGTCCTGGTCGCCGAGGGGGACGACGTCCACCGATGGGTGATCCTGCAGGAGGGACTGGCCGAGCAGACGGGGCTGCCGCGGCCCTTCGACGACGCGTTGCTGCGTTGGTACGAGCAGCTGCCCGCAGGGCTGGACTCGGCTGCCGTCGTGGGCAAGGAGAAAGTGGACGAACGCGACTGCTGGCTCGTGGAGGCGCCGCCCGACACCGACCACGGGCCGTCGGCGACGCCGTTCCTGCTGGAGGTCGTCCACCGGATGTGGATCGACGTGGAGACGTGGCTGCCGTTGAAGGTGGAAGGGGAGGCGGACGGCGTCGAGGTCGTGCTGACCTACACCAACCTCACCGAGGTGCCGGGCGTCGGCTGGATACCCCTCCACGCCAGCGTGGTGAGGTCGGGGAGAGCCGTGATGGTCTACCTCGAGCCCGGCCCCCGGGGCGAGCCCCTCGATCCGGAGCTGGTCTCCGTGGAGGCCTCCCGCGAGAAGCTCGAGCTGCAATCCCAGGCCGAGGACCACCGAAAGCTCCAGGCCCTCGTCGACGACCACACCTGGGACGACCCCGGCAGCGGCGAGGCCCGCAACGCCGTGTTCCGGCCGATGTCCGTGATCAAGGCCATGGAGGTCCAGGAGGGGGACGTGGTGGCCGACATCGGCGCGGGTCAGGGGTACTTCGCCTTCCGGCTGGCCCGCGAGGTGGGCCCCACCGGCACGGTCTGGGCGACCGAGATCAACCCCGGGCTGGTCCACTGGCTGCGCGGCCGCCTCGGCACGGACGAGGTCGACCCCCTCGGCAACGTGCGCGTGCACCTCAACACCCTGGACGACCTCGGGCTGGAGCCCGGCTCCCTCGACCTCGCCCTGGTGTGCGACCTCACCTTCCCCCGCTTCGCCACCCTCTCACCCACCAACCGATCCATGGTCGCGAGCATCCACCGCGCCCTGCGCCCCGGCGGTCGGCTGGTGGTGATCGAGAAGAGCGGCTGGCGTCAGTTCGAGACCCTGGAAGCCGCGCCCTGGGGGACGATCCCCCCGCCGGCGGACAAGGACGGCCACGCCCCGAGCGACACCCCCTTGGCGAACGTGGTCGTGGATCCGCGGCCGTTCCTTGACGCGGGTTTCTGCTATGTCGAGAGAAACGAGACCCTCGTCGTCGACCATGACTTCGTGATCTTCGGCAAACCCGATGGAGGCCAGTGTCCATGAAAACCCTGTTCGGGCTCCTCTGCGCCGGACTGCTGTTGGCGGCCTGCGGCGGCAACTCCGTCCCCGACGCCGCCGATCCCAAGGCCGAGAAACCCGCCCACGAGGGCAAGGCCGACCCCAAGGACGGCGTGTACGCCCCTTACGGCGACCCCGGCTTCAAGGAGGGGGATGGCGCCAAGAAGGACGACGCCCAGCTCGCCCCCCTGCGCGATCTCGGCTACGACATCGAGGCGGTGCAGGCCGACGAGGCGCGGCTGCGTCGCCTGATCACCCTGTCCAAGTACCTCGGCCACGAGCGCGAGGCCTGGCAGAAACCCCGCGAGGTGATCCAGACCCTGGCCGTCCAGCCGGGCCAGACCGTGGTCGACATCGGCTCCGCATCGGGGTACATGGCCTGGTACCTCTCCGAGGCCGTCGGCCCCGAGGGCCAGGTCCTCGCCGCGGACGTGGACCCGGTCGCCTGCGACTTCATCGAGCGCCGCCTCCAGCACGAGCCCCCGCCCCACCCCAACGTCCGCGTGGTGCAATCCCAGACCGACAACGTCACCCTGGGGCAAGCCTCCATCGACGCGGCCGTGCTCGTGGACGCCGAGTTCTTCGTGGTCCACGACGACACCACCCGCGCGTGCCTGAAGACCCTGTTCGAGGCCGTCAAGCCCCTGGGCAAGGTCGCCGTGATCGAGAGCGCCGACAAGGCCGAGCGGGGCCAGGTCACCGAGACGACCATCCTCGACCCCTTCGTCGAGGCCGGCTTCACCCACACCGAGACCCACGACCTGCTGCGTCACGACTCCCACCGCCGCCCTGGCGGCCAGCACTTCCTGGTCTTCTCGAAGCCCGGACCCTAGCGCCCGAAACCCGTATCCACGGCGTAGAGCATCCCGGAGTCGCCGCCCACGTAGATCACGCCGTCGGACACGGCCGGGGTGGCGAAGAAGCGATCCCCCAGGTCGTGGTCGGCGAGGACCTTGCCGGACCGCAGCTCGAGGACGAGGAGGTGGCCCGACGCGGTGATCCACACGACCTTGTTGCCCACCACCACCGGCGAGCTCCACGAGCCGCCGTACTGGTCCACGGACCAGCGGACCGCGCCCGTGCCGATGTCGGCGGCCATGAGGCGACCCTCGCTGGCGTACACCGAGTCCGCGAAGAGCACGAGCCGGTCGGTGATGGCCGGGCTGGCCTTGGAGCTGCCCATGGTGGAGCCGGCGTCGTAGTCGGAGCCGTAGGACCACAGGGTGCGGCCGGTGGTGGCGTCGATCAACGCGAACTGGCGGCTGGCGTAGTAGGGGCCGGACACGGCGATGCGGTTGCCGGAGATGGCGGGGGCGGCGTAGACCCAGTCGCTGGAGTAGGTGCTGGCGCCGTTGGTGCACTGGCCCTCGCCATGGGTGCACCAGCGGTAGAGGCGCTTGCCCTCGGGGGACCACACCTCCACCTCGCCTGCGGCGTTGGCCAGGGCGATCAGGCCGTCGGTGGCGCTGTGGTTGCGGATCTTGCCGCTGCCGTCGAAGCCGCCCGTGACATGGCCGGTCATGGGGTCGATCCAGCGCACCACACCACCTGCGCCGGCCACGAGCAGGCCCTGGCGGGTGATCAGCGGGGCGCCGTAGAGGCGCGGTGTGGCGCCCACGCCGCTGGCGTCGTCCATGTAGCCCAGGGAGGCGAGGCCGTCGCCCCAGCCCTGCTTGTAGCCGTCGTCGTAGCCGCGCTGGTAGGCCTCCTGGGGCGAGAGGCGGGCGACGGGCGTGGCCTGCTCCGGGGCCACGAAGGGCTCGGACACCCACAGGTTGCGGCCGGTGGCCAGCTCCCAGGCCAGCGCCTTGCCCGAGTCGGTGACCGCGTACACGCGAATTCCATCGGTGGACACGCCGTTGGCGTCCGAGTCCGTGGGCAGGTGGCGCAGGATCCGGCCGTCGCGGCGGTCGAGCACGTACACACCGTCGCGGTCATCGGGCTGGTTCCAGTGATCGCCGTACGACGACACGATCACCTGGCCGCCCGCGACCACGGGGTTGTTGTAGTACCCCTGCACGCCCACGTCGGCCTGCCACAGCAGTCGGGGCTTGGTGCCGATCCGGCCCTCGGCGACGCCGGAGTGACCCGGATCGGTGGAGAAGCCCGCGAGGGTCGGCCCGGGTGCCGCCGGCAGCGGCAACGCGGGCAGGGCGAGCAGGCCCAGGGCGACGAGGGCCCCCAAAGTCGTGGGGAAGCGGCGCGACCGTCCCGGGGTTGTGTGTGGGTGATTCGAGATTAGGTTTTGCTGCATGGTTGAACCCTCGGCCTCTACGGACACCGCGCGCCCGCGTCGTGTTCCCCCAAACGTGGGACCGCCGCGCGTCGGCCCCAGGAGTGGTCGGGGGATCCTACTGCCTGTGTTCCTGCTCGTCATGATCAGCGTCGTGGGGGGCATGCACGCCTACCTGGCCAGCCGGCTGGTGCTGGACCTGGCGCTGCCCTCGACGGCGCAGGCCGCGGGGCTGGCCGGGCTCGCCTTCATGGCCGTGCTGCTGATCGGCGGCGCCTTTGCCCAGCGGATGGCTCCGCCGACCCTGGCTCGCGCCCTGGCCGTCCCCGCGTTCGTCTGGCTCGGCCTGGTGTGGTTGACCCTCTCGCTGCTCGTGATCACCGACCTCGCGGCTTGGTTGGCGTCGCTGACCGGGCTGTACCGCCCTGCGGACCTGGTGGAGTTCGCCCGGCTGCGTGGGGGGGGGGTTGGCGTCATCGCATTGGGCGTGGGCGTGGGGGGGTTGTTCTGGGCGGTGGGGGGACCGCGGGGGCGCACGCGCCGGATCGCGCTGCCCGGGTGGCCGACCGCTCTGGACGGCTACCGGCTCGTGCACATCTCCGACCTGCACCTGGGGCCCATGCTCGGCGCGAGCTTCGCCCGGCGCCTCACCGATCGGGTCAACGGACTGCAGCCCGATCTGGTGGCCGTCACCGGGGACCTGGTGGACGGCGAGGTGTCTCGCTACCGGGATCGGATCGCACCCCTGGGTGGTCTCGCCGCGCGGGACGGTGTGTTCATGGTGACCGGCAACCACGACCACTACTCCGGCGCCGCCGCCTGGACCGCGGTGTTCACCGATCTGGGGTGGGACGTGCTGCGCAACCGCCGCGTGGACCTGGGCGACGCGACCGCCGGATTCCACGTCGCCGGCGTGGACGACCGCCAGTCCGCCATGTTCGACGGCACCGAGGGCGAGAACCTCACCGGCGTGACCGATGGCCGGAATCCCGAACGCCCGCTGATCCTGCTCGCCCACCAGCCGCTGATCTTCCCCGCCGCCGCCGAGGCCGGCGTGGACCTGCAGCTCAGCGGCCACACCCATGGCGGTCAGATCGCCCCATTCCAGCTGATGATCCGGCTGATCTACTCCCGCTTCGTCTCCGGCCTGTACACGCAGGGACGATCCCTGCTGCACGTGAGCCCCGGCACCGGCTTCTGGGGGCCGCCCATCCGCGTGGGCGCGCCGGCGGAGATCACGGTGCTGGAGATTTCGGGAGCGGAGCGAACCCCGGCCTAGCTAGAACACCACGTCCAGGCCCAGCGCAAAGCGGTACACGTCCCGGTCGTCGTCCTCGAGGATCTCCAGCGCGGTGTAGTCGCCGAGCAGGTCGCGCTCGTAATCCGCATACCAGAACTCGGGCTTGACGGTGATCCACGCGTTGACCTGCAGGGGGATGCCCACGGTGTAGCGGAGCATGCGGTTGGTGCGGTCGCCCAGATCCTGGGGATCGAGGTTGTTGTAGGACGATCCGGTCCACTCGGGGCCGACCCGCCACATGCCCTCGACGCGGCCGACGATGGAGATGAACGAGGCCTTCTTGGGCAGGCTGATCTTGGTCAGGGCGTAGAAGCCGCGGGTGGTGTAGTTGTCGAACACCGTCTCAAGCGCGTTCTCGGAGCTGCTGCCCCAGAAGTTGGTGGACCGGTGCAGGTACTCGCCGATGATGGTCCACGAGCCCAGATCGAACTGCAGGTCCGCACCCGCCGCCCAGTCGTACAGCTCGTCGTAGTCGTCGTACTTGCCGCCGGTGAAGGAGCCGCCCACCGAGATCATGCCGCCGGGGCCGCCCACGATCTCCTGGGAGAACACCAGACGCGCGCCATAGCTCTTGGAGTCGTTGTTGTCCGAGAACGGCCGGAACGGCTGCTGCCACTCCACGTCGTTGTGGCCGAACTGGCCGTTGCCGATCCACAGGGCGTACCAGAACTGGGTGTAGTCGCTGGGCCAGAGGCTGCCGTAGAACACCGCGCCGATGTCGGACCAGAAGGTGCCGGCGAGGGGCTTGGCGAAGTTGGGGCGCACGGGCAGATCGGGGATGCAGTGGCTGGAGTACATGTACGGCCGGCTCAGCGTGAACTGGTTGTTGGGCTCGGACATGTAGTTCACGCGGCCGAACGGGACGAGCACGCGGCCGATCTCGAAGTTCACCGCCGTGGTCAGGCTGACGCCGAGGAAACCCTGGATGATGGAGAAGCTGGAGCCCACGTGGGTGTAGCAGGGGTGCAGCGAGACGTAGAAGTGGTCGCTGAGGTCGGCGTTGATCTTGACGTGGATGACGTCGAGCTGGAAATCGTTCTCCACGTACCCCTCGGGATACCCCTCGCCGGTGAAGGCCTGGAACGAGGCCACGCCGGCCCAGTCCCAGCCCTTGGCTTCGGCTCCCGCAATCCCTAGTGTGAGCGCTGCAATTGCGACGAGGAGGAGGAGCGGGCGAACCAGAAGCTGCATGCGCGGGTCCTCACGGCCTGGGGTGATCGAACCGCCTCGTAGTCTCTCACACGCGCTGGCGGCGGTGGTACCATGCGCCCGAGTCCCATGCACATCCGCACCCGAACTGCACTGGTGACGTTGATCCTCAACACCGTGCTCACGGTGCTGAAGTTCATCGCCTTCGCCTTCACTGGCTCCCTGGCCATCCTGGCCGAGGCGTGGCATTCGTTCGGGGATATCGCCACCTCGGCCGCGGCGCTGCTGTCGGTGCGCCGTCAGGCCATGCGGGTGTCGTCGGACGGAGAGGGCGAGGCCGCGGACGACGCGCCAGAGCCCGAACCCGCTCCGGAGCCGGTGGGCGGCCTCAAGGGCGGGTTCCTTCGCGCCGGATCGGCGATCCGCCGCGTCGCGAACCGTGTCTGGGAGCTGCTGCCCGAACAGAAGGCCGCCCTGGTCATCGGGCTCGTCCTGGCCGGCATCGGCGTGACCCTGCTGCGCAAGGTGCTCACCGCCGAGCCCACGGTGGTGGAGCGGCCGCTGGTGGCGGGGATTGCCTTCCTTATCTTCTCGCTGGCGTCGTACGCCGTATCCCGCTTCGAACTCGGGGTGGGCCAGGCCGAGGGCTCCCCGGCCCTGGTGGCCGACGGCATGCACGCCCGGGCGGACGCCACGGCCACGCTGCTCACCGGCGGGTCGCTGATCCTCTACTACTTCGGCGTGAACGTGGACCGGCTGGTGGCCGGCCTGCTGGGCCTGATCATCCTGTCCTTTGCCGCCGAGACCCTGGTCAACCTCATCGTGGGCGTGGTCAAGGGCGAGGAGCGCTACGTCCTGCGACACCGCACCACCGACCTGCTCGGTGCGGTGCTCGATCCGAGGACCCTCTCTCGCGCCTGGTCGCGGCTGAGCGCGCGGCTCTCCGGCGGGGGGCCGGTCATGCGCGCCACCGGCCGCGCGCTGCGGGCCGTCCCGTGGGTGGCCGCGGCCGTCCTGGTGCTGGGCTACGCCTCCACGGGCCTGTACCAGGTCAAGCCGGAGCAAGAGGCCGTGGTCGAGCGCTTCGGCCGCGTCATCAACGCCGACGATCCCGCCCAGCCGGGGCTGCACCTCAAGGCGCCGTGGCCGGTGGACAAGGTGTACCGCGTGCCTTCGCGGCGGGTGCGCGAGCTCGCCGTGGGCAACCAGACGCGCGACACCACCGTGCCCATGATCTGGACGCGCCAGCACGGCACGGACGACGCGTTCGTGTCCGGCGACAACAACTTCTTCTACCCGTACCTGGTCATCCACTACCGGGTCGGGGACGCCTACGACTTCCGCTACTCCCTCGCCGAGCCCGATCGGGTGCTCGAGGACGTGGCGCTGCAGTCGTTGACCGCCATCTCGGCGGAGCGGGGGTTCTACGGTGTGGCCCTGGACGACCGCGCCGAGCTGGGCGAGATGGTGCGCACCCAGGTGCAGGCCGACCTCGACGCCATCGACTCGGGCCTGGAGATCGTCACCGTGGCGGTCAAGGACGTGCACCCGCCGCGGGACGTGGCGCGCTCCTTCGAGGGGGTGGTGGCCGCCATGCAGGACCACCAGACCCTGATCAACCAGGCCCACAGCTACCGCAACCAGAAGATCCCGCAGGCGCGGTCGTCGGCGGTGCGGCAGCTGGCCGAGGCCCACGCCTACGTGGCCGAGAACAAGACGCGCAGCGAGGGGGAGGCCAGCCGCTTCTCCATGCGGCGCGAGGCCTACTCCGTCAACCGCTGGGTCACCCGCCAGCGGCTGTACATCGACGCCATGGTCACGGCCCTGAGTGGCCGTCGCAAGGTGATCATCAGCCCCGCCGCGGGGCAGCCCGACCTCTGGCTCGACGACACCGTCTCGCCGCCGCCCAAGCCCAAGCGCGGCGGCGACAAGAACAAGTCGTCGAGGTCCGGGTCGAGGAATCGATAGGAAAGGAGGAGCATGCGCAAGCTCGGACTCCTTCTGCTGGTTGCAGGGGCGATCTTCCTTGCCCGGACCGCGGTGTTCACCGTGTCCGAGCGGGAGGCCGCCATCGTCACCCTGTTCGGTGACCCGGTGACGACCCACCAGGAGGCCGGCCTCAAGGTCAAGGCCCCCCTGGGTATCCACCAGGTCATCCGCATCGACCGCCGTCTCAACGTGTTCGAGACCCAGGTCATCCAGCTCATGCTCGAGGACCGCAACCCGGTCATCGTCACCTGCTTCGTCACCTGGAAGGTCGTCGACCCGCTGGCCTACTACCAGTCCCTGGGCGACGCCACCAACGCCGAGCTGAAGCTGGGCGACCTGGTCAACTCCGAGATGGGTAGCGTGCTGGGCAAGTACACGCTGACCGACGTCATCAACACCGACGCCGAGGCCGTCAAGCTCGACGAGATCGAGGGCGCCATCCTCGACAACACCGCCACCCGCGCCCAGGAGACCTTTGGCATCGAGGTCGTCCGCATCGGCATCCGCCGGCTCGGCTACCCCCCCATCGTCTCCAAGGCCGTGTTCGACCGGATGAAGGCCGAGCGCGAGCAGGAGGCCAGCCGCCACCGCGCCGAGGGCAAGGAGAAGGCCACTGAGATCGAGGCCGAGACCGACCGCGAGGTCTCCGAGATCCTCGCCGACGCCTACAAGGAGTCCGAGGTCATCAAGGGCGAGGGTGACTCCGAGGCCATGCGCATCTACGCCGAGGCCTACGGTAAGGACCAGGAGTTCTTCCTCTTCCTGCGATCCCTCGAGGCCTACGAGAAGGTCCTCGACGAGAACTCCACCGTGGTCATCTCCACCGACGCCGACCTCTTCCGCTACCTCGAGTCCATGGAGGGCCGTTGACCGACGAGCTGCCCAGCGCCGCGCCCGACCCGGGCGACGAGGCTCCGCCCCAGGGCGACGACCTCGTCCGCCGCGAGGCCCGCTCCAGCCTCAAGCTGGTCGTGCGCGCCCTGCAGGTCGGCGCTGTAGTCGCCATCGTCGCCTACGCCCTGTCCGGCATCCGCATGATCCAGCCCAACGAGGTCGGCGTGCAGCTCGCCTTCGGCCGCGCCGTCCGCTCCGACCTCGCCCCCGGCATCCACTACGCCCTGCCCTGGCCCGCCGGCCGCATCGAGCGCGTCCCGGTCAAGACCGTCGAGCGCCTCGTCGTGGACGATCTCTCCAGCTCCCTGGCCACCGACTCCGCGTCGGGTGCCTACTACAAGCGCACCGGGCTGAAGTCCTACTGCCTCACCGGCGACAACAACCTCGTCCATGTGACCTTCACCCTGCAGTACCTCGTCGCCGACCCCGTCGAGTACCTCTACCGCTCCAAGGACCACGAGCAGCTCCTGCGCCACCTCGCCTCCAGCGCGGTCAGCCACGCCATCGCCCGCACCGAGGTCAAGGACGTCCAGACCACCGCCAAGGGCGACATCGAGGAGGAGGTCCGCTCCCGCCTCGCCGCCGACCTCGACGCCCTCGACGCCGGCATCGGCATCGCCTCGGTCGAGCTCACCAACGTCTCCCCGCCGGCCAAGGTCCAGAAGTACTTCGACGACGTCGTCAACGCCCAGATGGACGCCTCCAAGATGGTCTCCGAGGCCGAGGCCTACCGGAACTCCAAGCTCCCCGAAGCCAAGGGCAAGGCCTCCCGCGCCATCCAGCAGGCCCGCGCCTACCGCCAGCAGCAGGTCAGCCACGCCGAGGGCGAGGCCGACCGCTTCGAGGCCCAGCTCGCCGAGTACCGCAAGGCCCGCCAGGTCAGCCGACAGCGCCTCTATCTGGACTTCGTCACCCGCGTGTATCCCAAGCTGCACAACAAGATCGTGGTGGAGTCCAACGGGGGCCAGCCGGTGGGGGACATACGGCTGCAAGGGCAGGGGAAGCGCTAGCGGGGCCTCCTGTGACCCACGCACCGGCCCAGGAGATCCAGCGAATCGAGCGTATCCTCTCCCTGGATCCCGAGCGCCACGTCGCCCACCTCGGCTTCCTGCACGACAACCCCATCACCCACTGCTGGATCCGCGGCGACGCCGCCATGTACCGCGGGATCAGCGACCACGAGTGGATCTACCTCGCCGCGCAGCGCGAGCCCCAGCTCGTCGAACTGCTGGCACTCCTCGATCCCACCGAGCGCTACTTCGCCGTCCTCGAAGACTGGATGGTGCCCGCCGTCCTCCAGGACCGCCCCGTCGTCTGGCACCTCGTGGGCCGCCGCTTTGTACTCCCTGACACGGCCGCCCTGCCTCCTCCCCATCCCGCCGCCACCCCCCTCGACCCCTCCGACGCAGATCAGGTCCACCACCTCTCCGAGTATCGTGACCTCGCCCCTGCCGACTACATCCGCCGCCGCATCGAGCGCGGCCCCTCCACCGGCATCACCCTCGACGGCCGCCTCGTCGCCTGGGGCCTCACCCACGACGACGGCGCCCTCGGCATGATCCACGTCCTCCCCGAGGCCCGCCGCCGTGGCCTCGGCGCCGCCATCCTCACCACCCTCGCCCACCTCGTCTGCGAGCGAGGCCGTCTCCCCTACAGCCACATCGAGGACGACAACGCCGCCTCCGTCGCCATACACCTGCGGGCGGGATTCGAGGCGGGGGAGACGGTGCGGTGGTTGGAGAGGGGGCCACGGGCCCCCGATGCGCAGAGCCTCTGAACCCGATCAGAGCAGCCCCAGCACCGCCAGGCTCGCCGCCAGCCCGACGCACAGCGGACTGTAAATCCTTCGATTCAGCCGCACGAATGCTGGCGCTGCCATGGCCTCCAGGAACGGCAGGAATCCCCCCAATCCCCGCAACCCGAACACCCCGGCCCCCAGGACGAGCGCCCCCCGGATCCACCGCTCCTCCACCGGCACCACCACCAGGCCCGCGACCATCAACGGCAGCGCCGCCGCCACCGCCAGGGCCGCAAACACCCCGTAGCACGCCACCAGCGGCGGAAAGACCTCTCCCCGTCCCAGCACCTTGTCGACGAGGTCCTTCCTGTCCTCGCCCGGCCAGTTCCCACCGTGCCCCCAGTAACAGGTGGAGGCCGCCGATGACAAGCAAGACCAGGGAGGTCAGGAGGGCGAGGAAGAGCATGTGAGTGAGGCTAGCGAGTGGGGTGGGGGAGGGCAACCGGGGTGGCGGTCCCCCCTCTGCGTAGCTCCCGCTCCCCTCCTCCCACATTTTTCTTATTCGTCGTCGTCGCTGTGGGCATGTGGTCAGGCGCCGAGCGCAGCGAGGCGGCTGTCCAAAGCCTGTGGACTCTGTGGGCGGGCCCCTCGGAGTCTACACGTGTATCCTCGGCCCTCTGGATTCCGGCATGCCAGACGCCCCCCGTAGCCCCAAGCCCGTCCACAGAATCCACCAGGCTGTCATGTCCATCAGCGAGTCCCCGCCGCCCGTCATCTCCCCGCTCCACCCCGCAAAACGCTCATAACTCCCGGGATTGACCCTGACCCCCAGAGATATGAGCGGTATTCGCTCACATCTCCGCACGTTCTCGAGAACCCCTCGAGTTATGAACGAATACCGCTCACATCTCCGGGGGTTGATACCCACCCCTCGAGTTATGAGCGCCGTGCGTTCAGCCATGCACTTCCACCACCTGCTCCAGCGCCAGCCGCACCCGCACCGCCTCGAGATATCGCTCGTCCACACGGGCACGCACCAGCCTCCTCGCCGTCGGGGCGCTGACGTCGAGCGTTCGGATGAGGTCACGAGTGGAGAACCCCGCCTCGTGGCTCAACACGCCCACACACGTCCTCGCGGTGAACGCCCGCTCCCCTCGCCCCTCCATGTCGGGTGGCGCACAACACGCCGCCGCCGCTGCCTTCGCCAGCCGAGCCACACCCACCGCGCGGACGAGCTCCTCATCGGCGGGAACCAGCGGTTGGGGAGGCAGCCCCAGAGCCGTAAAGGCGTTGCGCATCCGGTACCGCGGCAACGCCTCGGACAACCGCGCGCGGTTGTCCAGCTCCGGAAGGTGTCTTGCGCCGACGAGGTCCACGAAACAGTTCGCCGACCACGTCGCAGCGTGAGCTCCCAGGCCATGGTGTTTGTTCTGCTTCAGCTGATACTCGAAGGCTTCCTGGAGGTGCGCACGTGACAGGAATGGCCGGACCCATGGCGGGTCGAGTTCGGCTCCTGCCAGCGGAGCCCAGGCCAGCCTGATCGAGCGAGCCAGCCGCCGCGCCGACTCGTCCTTGCACATCACGATGACGTGACCGTGGTCGTCGGGTGCGGAGAAGCACAGGACATGCTCACCCGCGACCCGGGCAAGGGAGCAAACAGCCGTCCTGCGGAGCTCCTCACTGGGGAACAGGGTGACGCGACCGCGGGTGGAGAGGCGGATCTGCCATGCACGCATGGGACTCAGTTTCTCGCTTCGCGGGTGCGTGCCAGAGCCCGGATGCGCAGGATCAGCAGAGCGAGAACCCCGGCGCACACCAGGGAGAACCCGCCACTGACCAGCACCCACAGTTCGTCGTAGTGCGGAGCCCCGAACCACTGCTCCGACGTCATCACGTTGGGGAGCGGGTCGACGTGGCCGAGGAGCTTCCCGTGGATGACCCGCAGGCAGCGGTTGTTGACGATGTGCGCCCCCATGCCGCCGCCGAAGGTCAGCACCGGGACGATCCATCGAGCCGCGCCGCGGAGGTAGCGAGCGAGGACGAACCCGGAGACGGCGATGCCCGTGTACGAGGCGTGGTCGAAGAGCGAACCAAGGCGGTTGAACACGCCCCGCGGATGGAACGTCGGCAGCTTTCCAACCGTCTCCAGGCCGGCGGCGCACATGCCCACGGCGATGGCGAGGATGACCAGACGTTCGGGGTGCTTCCGCCCCCACGGCGTGACGCGCGCCAGCAGGAGCACGGCCAGCATCTTCAGCCCCTCCTCGAACGGGCCGGCGAGGGCATATCGGAGTTTCTCGTCCGCATCGAGGGTGACCTTGCCCAGGTGGATCGCGACCTCGTAGGCCAGGATCGCCGCGCCCATCGAGAAGAGGACGAAGAGGATGCGGCCCCGCGGGCCCAGCCCCCGACCGCCGGGGAGCAAGCAGATAACAGCACAGGACAGCAGCGGGCCGATGGCGAGCCTGGCCAGCGTGACCTCGTCGGTGGGATCCACGGCCATGACGACCATACCGACGGTTGCCAGGCCGAGCAGGAACAGCAGGAGTCCCTGAAGGATGCGGGTGAGGGTCTTGTTGTTGCCCCCAGCGGGGATCGGATCGGAAATCGCGGCGGTTGTCATCGGTTCCTCCCTGGCGGCTCCTGGGTTCGGGCTAGAGGGGGAGCCGTTGCCCGCTACTGGGTAGGGAGGGTTGCGAAGGGCGTGCCAGGATTGGTCTGGGCGGCCCGTTTTCTAACTAGCTGAAATCATGTGAGATTTTTAGATCTGGAGGCGCTGCGGAGCCCGGGAAGGCGGGTGGATCGACCGATTTTCGGTCAGGGACGAGGGTCGCGGGATTGGGCGAGGCGGCGGATGAGCAACATCATCAGGACGAGAGCGGCGATGACGGGAACGTTCGAACCACCGTGTACGAGGAACATGAGTTCATCGTAGTGCGGTGCGCCGAACCACTGTTCTCGGGTCATCACTGCTGGGAGATCGTCCACTCGCACGAGGAGCCACGCGTGGATCGGCTTGACGGCGTAGAGGTGGGCCATGTGCACCGCGATGGCGATCACGAGCGTGGTGGGTGGCAACAACCACCGCGCTGGCGAACGCAGATATCGAGCGAGCACCAGACCAGAGAGAGCAAAACCCGTCAGCGTGGTGTGGACGACGAGCGTCATGGAGCGGTGGAACAGTACCCCTCCATCGATCCTGCCCAGGTACTGGATGTTCTCGAATCCGCCGAACGACAGGCCCGCTGCCATTCCCAGGAGGACCAATCGGTTGGGGCTGCCCTTCGCCCACGAACATGCGCTCGCCAGCAGGAGGGCTCCAAGGAGCTTGACGCCCTCCTCTCTCGGTCCGGTGGTGAGCCGGAGAACGTCGTCCCCGGTAAAGGAGATGGCTCGGCCCGCGTGCATGACGGCCGAATACATGGCGCAGCCAGCTCCGATGGCGAGCAAAGTGAACACCAGTCGATCTCCGAGCCGGTGCCGTGTGTTCCCTGGAAACAGCGCGAGCAGCAGTCCCGTGAAGACCGGTCCAAGGAGCAACCTCGTCCAGCTCAGATCCGGGTGTCCGGCCCATGTCATCCACCCGAAGGAGATAACGCCAAGCAGAAGGAAAAAGACGAGAACTGCTTTCGCGGAGAGTGTCCCGCAGCCTACGAGCTTGCGGGGTGGGGAACCAGAAGTGGAGGTCGAGTCCGGCATGAGCCTCTGGTCTGAACCCTACTGGGCGAAATGGGCGGGGTCCAGATCCTGGAATGCCACCTCGAAGGTCTGGGCGAGCACCAACGCATCGATCTCATCCACCAGAAGCATGGGCCCTTCCGTCCACGGGGCGATGTCGTCGGGATCCGTGATCTCGTCGTCATCCTCCTCATCATCCTCGGCCGCCTTGCGCTGGTTCTTGCTCTCGGCGGTTTCTTCTTCCTGAGGCTCGTCGTAGTCGTTGTCGTAGAGAGAATCAAAGGCGTCGACGGCGTCGGGGTCACAGTGTTCGTCGAGGATGCTCTTTCCGTTGTCGGGGTTCTTCATATCCAGGCAGGCACACCCCGTGATCGTGCCCAGGGTGTCGCACAGCTCCCCCACGTACCCCTCCTCACTGCAAGGTCCATTCACGATCGACGGCAACACCACCTGAATGATCCAGTCCAGATCGAATCCGATCGCCGTCGGGTCCATCACCACGATCATCTCGATGTAGTCCGGTCCGGCGATCACATCGGTCATCCCGATGATCTCCCCGCCGATCCTCCCCTCGATGTCGAGCTCCAGGTCCACATGCGGGTCCTGATCGCCGGCGAGGATGGCCTCGTAGCCGCCCTCACGGTCGAACTCGCTGACGGCGGCGGCGACCTCCCACTCGGAGCCGAGGATGCCGCCGTGGTTGAGGACCTGGGTGTACTGGCCGTCGGCGTCGAAGGAGACCTCGTAAACGACGGCGTCATCCGTGACCACGGTCACCGTGCGGTCCCCATCCGCCAGCGCCGCCCGCACCAGCCCGCTCAGCGCGATGCCGTTGCGGACGGTGAGCAGCGAGGACTCGTCCACGTCCTCGGTGAACTCGATCTCGGGTTCGGCCTGGGCGACGAAGCCGCGGGCAGCGGCGGTCCCGGGGATCCAGCTGCCGGTGATCAGCGCGAGGGCTGCGGCGAAGGCGGTGAAGAGGTGCTTGGTGTGCATGGTGGTTCCTCCTGGCGGCGTGTTGGGTGCCGACGGGGGCTTGCCGCTGGGCCCGGTGCCGGAGACGCCGTGTCGAGCGTCTGGGTGGGGGGAGTAGCGAGGGGTGTGCCAAGGGGGTGATTGCGGCTGGAAGAAAGTGTTAATTGCTTGAAATCATTTGGAAAATTTCTCGTCTTCGGATCTGGGGTTGGAGGTCAGGGCCGGGGCGATCGACCGATTTCCGGACGGTGCGACCGATTTTCGGTCGGTTGCTCCTGGCGGGATCCGTGAGGGGTAGGAGGTCCGGTACGCAGTTCTATTGAAATATCAGTGAGTTGGGAGCGCGCGCGTGAGGGAGGGGGGA
>CAZLEO010000217.1:0-16467 GCA_964558555.1 uncultured Rickettsiales bacterium | reverse complement strand
ACCAGGACGCAGCACAGGATGGCAGTAAACATCGAGGACGCCGGATTTGAGATCCGTGACCTGATCGCGTGGCTGTACGGAAGCGGGTTTCCGAAGAGCCTGGATGTGAGCAAAGCGATCGACAGGCAGCGTCACGATCGCGACCAGGTGCTGCGGGTGACAGCGTGGATTCGATCCGCAAGGGATTCCGCAGGGATCAAAAACGCAGACATCGACGAAGCGTTCGGTTTTGTTGGCATGGCGAGACACTGGACAAGCACGAACAGCCAACCACGAGTGCCAACACTGGACCAGATCCCGAAGCTGCTAGAAGTACTCGGAGATCCCGATGTGCCGGAGGAAATCCGCGAATTGATTATCGACTTGAATGGGATGAAGGGACAGCCCGGCGAAGCGTGGTTTCAACGTGAAGCCGTAGGAGTGAAGACGGTTCCGAACGCTGGACAGCGACCCGTTTCGATCGCGGCGCAGGGACTTGAGCGATCAGAAAAGCGCGAGATCACCATCACTGCGCCAGCAACAGCGGGGGCTCAGAAGTGGGAGGGGTGGGGTACGGCGCTGAAACCAGCGATGGAGCCGGTGACGGTGGCGCGGAAGCCATTCACAGGACCGGTGGCAGCGAATGTGCTGGAACATGGCACGGGTGCGTTGAACATCGATGGGTGCAGGATTGGGACAGATGGCGGCACCAGAACCGTGAGCGACGGACAGAACAAATCAAAGAACTGCTACGGTGACGGATTGGACTGCGGTCCAAACGGGCACATCGAGGAAACCGGCGAAGGTCGGTGGCCGGCGAACGTGGTGCACGACGGGAGCGATGAAGCTGTGAGGTCGTTTCCGGATACTGAACCCGCAACAAAAAGATCAGAGCGTGGCGACGGCGCAGGTGTGGTAACGAGTTTTAACTGTTCGAAGGGTATCCGTGGACACGCTGACGATGGAGGTTCGGCTGCGCGGTTTTTCTATTGCGCGAAGGCGTCAAAAGCAGAACGTGAAGCAGGACTGAACGGGATGCCGGAACACAATGGCGGCAGCTACGAGTTCCGACAGGATGGCAGTCTGGACGGGAAGATTCCAACAGGGCGCAGGAATGTTCATCCGACGGTAAAACCAATTGACTTGATGCGGTGGCTGGTGCGGCTGGTGACACCTCCGGACGGCGTTGTGCTGGACCCGTTCGCGGGCAGTGGGTCAACGTTGATCGCAGCATGGCAAGAGGGATTCCGCGGGCTGGGATTCGACTTGAGCGAGGAATATGTGACGATATCGAACGCGCGGATCAAGCATTACAAGCGTGTGGGTGTGCAGGATGGACTGGCGCTGGAGGCGGTGGCGTGAACGTCAAACGAGAGATCCTTCACTGCGTTCAGGATGACGACGGGGCGAACGGCTGATGGCGAAGAGCAGTCCGATTCCGGGATGGATATGCAAGGATCCGTGCTTCACGGTGGTTGTGCGCGGTACGCCTGAGCAGCTGCCAGTCGATCCGGAGGAGCTGGGCGACGACGCACTGGTGGTGTACGAGCCCGGCGAACCGGACGAACGTCCAGACTTCCATCACGAATGCCCGTCCGAGGGGTGCGATACGCCGATGACGTTCTCAGCGGACGTACGGCAGTACATCGGAACACTCAAGGGACGTCAGCGAGCAACGGGCGCGAAGACGGTGGCGGGCAAGAAACGCCTAGCGAAAGCGCAGAAAAACAAGACGGCAGCCAGTTTTCAGCGCAGCCGTTACAACGCAGTCAAGACAGGGCAGTACCTGCGGAACGTCACTGAGCTGCCGGCGACTCACGGACAGTACAACTTCTGCAGCGGGTGTCCATTCGATGAGCTGTGCAAGGCGAAAGAGTTCAGCCGTTGCGCACACATGATCATGCTGACCGGGGAAGCGGCGGACATGCTGAAGACGCCGGAAGGTCACGCAGAGCTGACGCAGATGCTCGGTGCGACGAACACGGTGATCCTGCGCAACATGCAGGCGCAACTGATGCGTGACGGTGTGACGCAGGAGAAGATGGTGATGATTCCGGGCAAGGGTCCGATTCCGGTGTGGGAACGTGACGACAAGGGTGCGATCGAGAAGGACAACGACGACGAACCCATCCAGGCGCGGGACAAGGACGGGCACCTGATTTGGGAAACTGAGACTGAGCTGCATCCGCTGGTACGTGCCATTCCGGATCTGAACCGTGCATTGAATGCGAGCCCGGGGGATGCGCTGGCAACGAAGCGGACGGCTGGAGACCAGGAAGCGAAAGAATCGCTGAACGAAGCACTGGGAAACCTGCTCGGAGAATCACTGGCGGAGAAGCTGAACGCGGCGGTCAGCAAGGAAGGTTCTGGCGCCGGCAGTGAGGATCTGTACGACGAGGAAGTGGACGGGTTCGCGGACGATGTGTCAAGCGGGAGCACGACGTGACCGAGTGGCGGGACGAACATCACGACGCGGTGATTCGGGGCTGGTCACAGCTGGGAGTTGCACGTGCGGCTGACGAGCTGGACCTGAAGCCGGGTGCGAAGGCGGAAGTGGATCTCGGCGTGGGAGCGTTCATCGGACGTCTGCGAGATCCGCAGATCGAGGCAGTGTGGTCGCGTGGCTGGTCGCATGTGACGAAAAACGTGCTGAAGGATCCGCAGGTACGCCAGGTGCTGGCGCAGAAACGTGACGGAATTCTCGCTGGTGGTTGGTCGATCAATCCACCGAACGGTGCGACGATCCAGGAGAAGGCACGGACGCGGCTGATCCAGGGATGGCTTGAAAACCTGGAGCATCACGACCTGCTGAGTGTGTTGCGGATCATGCTGCTGGGGCAGTTGTACGGGTGGTCGCTGGCTGAGAAGGTGCTGGCACGTGTTGCAGGACCGCGGGGAGCATTGTGGGCGCCGGTGACGTTGAACCCGTTGCCGCAAAGCCAGTACCAGTTCGAGGTGGACAGGTTCGGACGACCTGAGAGGGCGGTGTTTGTCGGGCAGTACAACGCGTCGAAGGGTCCGAAGCATCCGATGAGCCGCTTCCTGTACCTGGTATTCGGATTCGACGAGAATCCGTACGGGAACAACGCGATCGACGGGATCTCGTTTCTGCTGTGGGTGAAGGGACTAGCGCTGAGATTCGCAGCGATCTACGCCGAACGGTTCGGGCTGCCGTTCCTGGTGGCAACGAACGAGAAAGGCGAGCAACGCGCGAACTGGAAGGACGGGCTGGAATTGCTCAAGGGCATCGTGAACTCGGCAAACGCACGAGCGGGCGATGTAGTGCCGGCAGGCTGGAAGCTGGAATTGCTGGAAGCTGCCGGGCAGGGTGTGGATATTTTCGAGCGAGTGGTGGATTCGCTCTGTGACAAGCAGATCGCGAAAGCATTCCAGATCGCACCACTGGTGGCAGGCGGTGCGGAGAAGGGTGGCGGTTCGTACGCACTTGCCGGTGTGCAGCAGGATCAGATGACACCGACGAAGCACCTGGACCGTCTGGTTGTGCAGGCACGGATACAACGTCAGCTGGTGAGTCCGGTGTACCGGGCGAACTGGGGATTGCAAGGACGTCCTCCAGTGTTCCTGTTGAACCAGGATGTGCAGGAAGCGTTGCAAAGCCTGGTGATGGGAACGCAGGCGATCCGTGACCTGGTCGACCGTGGACTGCCGGTGCCAGTGCAGTACGTGCTGCAGCTGGGGATGATTCCGGAGGCGGTGGGCGGTGAAGCTGTGCTGCAACCGTACGGCGGACAAAGTACGGGCGACACAGGACTGGACAACCAGCTGCGCTCAATGCGGGATGTGGTGAATGCAGGCGGTGAGATCGATCCAGAGGAAATGATCAAGCTGATCGATGCCGTGGAGCGGGCGGCGGTGCGGTCGCTCGATGGAAAGAAAACTTTAATAAGCGGTGACGCTATTAAAGAAACCGGCGAGAATTTTAATAACGGCGATGTCAAACGAGAGATCCTTCACGGTGTTCAGGATGACGTCAAAGGCGGAGAAACCCGGGGAACGAACAGACACAGCGATTCCCCGGGCCACCCGGACATGCGGGCCACCGAGGGTGATGATGAGGAACAACCGCGGGAGCTGAACGAACGTGAACGCCGAGAAGAGCTGGAGCTGGTGGACGAAACACTGGTGCGTTTCGCATACGACGGGATGGAGGACGCGCGGTTCACGATCGATCAATGGGTGGCGGACGGACTGGCGGAACTGAGCGAGGTGTACGACACGCTGGACGATGACGCCGTTGCCGAGTTCAGCCTGGACAGCGAATACGAGGAAGCATTCGCCGAACCGTTGACGATGAGCGGAGTGAAGGGTGCATTTGTGGGAGCTGCGGCAGACGCGGTGGCGTGGCTGAGGACGACAGGCACAGGACAGCGAAGCCGCGTTGTCGGTGGTAACGCGAACAAAAAGACAGGATTCGGTGCGCGAGCGGCTGCGGTACAGCGTGACGAGACGGTCGTGGACCGGTGGCAGGACGACACATGGGATCTGGCTGCGGTGATCTCGCTGGTGGACGGATTCGACGGACCGTTGGCTGCGGCAGCGGAGGTGGAAGGCTGGACGGTATTGACCCGGGCGGACTTCGACAAGTTGCGTGCGAAGCACCAGCGTCGGGCACTGACGGTCGCATACACAGAGCGGATCACGATCGAGCAGGTGTTCAAGGCACGCCTGGTGGACGCGTTGAACGAGGGCTGGGATTTCAGGCGGTTCAGGTCGGAAGTGATGGCAGCTGTGGAAGGGTATCGCAGCAACCATCTCGAGACAGTATTCCGGACGAATACGGGGAAAGCATTCGCACTGGGCAAACGTGAGTCTCAGTTCGCAAACGAAGCGGTGGTGCTGCTGGAGTATTCGGCGGTGATGGACAGCCGGACACGTCCTGATCACGCGGCGCTGGACGGTTTGCGGTTGCCGAAGGACGATCCGTTCTGGAACAGTCACTATCCACCGTGGGATTTCAACTGCAGGTGTGTCGTGATCAGCGTATTTCCCGAGGATGAACTGGAACGGACGCCGGAGGATGAAGTGCCGTCAGTTGAACCGGGGTTCAACGGGTGAGGGTTTCGTCTCACGTCTCTCGTTCCTCGAAAGACTAAAGACGAAAAACGAACAGCGATAAACGGATATAAACGGGTGTTGAAATGGATGTGAAGCGGGAAAAGGTGATTGCGGCGCGGGAATTGGAAGGCGTGGTGGTGCGTGCGGACGTACTGGCGATCGAACCGGTCGCGGCTGAACAGTTCCTGCCTGAACAGGAGGATCTGGAGGCATTGGGTACGCTAATGCGCCACCCGGTGCCGGAGTCAGAACTGGACGCTGAACGTTGGCGTGTGATCCCGTTTCACGTGACGGACGACCTGGTGTGCAGTCACGGACTTCGCTTCCGGACAGAACAGATGCGCACGGTGGCAGAAATGCTGACCGGATGCCCGGTGCTGGAAGCACACGACACGAGCAAACCGGTGCTGGGACGGTGGGTGAGAACCGGGACAGCGTTCACGGATGGCGTGGACAAGTGGCTGACAGGTGATAATGCGCGTGCACGGGTAGTGACAGGACGTGCAACGCTCTTGATGCCGCACGCTGACCGGCTGGTGGACCTGTACAAAACACGTGTGATGAACGCGGTGAGTATAGGATTCCGTCCCAGCGGGTACACGTGCAACATCTGCGGGAAGAATTGGTTCGAATGCAGTCACTGGCCGTTCGAGGAATACGACAGCCAGGTGTGTTTCGTGTGGGCGGAAATGACCGGTTCGGACGCAGAAGTGCTGGAAGCATCACTGGTTTACGCTGGCGCGAGTCCGGCGAGCGGGATCGATGAACGGACGCGGACGGTAGGTGATTATGTCGTCGCGGACCAGGACAGCGACTGGCGTGAGCAGCTGGCAGCAAGTGTGCACGATGCGGATGGGCTGATCCAGCGGTGGACGGGTGGTGCAACGATTGAAAAACCAAACGATACAGGGCAGGGTGCGGAGGATGTTGAGATGACTTTCGACGAACGGGATGTGGAAATCCTGACGAAACAAGGGTTCGATCCGGAGACGGCGTCGGCTGACGACTTGAAAGCGGCGTACGGGAAGGAAGTGGAGGTCGCACGTCAAATTGCTGATGAGGCTGAAGCGTTGGCGGCGAGCGCGGAAGAGAAACGCGCAGAGATGGAGCTTGAACGTGCTGCAGACAAGCAGGATGCGTTCAAGGCGAAGCTGGAAGGCAGGTTTGCACCGGCGATCGTGAACGGTGCGATGGCGCTGGCGTATCCCGAGGACGACCTGGACACCGAACAGTTCGGCGAGAAGCTGAACGAATTGCTGGAGACGGCTGTGCAACTGTCGAAGGACGGAACGTTGTCGGCTGAGGCGCTGGGTGCGCATGCTGAGGGGAACAAGAACCCGTCACAGAGCGGGAACACGTTGCCAGAGAACGCGAGCGGAGCGGAAGGTTCTGCGTGGATCGAAGCACGTGCGCAGGAACTGATGAAGGATGACGACACGCTGACGCTCGAGGCGGCGCAGCAACGTGCGGAACGTGAACTGAAGAAGCAATTGAAAGGCGAGTAATTCTCTCGCTCTTGAATTAGTGGCACTCTCGGGTGAGTGCTGATAAGCGGTGAGGTGAAGGATGGGAAATAACTTTGCGGGTCACCAGAACTGGGGCTCTTTTTCAGTGGCTGCTGGTGCTGCAATTACTGCACGATCGTTCGTGAAGTGGAGTTCGGGCGCGGTGATCATGACGGCTGCGCAGGGCGAAGATGCTGACGGCTATGTGCTTGAAGCAGTTGCGTCTGGTGCAATCGCGGATGTGATCGTGACTGGCATTGTACCGGTACGTGTCAAGACAGCTGCGAGCTTCGCTCAGGGCGACTGGCTGACACCGAGTGCCACCACTGACGACGGTATGTGCGAGGAAGCCGCGTCCGGTGATTACAAGGTCGGCAAGATTCTCGAGGCACCGTCTGCGGACGACGACCACGTGATGGCTGTGATCAACTGCATCAACGGCGACATCGCGGCGTAAACACGCGGCGGTGGCGTGATGAGGTTGTGACGAAGCAGTGATGAAGCAAGGAAAGAGAGGAAAATATGGGCAAGTGGTTCATCGATCCGGGATTAACAAATCTGGCGGTGACAAAAGGAACCGGTGGCGGATTTGCGTCGGAGGTGATTTCACCCCAGGTGCAGGTAGTGAAACCATCCGGTGAATATCACACGTTCCTGGGCAACGAAGCTCTGACGGACGATGTCGAGACGGAAGTTGCACTTGATGGCAGTCCACACTACGTGACTCTGTCTTCGAGCACGGACACCTATTCGGCGACTCTGCACAAGCTGGCGAGCCGGATTCCGTTGCTTGAGGAAGACACGGAAGATGTGGTCGTACGTCAACGTCAGCGCAAGACGAACATGCTTGTGAACAAGCTGCGGATCGGACGTGAAAAGGCAGTCAAGGCGATCGTGCAGGATTCCACAATCGCCGACGCAACGCCGACGACAAAGTGGGACGCCTCCGGTGCCGAGATCGAAAAGGATATCGACAACGCGAAGGAAGCGTTCGTGAAACAGTGCGGTGTGGAAGCGAACGGTATCCTGATTCCGCCTCACGTGTCATATCCGGTGAAGCGTGATCCTTCTGTCCGTGAGCTGCGTAAGTACACGGAACCGGGATTGCTGTTGAACGGCGATCTGCCTCCTGTGCTGTTTGGACTGAACGTGGTCGTGCCGGGTGCAATCAACCAGACGGCAAATCCGGGACAGACTGCTGCGCTCGCGCGTATCTGGTCGGACGACACCGTGATCCTGTTTTACAACGAACAGGATCCGGGCACGGACAGTCACTTGCTGTCCGCACAGTTCCGTGTGATGCTGGCACGTGGCAACGAGCTGATCAACGACGGCAATGGTGCGCCGATCCGTATTCGCCGGTACGTGGATGATGAGCGTGAGAGCGAAATCGTGGAAGCGGCAATCTGGCAGGATGAGGAGCTGGTGAGTGCAATCTTCGGTTATCACCTGCTCTCCGTGCTGACCTAATCTTGACGGGATTTGAGAGATCCCGATTACAAAGAGGGCGGTGTGGGGCGTGTCACTGACGACCCGTCCCACCCGTCAGCACACGAGGTTGATATGAAGGTTGAATTCATACGCAGTGCGAGCTTCGGAGCGGCGGTACGTCAGCCAGGCGATGTGCTGGACCTGCCAGACGTTCCGGCAAAGGCACTGCTTAAGGGCGATAAGCACGGACCATTCGTGCATAAATATGATCCGGAACACCCGTACGAAGCACCGGCTCCGACAGCGGAAGTGCTGGACGCGAAGGACGCACTGATTCAGAAGTTGCAGGAGCAGTTGGACGGAGCCAGTTCTGATTCGTTCGACACAGCTCCGGTTGCTGAGGTCGCGCAGGGATTACGCAGTGACCTGACAAAGGCAGCTGCGGCTGATGCGCTGGACGCGTGGCTTGGATCGTTCGCCGGGGACGGCGAGGAGGGTAACGATGAAGAGTAAATGGATTCTCGGCATCGTGCTGGTGTTGATCGCGGTCTCGGTAGCGTTCGCACAGCTGTATCCGAAGGTGAATCCGGGAACGTGGTTTCGCGGATCAATCCTGGTGGATGAGGATGCGACGATCTCGGATGATCTAACGGTCAGCGATGACGCAACGGTGGGTGACAACCTGACGGTCTCGGGAATTGTGGCAGGTGGTGTGTTCGATGCAGGCGCTGCGACGGTTGCGAGTGCGGCAACATTAACGCTGGGTGAAGCTGGGCTGGTGACGATTACCGGCACCACAACGATTGACAGCTTTGACACTGCGAGCACACTACCGGATGGAGCATCTGCGGACCTGCTGTTCACTGGAACGGCTGCTGCAACCGGATTGGATGACGACAAAACAAAAGGGCTGGCGTTGGCAGGTGATTTTGCTTTCAGCCCGGATGATGTAGTGAGAGTAGTGCGTTCCGGCAATGTCCTATATGAGGTCAGTCGCAGCGCGAACTGATTACAACGGGTGGCCCGGACGCGGGAGTGTGTCCGGGTGCACCTGTTTCATGCAAAAACAAACGTCAAACGAGAGATCCTTCTCGGCACTGCGTGCCGTCAGGATGACACAAAAAGCATTGCGGTGGTGAGGAATGGCGAAACGGACGAAGACGGCGAAGGTTGAAGCGTACAAGGTGAGGGTGCCGCAAGCGAAGCTGCCAGCCGAGATGACGGAAGCTGAACTGCAGGATGCGCTCAACCACGGCTGGGTCGAACGAGTGATGGTTTCGGTGCCGGTGCAGGAACAGCCAGACGAAACGGATGAGGACAGCAATGGGTAAAATCAAGCTGAAAATTCCGGTCAACCATGAAGGCGTAATTCACCCTGAAGACAGTGTTGTCGATTGGGGTGACGAGTGAGCTGGTCCGCTGACGACAGTGACGATCGGGTGGTCGCAGTCCGTGCGCAAAGCAAAGCCGCACGTGGGCAGCAGACAACGTGGCCGTTCGCAACGCTGATTGTGTTCTGGCTGAACGCACTGCAGGAAGTTCAGTCCGAGATGTACCACTCAGCGGACGATGTGGACGACTGGGCAACGGAAGGAACCTGCCCGGCAAGTGTCGAACGTCTGGTAAACGAGGGGGGAGCGTTACTGGTCGACCTGGACGCGGCAAACGGGGGCGAGTTCGAGGAGAAGACTGAGAAACAGCTCGAACAGTGGCGTGCGAAGATCCGTGAATATTCGAACGGCGACAAGGTGTTGCTGGATGACAGCGGCGATCCGTTAAACGAGGTCGCACGTGGGCACCAGGTGACAGATACCGAACGGGACGAGATGGAAGATGACGGGTACATCGTGCGGACGACGGAAGGTTATCAGCCGGAATACTAGGAAGTACAAAGTACAGAGTCGAAAGTAGAAAGTATTAAGTCAAGGGCGATTGAAACCCGGGGCAGGCCCCGGGCCACCCGGACGGAGAAGTGATGGCGGTCGTGGAAACAGGAAATCCGTACCAGGACGCGAGCATGAATGTGCGTGCGGTACTGCGTGCGGACACTGATGTGACGGCGCAGATCGCGAGTGCGAGCATCGACTGCGTACTGCGAACCGAGTTCAAACGTCATACCCTGCCGCGGATCGATATCGGACCAGCAGGCGTCGAGGAAGAGCGTGACGGGGTGAACACGATCCAGACGGCAACGGTGCCGGTGATTGTGTGGGTTGTAAAGGTGGACACGACATCAAGCCCGGAGTTCGACCAGGTGACGGACCTTGTCGGACTGATCCGGACGGCATTGCTGGCGGATCAGCAGGTGAGTGTGGCGGACGAGGGACAGGTGGCGAACGGGTGGGGGGATGAGTTTGTGGGTTTGTCGGGGGATTTGTTCGAGGCACAGGAAGATGAGAACAGCTTCGTGATTGGTGCGGAGCTTGAAGTTGTGATCGAAAGAACTGTGAATACACTGCAGCCCGGACAGTACAGCGGGTAGGCACTCAGACTGATAACGGAATGAAACCCGGGGCAGGCCCCGGGCCACCCGACGACGGGTAAAGGAGTGAAGGATGGCACAGACATACAAGGACCAGGGCTGGTTTGGTGAGGGCGCGGTCGTGTTCGCGGATTCGAGCAGCGTTTATCACCTGGGCGCACTGGTGAAGAGCGCAAGCCTGGAACAACTGGTGGAAACGTCTCAGTTCCGGACGAGCGACAGTCACATGCAGCGCGGTCGCACTGATGTGATCGGATACCGGATCCGCATGGACGCGGAGATTGTTGATCCTGAGCTTGAAGCGAAGATCCTGGGCGGATCGTTAGAGGTGGGCAGCAAACGCCTCGAGTTCATGGAGAAGGGCACGATCGCCTCAGACGATATCACGTTGACGAACGGCGGCGGCAGCGGCGAGGCTGTGATCAAGATCCTGAAGGTGATCGGCAGCAACGGCAAAGAATACAAGCAGGTCGCGGCGTCGAGCGAAGTGGCGGATGAGAGCTTCAGCCTGAGTGGTGCGGTATTGACGTTCAACGGCAGCGACACGAGCACATTCGCATACGTGACATATGCGTGGTCGTCGACGACGGGAGCATCAGCTACCGGTCAGAAGCTGGAAATTCCAGTGCCGAAGATCACGGACGATCCGGTACAGTGGACGGTATTCCTGAGCAACCGGATCATCAACAAGCGCACCGGTGCACATGTGACGAACGAGGTGATCGAAGCGACGCACTGCTACCTGCAGAACGGATTCACGCAGCCTATCGGATTCAAGGAATCCGGATCGGTCGAGCTTGAGTTCGAGGTTGCGCTGGACAGCGCAGGTCAGCTGGTGAAGCACTACGGCGACACGCAGATTCCGGTGCTGAAGGATGCGGCGAGCTAACAACTGCTGATACTGCCAGATTGTGGGAGTAGCTGCAGACGGATTATATCCCGGGCCATTGCTGGCCCGGGCCACCCAGGAAAGCGGGAGTGATGTATGGGTGCACGGTATCACACGAATATGCGTGTGCAGGGGCTTGGATTTATCGCGTACAAGCCTCCGAGTGGCAGTTTCTGGCTGTACTGCGGCGCGTTGAGTGACTGGTCGATCACTCCTGCAGCAGATGAGACGGTCAAGATTCCGCACGCAGACAGTTATGAGAACGACGAGGTGCTGGTCGGGATCGATCGTTTCGCAACGGCAACTATCCAGGAAGCGACGCCGGCACTGATCGCGGCGATGTATGGTGAAAGTGTCGCAACGAGCGCTGTCAAGCAGGTTGTAATGCGTGAGGAAGCGACTGTCGCTGCGCACATGGCAGGTTATTACGCTGTAACGCTGACGTACACGGACAGCGGGCTGGAAGTGATGCGGGTGACGACGGATGACGGGACCGTGCTGGATGAAACATCCGGCACGGTGACGATCAACGAGGAGTTCAAGGTAGTCAACACGGGCGCTGGGTACGGTCTGCAGCTGGCACCGGATGACGACACAGCGCCTACCTATGGCAAAGTGTACGTGACGTACCGGCATACCATGACCGGCGGCGAACGCATTGCATTCACAGCAAATCCGACGGGCGGACTGCCGAGCTTCCGTCTACTGCTGGTGAACGAACAACGTGACCTGATCAGCCGTAATCACCTGGATTATCGCAACTGGGAGATCGTTGACGCGATGCTGCACAAACGTCCAAAGTTCGGCGGAAGCGTGCGTGACCTGGAAGGTCTGCAGCTGGAATTCCGTGTGCGGAACCAGCAGACGAACGACCTGAGTGTGGACTTCGGCGATGTGATCAGGGACGTCTAAATAAATGGCGGGCGGAAATGACACCTGAACAGGAAGCAATGCTGATCGTGATTGTTGATAAGCAACAGGAAGATCACGAAAAGCTGTGTGAATTGCACGAGCTGGTGTGCGGTAACGGTGTCCCGGGATACGGCGAACGTCTGCGACTAGTGGAACGGGAACAGAACTCTCAGCGGAACAAGAAAAACCGCTGGCTGGATCGTGTCGGGGCACCTGTGCTGGCGAGTCTGCTGACAGGCGGGTTGTTCTGGGTGTGGACGCTGGTTGGTGGGTAGCACTTCAACACCCTGCAAGATCGAGATGGTAGATAATCCGCGCTTGCGAGCAAGCACGGGCAAACTGATGGTAAATGGGTGACGGATGTCGATTGCAACGGCGACACCAGCAAGTACAGGGAAACCCAAGTTCAGCCATTCTGTCGGCGGTGGTGAAAATTATACCATCGTGTCCGAATGCAACGTGCGGGTGTGGTATGAGCCGGTGTATAACTCGTCGGAAGTGCTGGTGGTGGCCGGAACGAATAATGGACGAAAGATCCGGACACCAATCGGATTTCGTTTCAACTGTGAGATCAAAATTCACCAGAGTACACGTGCAGAATGGCTGGACCTGGCAGAAGTGTGCAACTGGATCGTGGACGAGGAAAAGGCAGTGACTCTGCGACCGTGGACAGGGCACACGTCCGGCGAATTCGACACGGTTGTGCTGCTGGACAGTCCGCTGCCAATAGATCATGTACATGGACGCAAGCTGGCTGGCTGGAGTGGCCTGTTACGGTTCGTGGGCAAGGATATCGACACAAGCCTGCCCGAATCCATTGCGGCAGGGTGAGTGATCCGTGGAATGCCCGAGGGGGGTGAAATGATTCACAAGCGGGTGTTGTGGGTGGGGGGTGTTTGGCTGGCAAGTTTTCTGATCGGTATATGGGTTGGAACGGTTGCGGAAATGACCGGTTCGGACTACGGTGGCGGTGTTGCATACACGGATACGACTGTGGTTTACGACTCGGTGACTGTTGAAATCCCGCGGATGGTGGATGTATTCGACACGACATACATCGAGGTCGAAACACATATCGCAGGCGAGGCTGAGGTGATCATCCCGGCAGGGACGGTGGTGGGTGAGGAACCGCTGGAAGTGCGTTTCAGGCTGGATGTGGACGAGCACGCGATGCTTGAGCAGGGACGCAGCGAACACCGTGAAGAGACGGTCCAGGTTACGCAGGTGAGCGAGGAACGCCGTGGAATACAATTCTCGGCGGCGGGTAGTGGATCCGGTGACGACGGCTGGTTGTATGCAGGCGGGGGTTTGCGAAGCATGATCAGCTTTGATGAGTTGAAATGGCAGCCGTATGTGCATGTACGTGCTGAGATTTTGGATTTGTGGGGTGTGCAGGTGGAAGCGAATGTGGACTGGGAACCGCAGGGCATAGTGACGGCTGGTGCGGGTTTGCTGGTGGAGGTGTGGTGATGGGCAAGTGGTTTCAATCACAGCGAATGCGGATGAACCTGGTGGCGCTGGCTGCGGATCTGGTGTTTGCGGGTGTGTGGGTTCTGGCGAAGTGGCCGGTGGGCGATTACGTGATTTTCACCGGTGGACTGCACGCGATGATCACTGCGACGAGCGGGTGGAAAACGATCACGGACAACACGGGTTTGAAGCAGACGGTGACGGTTGGGTCTCAAGATAATGGATGATCCGCGTTGCCAGAGGCAACACGGGCAAGAAATATGGGTGATGGATGAGTACGAAAATACTTGAAAACCTGCGGCAGAAGGCGGCGGAAGCACTCGGAATTGACTGGGAAGCGGACATCGGACGGCTGGTGTTCACAGCGTACGACACGGACGCGGACGGCAACCAGGTCAAGATCGAGATTCCGATCCCGAGTTCGCTGGGGATGGAACGCCTGATGATGATCCCGGAGCTGGACGACCGTGAGGAATATGACAGCGACGAAGCATTCGCAATGGCAGCGAGTCGCAGACGTCACGAGTTGAAAGCGGTGCTGGACTGGGATGCAGCACAGATGAAGTGCGATCCGGACAGTCCGGAATGGCCGGCTCTGCCGGTATATGACAGCCCGGAATGGCGGATTGCGGTGCAGAAGGCGGGAGCATCGCTACGCATGCACCTGGTGACACCGTGGGAACGTGCGGTCGGGGCAATGTTTGCCGAGATCCAAAAAAAAAACCTCGACAAACTGGCGGCGGTGGCGGACGAAGCGTGGGAGATACACGGGCAGCAGCTGCAGGGCTCGCGGAACGGTTCGGCGGAATTCCCTTCGTCTGGATGAGGATGCCAGTACTGGCATTCTTTGCGGTGCTGCAGGGTGTGGCTGATGTGGACGCAGAACGAGAACGGCAGATGGAAGAGGCGAAGAGAAGTAACTGAAGTACAGAGTAGAAAGTACGGAGTAGAAAGACAGGTCAAGGGCGGAAGTAAGTACAGAGTAGAAAGACAGGTCAAGGGCGATTGAAACCCGGGGCAGGCCCCGGGCCACCCGACGATCAGGATGACTGATTAACTGCAATTAATGACAGAATACGGCAGTAACTGCAGACAGATACTCAACAGGTGATTGATGGCGCGACGTGGTGAAGACGTACGGTTAAAGCTGAAGGTGGACGGCGCTGGCAAGGCGTCGTCTGAGCTCACCCGTGTGCAAGGCGCAATCAAGGGCGTGGGAATCGCAGCCGCAGCGCTGGGGACGGCGTTCGCAGCGTTGCGAACGATGGAACGTGTCGCCGAGTTCGGGCAGCTGGCGGGCGCATTCAAGACGGCAGAAGCAACATTCAATCGTCTCAGTGAAGCGGTCGGACGTGACGGTGTGGCAGACTTTGCCAAGCTGGAACAAGCTGCAGACGGGATGATCGGCAAGCTGAAGCTGATGCAGCTGGCAGTACAGGCGACGAATGCGGACCTGGGGTTTGATGGGCTGGTGACGGCGATTGAGTTTGTGACAGCATACGCACAGTCCACCGGGCAGGATTTCGAGAAGTATATCGACCGTGTGGTGACCGGGTTGATCCGTGGTTCGGCGCAGTTGCTGGACGATGTGGGGATCAATGTGATGGGTGCGGCTGATGTGACGTCCGCGGCGATCGACCAGATGCGTCGCAAAATGAAGCAGCTGGGTGCTGATGAATCAACGTCCGCGATTGAATCGCAACGTCTGGCGGCGGAATTCAATAATCTGAAGTTGCGGATCGGTGAGTTGATCGATAAGCCGCTGGCAAGCTGGATGCGATCAGTGGCGAATTCCATCAGCCAGATCGGATTGACGGAGCTGGAGCGCAGAATTGAGCTGCTGAAGGAGATGGGTCTCGAATACAAGCACCTGGCGGACCAGCTGAAGCAGCAAGAGCTGGAGACGTTACGCGGAAGGCTGGAGTCGATTGCAAATGCATCAGGCGGGCGACCTGGGTATTCGGGGCGCAACGCCTGGGACTCAAAGTTTGTCGTGGGTGGTGATGGCAGCGAGAACGCGTTTGGCAGGCAGAAGGCACGCCTGGCGCGTGGTGGTGATCCAGGTGCGGTTCAGGCAGAAATAAACAGGACTGTCGCTGCGATGCAGGCAGCGTCCGGAACAGCGTCTGCGAGGCAGTTGGAAGGGTATCGTGCGCAGATCAGGGAACTGGAAGAGATCCTGGTGCTCATGACACAGATCGCACGGTTGGAGTCGGGGGAAGCTGCTGGTGGTGGTGGTGGCGGCGGTGGTGGTACTTCGACTCCAGGCATGTTCAGTGGCGAGAAGGTTGACCTGCTGACCCGTTTCCGTGAAGAGATGGCGGAAATGAGTGCAGATGTGGCACTTGGGAACAAATCGCTGGCGGACCGGGAAGAGTTGCTGGAACAGTGGGGACCGTTACTGAAGAACCTGGAAGGTGGCAGTCTGGCTTTCAAGCAGGAGCAGGTGGGTTTGAACCGGGAACTCGCACGTCAATCGGAAACAGCGAGCGGACAAGCGTTGAATGCAGCACTGCGTGAATCGAATGCAGCGCTGGGTACGAGTTCTGATATCTTGACGATGACGGAATCTGAACGTCAGGAGCGGCTGGTTCAATCGCTGGCAGTGCTGGAAACACTGCACGAGCAAGGCATACTGAACGCGGAAGATGAGCGACGTTTGCTGGAGCAGATGGACGAGTTGAAGGGGGAATTGACTGAAGCAGAGATCGAGCGTGTACGTC